>NZ_JADCKU010000009.1:0-185216 GCF_014982165.1 Enterobacter cloacae complex sp. P24RS
GCGGGGGCCGGATTTGAACCGACGACCTTCGGGTTATGAGCCCGACGAGCTACCAGGCTGCTCCACCCCGCGTCCGTGGAAGCGCACTATACTCGGATAGGTTTGTGATGCAACCCCTTTTTCGCATAATTCATTATTTTGTATGCAAAATGAACGGGAATAGCCACTTCGGACTATTTTTTGTCCAGAATTTGCCAAAGGGAAGGCGATTGCATTTCATTCATACGGTGGGTTTGTTATCTTCATCACGCGGAAATGGGCAACTAAAAGACGAGATATAATGAAAGGACGTTGGGCGAAGTATCTGATGACAGGCGCAATGGTAGCGATTCTTGCGGCCTGTTCTTCCAAACCGACCGATCGCGGTCAACAGTATAAAGACGGGAAGTTATCCCAGCCTTTCTCTTTAGTTAACCAGCCCGATGCCGTGGGTGCTCCAATCAATGCCGGGGATTTCTCCGAGCAGGTGTACCAGATCCGCAAAGCGTCGCCGCGCCTGTATGGCGCACAGAACAACGTTTATAGTGCCGTACAGGACTGGCTGAAGGCGGGCGGTGATACGCGCAATATGCGCCAGTTTGGTATTGATGCCTGGCAGATGGAAGGGGCCGATAACTACGGTAACGTCCAGTTTACCGGCTACTACACGCCGGTTGTCCAGGCGCGACACACGCGTCAGGGTGAATTTCAGTATCCGATTTACCGTATGCCGCCAAAACGCGGTCGTCTGCCGTCTCGCGCCGAGATCTACGCCGGCGCGCTTAGTGAAAATTACGTGCTGGCCTACAGCAACTCGCTGATGGATAACTTCATCATGGACGTGCAGGGCAGCGGTTATATTGATTTTGGCGACGGTTCGCCGCTGAACTTCTTTAGCTACGCCGGGAAAAACGGTCATGCCTACCGCAGCATCGGTAAGGTGCTCATCGACCGTGGTGAAGTGAAACGAGAAGACATGTCGATGCAGGCGATCCGCGAGTGGGGCGAAAAGCACAGCGAAGCGGAAGTGCGTGAACTGCTTGAGCAGAACCCATCGTTTGTTTTCTTCAAGCCGCAAAACTTTGCGCCGGTGAAAGGGGCTAGCGCCGTACCGCTGATTGGCCGCGCCTCGGTGGCCTCGGATCGTTCAATTATCCCGGCGGGCACCACGCTGCTGGCGGAAGTGCCTCTCCTCGACAACAACGGCAAGTTCAACGGCAAGTATGAGCTGCGCCTGATGGTGGCGCTGGACGTGGGCGGGGCGATCAAAGGCCAGCACTTCGATATTTACCAGGGCATCGGCCCGGATGCCGGGCACCGTGCAGGCTGGTATAACCACTACGGACGCGTGTGGGTGCTGAAGACTGCGCCGGGTACCGGAAACGTATTCAGCGGCTGATTGTGGTATTCTGAGCGCAAGACGGATTACGGTTCAGGGTGAGGAATACCTCACCCTTTTTACATCTGAGGTTTTATGTCTGTGGTAATCAGCGATGCCTGGCGCCAGCGTTTCGGCGGCACGGCACGGTTATATGGTGAAAAAGCCCTGCAACTGTTCGCGGATGCGCATGTCTGCGTGGTGGGCATTGGGGGTGTGGGTTCGTGGGCGGCAGAAGCGCTGGCGAGAACCGGCATTGGCGCAATTACGTTGATTGATATGGATGACGTCTGCGTCACTAACACTAACCGTCAGATCCACGCCCTGCGTGATAATGTCGGTCTGGCGAAGTCTGAGGTGATGGCGGAGCGTATTCGTCTGATCAACCCGGAGTGCCGCGTAACGGTGATTGACGACTTTGTGACGGCAGATAACGTCGCGGAGCACATGAGCAAAGGCTACAGCTACGTCATTGACGCCATCGACAGCGTGCGCCCGAAAGCGGCGCTGATCGCTTACTGCCGTCGCTATAAGGTGCCGCTGGTGACCACCGGCGGGGCAGGCGGACAAATCGATCCGACTCAGATCCAGGTGGTTGACCTGGCGAAAACCATTCAGGATCCGCTGGCCGCTAAGCTGCGCGAGCGCCTAAAAAGCGACTTCAACGTGGTGAAGAACAGCAAAGGCAAGCTGGGCGTGGACTGCGTGTTCTCTACCGAAGCGCTGGTTTATCCGCAGGCGGATGGTTCGGTCTGTGCGATGAAAAGCACGGCGGAAGGGCCAAAGCGGATGGACTGCGCCTCTGGGTTCGGTGCGGCCACCATGGTGACCGCCTCCTTCGGCTTTGTAGCGGTCTCTCACGCCCTGAAGAAGATGATGGCGAAGGCAGAACGTCAGGCCTGAGCCTGACGTGCGGCATCCAGCACCGCGTCGTTGAGCGCGATCAACCCCTGACCGCGCGAGGCGCTAAGCTGCGCGCGAAGTCCCAGCTCATCAAACAGCGCCAGCGGAGAATGCGCCAGCAGATCTGCGGCGCGTTTCCCTTCGACGGCGGTCAGCAGCACCGCCAGCAGGCCGCGAACGATGCGTCCCTCGCTGTCGCCGAAGAAATGCAGCTTCTCACCGGATACGCTAAACCCAAGCCAGACGCGGTTCTCGCAGCCAGCGATCTCCTTCGCCTGTGACTTCAGATCGTCTGACAGGGTGGGAAGCTGTTTACCCAGCAGGATCAGCTGACGGTATTTATCCTCCCACTGCGTGAGCGGGGCGAAGGTCTGTTTCAACGTCTCTTCAGTGATAACGGTGCCGAACGGGTGCCCGGCTAAGGCTGAATGTGTCATTAATCCACCAGTAATTCCAGGGCGCGGTCGACGGCGGAAACCAGCGCGTCGACGTCGCTTTTTGTGTTGTACGGTGCAAACGAGGCGCGCAGGGTGCCGCTCACGCCCATGGCTGCCAGCAGCGGCTGGGCGCAGTGCTGTCCGGCACGCAGGGCAATGCCGTACCCGGCAAGCAGCGTCACCATGTCGCTATGGTGTACGCCCGCGAAGTCAAAGGCGAGCAGGCTGGAGTCCTGTACGCGGAACGAGCGAAACCCCGGGCGTTTTTTAAGCTCTTCTTCCGCCAGCGTCGCCAGGCCCCGGCTCCAGCTTTCAGCCTGAACCACGTCCGTTTCTGTGAGCCATTCGAGCGCCGCGCTCAGGCCGATAACCCCGGCCACGTTCGGCGTACCGGCTTCCAGGCGGTAAGGTACATCCTGAGTTTTAAAGCCGTCGAAGGTCACTTCGGTAATCATCTTGCCGCCGCCGAGCCACGGCGTCATCCGGGCCAGCAGTTCAGGTTTGCCGTACAGCGCGCCGATACCGGTTGGCCCGTACAGCTTGTGCCCGGAGAACGCATAGAAATCGATATCCAGCGCCTGAACGTCAGCCGGGAAATGCACCACTCCCTGCGCGCCGTCGACCATCACCACCACGCCGCTGGCATGGGCAATTTTAATGGCGCGCGCCAGATCCGGGCAGCCGCCGGTGACGTTGGACATCTGCCCCAGCGCCAGAATACGGCTTCGCGGCGTTATCAGCTCCGGCAGACGCGCCACGTCCGGCAGAAGGTCTGCACCCAGCGGGAGCTTTACAACGCGCGCCCCGGTTTGTTCAGCCACCATCAGCCACGGCACCAGGTTGGCGTGGTGCTCTGCCTCGCTGACGATGATTTCATCTCCGGCCTGCAACAACGGACGCGCGTAGCATTGCGCCACCATGTTAATGGCCTCGGTGGTACCGCGCGTCCAGACGATGCTCTTACCGCTGTCGGCATTGATCAGGCGCGCGACCTGATCCCGTGCGGCTTCGTATTGCGCCGTCAGGCGCTGCGCTTCGGCATACTGGCTGCGGTGTACGTTCCCGGCGCTCAGGCTGTAAAACTGGCGGGTTGCCTCAATCACCGCCTGCGGCTTAAGGGCCGTGGCGGCGCTATCAAGATAAATACCGGCATCGGCCAGCGCGGGAAACTGTGCGCGAAACTGCGCAGGACTGAAAGCGTTCATGGAATTCCTCATATCGATTCTTCGATCGTCGCGCAAATTTATCGACAGGGCAAGGAAGTTGATATCTATCAGATTTGTCTGCTTATCCTGGCGAGTCTGAAAAAGCAGGTTATGCTAAATAGTGTTAGGCGGATGTTTTAGCCTGTTATAAATCGAGGTTTGAATAGCATTAATTGCTAAAGGAGATAATCATGAAAAAGACAGCTGCAATCATTTCTGCCTGTGCGTTGACCTTTGCCCTGAGCGCCTGTTCTGGTAATAACTATGTAATGCATACCAACGATGGTCGATCTATCGTCTCTGAAGGGAAACCGACAACCGATAATGATACCGGGATGATTTCATACAAAGATGCTAACGGGAACAAACAGCAGATCAACCGCAGTGATGTGAAAGAGATGAAAGAAATCGAGCATTAATAGCGAGATAAGCGAAAAAAAAGCACCGCAAGTTGGCGGTGCTACATTAATCACTATGGACAGACAGGGTAAATGTACAGGAAGTGAAAAATTGGTAGCGTTGCTACCGTGGTCTGAATCGCAGACCAATTGCAAACACAACAACACAACATCACAACCGTAAGCCAAAAGCCCTTCAGAACACGCATTCCAAAAAAACTTTTCGTTCCGGCTCAGGAAGTGCCGCCACTATAGGTATTTGCTGGTAGTTCCTCAACGGACAAATTATAATGGCTCAGATAAAAAAAACTAATAGGTTAAACGTTGTTTCCTATATGTTAAATCTCGTTAACATCTAAGCCAGATAACCATGTCCAAGCGATTGCCACCCCTTAATGCATTACGTGTTTTTGATGCAGCAGCACGCCACCTCAGCTTCACCCGCGCAGCCGATGAACTTTTTGTGACACAGGCCGCAGTAAGTCATCAAATCAAGTCTCTGGAGGATTTTCTGGGGCTTAAGCTGTTCCGTCGCCGCAACCGATCCTTGCTGTTGACCGAAGAGGGGCAGAGCTATTTTCAGGATATTAAAGAGATTTTTTCCCAGCTGACGGAAGCCACCCGCAAGCTTCAGGCCCGCAGTGCAAAAGGTGCCCTGACGGTCAGTTTATTGCCCAGTTTTGCCATTCAATGGCTGGTGCCGCGACTCTCAAGCTTTAACTCAACTTATCCGGGAATCGATGTCCGAATCCAGGCCGTTGACCGTCAGGAAGACAAGCTGGCAGATGATGTGGACGTGGCGATTTTTTACGGTCGCGGCAACTGGCCGGGCTTGCGTGTAGAGAAATTATACGCAGAATATCTGCTGCCGGTCTGTTCGCCGCTGCTGCTGACGGGGGACAAGGCGCTCAAAACGCCCGCCGATCTGGCGAAACATACGCTTTTGCACGATGCGTCGCGTCGCGACTGGCAAACTTATACCCGTCAGTTAGGTCTTAATCATATAAACGTGCAGCAGGGGCCTATTTTTAGCCACAGCGCGATGGTGCTACAGGCTGCCATTCACGGACAGGGCGTGGCGTTGGCAAACAACGTGATGGCGCAGTCCGAAATTGAGGCAGGCCGTCTGGTTTGCCCGTTTAACGATGTTCTGGTCAGCAAGAATGCATTTTATCTGGTTTGTCATGACAGTCAGGCAGAACTGGGTAAAATAGCCGCTTTCCGGCAGTGGATACTGGCGAAAGCGGCAAGCGAGCAAGAAAAATTCCGCTTCAGGTATGAACAATAACGTTTGTGTGCCGGGCACGCATTAATTCAGGACTTAAACATGACCAGCCGATTCATGCTGATTTTCGCCGCAGTAAGTGGCTTTATTTTTGTAGCTCTGGGCGCGTTTGGCGCGCATGTGTTAAGCAAATCTCTGGGCGTTGTGGAGATGGGCTGGATCCAGACCGGCCTTGAATATCAGGCGTTCCACACGCTGGCAATATTTGGGCTGGCGGTGGCGATGCAACGCCGCATCAGCATCTGGTTCTACTGGAGCAGCGTCTTTCTGGCGCTGGGTACCGTACTGTTCAGCGGCAGCCTCTACTGCCTGGCGCTGTCGCATTTACGCCTGTGGGCGTTTGTTACACCTGTCGGCGGCGTCAGCTTCCTGGCGGGTTGGGTATTAATGTTTATCGGAGCTATCCGTCTGAAACGCAAGGGCGTTGTTCATGAATAAGGTTGTTTTATATTGTCGCCCGGGGTTTGAGAAAGAGTGCGCCGCGGAAATCACCGATAAAGCGGGGAAGCGTGAAGTCTTCGGATTTGCTCGCGTCAAAGAGAACGCGGGCTATGTGGTATTTGAATGCTATCAGCCTGATGACGCCGACAAGCTGGCGCGCGAGCTGCCGTTCAGCTCGCTGATTTTCGCCCGCCAGATGTTTGTCGCGGGCGAACTGCTGAAAGATCTCCCACCGGACGATCGCATCACGCCGATTGTGGGCATGTTACAAGGCGTGGTGGAGAAGGGTGGCGATTTACGCGTGGAAGTGGCCGACACCAACGAAAGCAAAGAGCTGATGAAGTTCTGCCGTAAGTTCACTGTGCCGCTGCGCGCGGCGCTGCGCGATGCGGGCGTGCTGACAAACTACGAAACGCCAAAGCGTCCGGTCGTGCATATCTTCTTTATTGCGCCAGGGTGTTGCTACGCAGGCTACTCGTATACCACCAACAACTCGCCGTTCTTTATGGGGATCCCGCGTCTGCGCTTCCCGGCGGACGCGCCGAGCCGTTCAACCCTGAAGCTGGAAGAGGCGTTCCACGTCTTTATCCCGGCCGACGAGTGGGACGAACGTCTGGCAAACGGCATGTATGCGGTCGATCTCGGGGCGTGCCCTGGCGGCTGGACCTATCAGCTGGTGAAACGCAACATGTGGGTTTCTTCTGTGGATAACGGCCCAATGGCGCAAAGCCTGATGGATACCGGGCAGGTCACCTGGCTGCGCGAGGACGGTTTCCGCTATCGCCCGAACCGCAACAACATCTCCTGGATGGTGTGCGACATGGTAGAAAAGCCGGCGAAAGTCGCGGCGCTGATGGCCTCCTGGCTGGTAAACGGCTGGTGTCGTGAGACGATTTTCAACCTCAAGCTGCCGATGAAAAAGCGCTACGAAGAGGTGTCGCAGAACCTGGCCTATATTCAGCAGCAGCTGGACGAACATGGCATTAACGCGGAAATCCAGGCACGACAGCTGTATCACGATCGTGAAGAAGTGACGGTGCACATTCGTCGCTGGTGGGCGGCCGTAGGCGGACGTCGCGACGAGCGATAACGTCTGTAATGCCCGGTGGCGCTACGCTTACCGGGCCTACAAAACCGTGAATCGTTTTAACGCTCTAACCTCAACTGCTGCAAATTTCCGTCCAGCTGTAAATCCGTCTGTAGCGTCGCCACCTCGCGGCAGATAAACGCCATCTCTTTGTGTGCCTCCAGCTTCTTGCGCCACTTTTCCGGTACCTCATCCAGCCGGGCGTAAATGCCTTCCAGGTTTTGAAACTCCGTCAGCAGCTGTGCGGCACTTTTTGGTCCAATGCCGGCGACGCCCGGTACTTTGGAGCTGCTAATCCCCGCCAGCCCCCAGTAGTCAGGCAGCTGTTGCGGCGAGACGCCAAACTCCCCGGCAATAAAGGGCGCGTCCAGCCAGCGTTTCTGGAAATAGTCGCGGATGCGGATCGTGGGAGAGAGCAGCTGGCAGTAGCCTTTGTCGGTTGAAACGATGGTTGCCTGATGCCCGGCGCTCGCGACTTTCACCGCCAGCGTTGCGGCCAGATCGTCAGCCTCGTTGCCGTGCGCGCCCCAGCAGGGAACGCCGCGCTGTTCAAAGGCGGCGCGAATAACGGGCATTTCGGCGTGCAGATCGTCCGGCATCGGCGCGCGTCCGGCCTTGTAGTCAGGGAGACGCTGATGTCGCCAGCCGCTGTTGCGCGCTTCGTCGTCAAACACGGCCACGACGTGCGTCGGCTCGCTGTGGCGAATAAGCTGCTCCAGCGCGTGCAGGCAGGTGTCCTTGCAGGGTGTGCCCTGGACCGCATGGATCCGGCGAATCAGGTTGAGCGCGTCGACGATAAGTAAATGAACAGCCACAGATATTCTCCCTTAAAGCTAATGGATAAAGGGTATCACTGTCGGCAGGGGGAAACGAATAGCTTGAGGGAAAACAGGAAGAAGCCTCGCAAAACGAGGCTTCCTGACCGGCTTAATCGCAGGTGACGATCTTCATCGCCAGGCCACCGCGGGAGGTTTCGCGGTATTTGGCGTTCATGTCTTTACCGGTTTCGTACATGGTTTCGATAACCTTATCGAGACAGACGCGCGGTTCGCTGGTGCGGCGAAGCGCCATACGTGCCGCGTTCACCGCCTTCACGGAGGCAATGGCGTTACGCTCGATGCACGGTACCTGTACCTGTCCGCCAACCGGGTCGCAGGTCAGTCCCAGGTTGTGCTCCATGCCGATTTCCGCAGCAATACAGACCTGTGCAGGGCTTGCGCCCAGCAGTTCAGCCAGACCCGCCGCCGCCATAGAACAGGCTACGCCCACTTCACCCTGACAGCCCACTTCCGCACCGGAAATGGAGGCGTTCATCTTGTACAGAGAGCCAATCGCACTGGCAACCAGCATATAGCGCGCCAGTGAGTTTGCGTTCACTTCGCGGATAAACTTGTCGTAATACGCCAGTACCGCCGGAACGATACCGCACGCGCCGTTGGTTGGCGCGGTCACCACGCGGCCACCCGCAGCGTTCTCTTCGTTTACCGCCAGCGCGAACATGTTGATCCAGTCGACGACGGCCATCGGGTCGGTGGTGGTTTTGTCGGTGCTGACCAGCATGCGGCGCAGCGCAGCCGCACGACGCGGAACGCGCAGTTTACCCGGCAGCACGCCTTCGGTGGTGATCCCGCGCTCAATACCGCTGCGCATCACCTCCCAGACGTTAGCGAAGTGCTGTTCCAGCGCCTCTTTGCTGTGCAGGGCCAGCTCGTTTTTCATCATCAGGCCGGAGAGAGAAAGCCCCGTCTCCTGGCAGTGACGCTGTAAATCGGCCGCGTTTTTGTACGGGTACGGCACCTCAACGGCGGAACCGTTGGTTTGACCAAAATGGTCTTCGTCGACGATAAACCCGCCGCCGATGGAGTAATACGTCTGGCTGTAAACCGCTTTATCGCCGACCAGCGCGGTAATGCGCATGCCGTTCTCGTGCAGCGACAGGTTATCCGCATGGAAATTCATGCAGTGGTCAACCGGGAATTCAACCTCATGCTCGCCGTTGGCCAGCAGCAAACGACCGTGGGTGTTTACGTCCTGGATAAAGCCAGGAATGGAGTCAATATCAACGGTATCCGGCAGGTTACCCGCCAGGCCCATGATAATGGCAATATCGGTATGGTGGCCTTTACCGGTCAGGGAAAGGGAACCGTATACATCGACAACCACGCGGGT
Organism: Enterobacter cloacae complex sp. P24RS; assembly: GCF_014982165.1. NCBI lineage: Bacteria > Pseudomonadati > Pseudomonadota > Gammaproteobacteria > Enterobacterales > Enterobacteriaceae > Enterobacter > Enterobacter cloacae complex sp. P24RS. The sequence continues at coordinate 9,283 of NZ_JADCKU010000009.1, forward strand.
GATGTCGTGCAAAATGCCGCGTGCAATCAAGTCATCCGTGAATTGTTTACCGGCTTTCATTGGTCCGACGGTGTGAGAGCTGGAAGGACCAATACCGATTTTGAAGATATCGAATACGCTAATCATGATGCGTCCATTGCTTCAGTCAGAGGGGAGGAGTGCGCCGTCCGCAGACGGCGCAGGAGGTATTAGCTGAACAGCGAGTAGAAAATAGCGGAGATGGCAATCAGACCCATCACAACAACGAAGACGTTGCTGATATGGCCGCTGTATTTGCGCATCGCAGGCACTTTCTGAATCGCGTACATCGGCATCAGGAACAGGATCATCGCGATAATCGGGCCGCCCAGGGTTTCAATCATGCCCAGAATGCTTGGGTTCAGGGTGGCTACCGCCCAGGTGGTCACCAGCATGAACAGCGCGGTGATTTTGTTCAGACGGTTGATTTCAATGCTCTTGCCCTTACCGCGCAGAGATTTAATCACCATACCGTTGAAGCCTTCACGTGCGCCCAGGTAGTGGCCCAGGAAGGATTTGGTGATGGCGATAATCGCGATAATCGGTGCCATCCACGCAATCAGCGGTGCGTTAAAGTGGTTTGCCAGGTAAGACAGAATAGAGATGTTCTGCTCTTTCGCCGCCGCCAGATCCGCCGGGGAGAGGCTCAGCACGCAGCTGAACACGAAGAACATTACGGTCAGTACCATCATGATGTGCGCGCGAGCCAGGATGCTGGAGCACTTCTTCTCTGCGCCGTCGCCGTACTCTTCACGCTTCGCTACCGCGAAGGAGGAGATAATTGGTGAGTGGTTGAAGGAGAACACCATTACCGGGATTGCCAGCCACAGGGTCAGCAGCAGGCCGTTACCGGTCGCGGATGCGCTGCTCAGAGACAGGGTTTCCAGGGCAGCACCGTTCCACTGTGGGATCAGGTACAGCGCCAGCACCATCAGGGCCGCAACAAACGGGAATACCAGCACGCTCATCGCTTTCACAATCATCTGCTCGCCGAAGCGCACGATGGTCATCATACCAACGATCAGGATCAGGGAGAGGATCGCGCGCGGCGGCGGGGTCATCTGAAGCTGATGCATCATGAAGCTTTCAACGGTGTTGGTGATAGCGACGCTATAAACCAGCAGAATCGGGTAAATCGCAAAGAAGTAGAGCAGGGTAATCAGCTTACCTGCGCCGACGCCGAAGTGTTCTTCAACAACTTCAGTGATGTCTTCGCCCGGGTTTTTACCGGACAGCACGAAGCGGGTCAGGCCGCGGTGTGCAAAGAAGGTCATCGGGAAAGCGATGATTGCCATGATGATCAGCGGGATCAGACCGCCGACGCCCGCGTTGATAGGAAGGAACAGTACACCAGCGCCGATTGCCGTGCCGTAAAGGCCAAGCATCCACATGGTATCCGTTTTGCGCCAACCGCTTCGGGAATCAATCGAAGCAACGGTGCTGGTTTGAGTGGTTTCCATCTGTATCTCCTGGAGGAAGCAAATTGTCAGGTTTTTAGTCAAATCCGATGAAAAAGTGCCTGACGGTAATATGAAATTCGTTCAGTGACGGTTTTTTAATAATTTTTGCCCGTAACTATTGGCGGGCGGAAAGATACATTCTAGTTATGAATCTATCAGTGATCGCGATCCCAAATGCAATAATCCACTTATGATGTGGGCATCTTTAGACCAATTATCTGTTAAAAAAACATCAAAGAGAATTTACGGGCGCGAAGGCTACCATTAACAACATGTTTTAGAAAAGGCTGGCCCGCGAGATAGGTGTCTTTCGCTGTAAAGAAATGGGATTTTAGTATTTTCTGGCGGGTAATTTTGATTAAGGCTGATTATTTACGGTTTCAGAAACCAGGTAATCGTTTGCGTTGGCGTCAGATTTGCTAATAACATTTAAGAGCGCTATGAATTGCATCACTAATAAAAAAGCCGGATGACGATCCGGCTTGAGTGGAAGGAAATGAGGCTTTACTTGATGATTTCGTAACACGGAATATAGGCGGAGCCTGGAAGCTTCATGCGGTGCTGGGCGACAAAGCCCTGCAACATGTCATCCATACGGCGCATCATCTCCGGGTCACCGTGGATCTTATACGGCCCGAACTCTTCAATCGCGCGGATCCCCACCTCTTTCACGTTCCCCGCCACAATGCCGGAGAAGGCGCGACGCAGGTCGGCAGCCAGCACTTCCACCGGCTGATCCGGATAGAGTTTCAGGTTCGCCATGTTCTCATGCGACGGCTCGAAGGGGATCTGGAGATCCGGTGCGATACGAATGGACCAGTTAAAGCTGTAGGCATCCCCGGTATCACGACGGTTCTCTTTCACCAGCGGCATCGCTTTTTTCATCTGACGGGCCACTTCTGCGGCATCGTCAATGATAATGCGGTAGTGACGGCGCGCGTCTTCACCCAGCGTATGCACGATAAACTCGTCCAGCACGCGGAAGTAGTCGGCGCTCTCTTTCGGGCCGGTCAGGATCAGCGGCAGAACCTGGTCTTTGTTGGCCGGGTTCATCAGGATCCCCAGCAGATAAAGCAGCTCTTCCGCCGTGCCTACGCCGCCCGGGAAGATGATGATGCCGTGCGCGATACGGACAAACGCCTCAAGACGCTTTTCGATATCCGGCATAATAATCAGTTCGTTAACCAGCGGGTTAGGCGGCTCAGCGGCGATGATCGACGGCTCGGTCATGCCGATAAAGCGACCATCTTTATAGCGTTGCTGCGCGTGTCCTACTGCCGCACCTTTCATCGGCGCTTCCATCGCGCCAGGGCCGCAGCCGGTACAGATATTCAGCTCGCGCAGGCCAAGCTGAGTCCCCACGCGGCGGGCGTACAGGTATTCGGTTTCGTTAATGGAGTGACCGCCCCAGCAGACGACCATGTTCGGCGCCTCGCCCACGTGCAGGGCACGGGCGTTACGCAGAATGGAAAAGACCAGGTTGGTGATATGAACGGAGCTTTCCAGATCAAGATGCTGGAAACGACCGGCGTTGCTGATCTGTCCGTTAACAAACAGAATATCGCGCAGCACGGCAAACAGGTTGGCCTGAAGTGAGCGAATAATACGCCCGTCGACAAAAGCGTCCTCCGGCGGGTTGATCACTTCCAGCTTCACGCCGCGCTCGCGGCGCAGCACGTTGATATCAAAACTTTCGAAGCGGGACAGCAGCTCTTTACTGTTGTCGGTCAGGCTTCCGGAGTTCAGTACGGCAAGTGAACAGTTACGAAACAGTTGATAAAGGTCGCTACTGGCGGTGCGTTTAAGCATGTCCACTTCCAGCTGCGACAACATATCCATAGAGCCAAGCGGGCTAATATGTGTAATCAAGTGAGCTCCTTATGGGACGATTATCGTCTTTCCCTGTTGATTACAATAGCCCTGGCTTATGACGTTTCACAACACTTCGGGCGGAATACCGCCCGCATATTGTGAAAATATTTATCTTACTGGCGTACCAGCCGTCCGGTGGCAGACACAAAATCGGTATTGGTGCGCCACGGGTTGATATCCAGACCCCCACGGCGGGTATAGCGGGCATAAACGCTCAGCTTTTCAGGCTGGCAGAAACGCTGGATGTCATTGAAGATACGTTCCACGCACTGCTCGTGGAATTCGTTGTGGTGGCGGAACGACACCAGGTAACGCAGCAGTTTTTCCCGGTCAATTTTCGGGCCGCGATACTGAATCTGAACGGAGCCCCAGTCCGGCTGGTGGGTAATGAGGCAGTTGGATTTGAGAAGGTGGCTGACCAGCGTCTCGTCCACACGCTTTCCGCTCGCCGCGTTTTCGAGGTAGTCGGCGCTAAATTCGTAGCTCTCTATCTCAATATCCTGGTCGTCGATGCAGGTGCCGTGGAAATGGGCGATGGGCTGTCCTTCCAGCTCGTGCAGACGGTATAACGAGACGGATACGTTCCCCTGCGCGCAGGCGGCTAAATCCCGCTCCAGCGTTTGCTGAACCTCGTCCCAGCTGTTGAATCGGGTCTGGTTGAAGCTGTTGAGATAGAGCTTAAAGCTTTTGGACTCGACCAGGTTCACGCTGGCGTAGTCCAGCTCAACGTGGCCCACGGCCACCTGCGGCAGCCCGCGCGCGTTCAGCCAGGAGAGTTCATACAGCGTCCAGATATCGCCGCCAACAAACGGCAGCGCATCGGCCTGAAGGCCAAGCGGATCGCGGTTCAGGCTGCGCGGCACGCCCTGAAGCAGGCTTGCGTCGTAGGTGTCGCGGTAATCGGTCGATTTACCCAGCGTTAAGCCCGTTAACGCCTGATGATTTTCGTAAGACATGTTTCATAGCCACTTTACAGGTACACTTAGGGGCTGAGTTTATCCTGTCTTACAAGAAGAGAGAAATCGGTGGATATCGAAACTGCAAATGCCCTGACGAGCTTCACGACCCGCTATTGCGATGCCTGGCATGAAAAGCGGGGGACGTGGCCGCAAAGCACTGAATTATATGGCGTGCCGTCACCTTGCATTATCGCTTCGCAGGATGATTACGTACTCTGGCAACCGAAACCGTTCGCGGGCGAGCAGAACGTAAATGCGGTTGAACGCGCCATGGACATTGTGGTACAACCTGCGCTTCATGCGTTTTATACCACGCAGTTTGCCGGGGATATGATGGCATGCTTTGCACGACAGCCGCTGACGCTGCTGCAAACCTGGAGCGAAGACGATCTTCAGCGCGTTCAGGAAAACCTCATTGGTCACCTGGTCACGCAAAAACGCCTTAAGCTCTCTCCGACTCTCTTTATTGCGACGCTCGACAGTGAACTGGACGTCATTTCTGTCTGCAACCTCTCTGGCGAGGTGATTAAAGAGACGCTCGGCACCCGCAATCGCGACGTTCTCGCGCCTTCACTTGCGGATTTCCTCACCCGCCTTGAGCCGCTTCTGTAATCCATGATGCTACTGGGCGTGTGAGAGATCTCTTACACGCTCTGTGAGACATCGCCGAAACAATTAGCATTGTCTTATGGATTTAAGATTAATATTAACTTTTCTTTCAACAGGTTAGCGATTTTCTTAATCGATAACGCCCGTTTCGCCTGGCTTACACTGCGCACAAGGTGGGTTGTAAGACGACGCAGAATAGCGGATTCTATCTCTGTCGACAGGATGCCGACGCAAGAAACGAACATCAGGATGATGGCGTTTCTTATCAGGGACACGTCAGGACGACGCCGCAGGAAGGCTTCAGGATGAAGCAAAGTGGATCACGCAGGATGCGTAAGGGACACCTCCAGGAAGGAGAACGAGAGCCGGTCAGGATGGTCGGTGGGTCAGGATGGCCAGGACGTTTCAGGATGAAACCTACACATCAGGACGATGTGAGCAGGAAGCAAAAGGTAAAGGGATGACCAGGCCTTCGGGCATCAGGAAAAGTTGTCACGGATGAGCAGGGAGCACGTATTGTAGCTGGAATGCTGCGAAACGAACCGGGAGCACTGTTTTTACAGTGCTCCCTTTTTTTATTTCTGCCTTCCGCAATGCTATGCTTCGCGCCATTCCGTTTTTCAGTTGAGGTTACTATGACGCATCACGATAGCGTTCGTGCGCAATTGCACGCCATCGAAGCCCTTATGCGCCAGCATCAGCTGTGGCAGGACAATGCGCCGCAGCCAGAAGCGTTCGCCAGCACCCAACCGTTTTGTCTGGATACGCTGTCCCCGTTCGAATGGCTCCAGTGGGTATTAATTCCGCGCATGCACGCGCTGCTGGAAGGGGGACACGCGTTGCCCCAGGCGTTTGCCGTCTCTCCCTATTACGAAATGGCGCTGGAGGCGACCCACCCGGCGCGCGACGTTATGCTGGTTGAGCTGGAAAAGCTGGATACGCTTTTCGCCGGTGACGATGCATGACGCTTGAGATCCTGTATCAGGATGAGTGGCTGGTGGCGGTGAATAAACCGTCCGGCTGGCTGGTACACAGAAGCTGGCTCGATCGCGATGAGAAAGTGGTGGTGATGCAAACCGTGCGCGATCAAATTGGTCAGCACGTCTTTACTGCCCATCGTCTGGATCGGCCAACCTCTGGCGTTCTGCTGATGGGACTTTCCAGCGAGGCCGGGCGCCTGCTGTCGCAGCAGTTTGAACAGCACCAGATCCAGAAGCGCTACCACGCCATTGTGCGCGGCTGGCTGACGGATTCCGCCACGCTGGATTATCCGCTGGTGGAGGAACTGGATAAAATCGCCGATAAATTTGCCCGCGAGGATAAAGGTCCGCAGCCTGCGGTGACGGAGTATCGCGGTATGGCGACCACAGAACTGCCGGTGGCGACCAGCAAATTTTCTACCACGCGCTACGGTCTGGTTGAGCTTTTGCCCAAAACCGGGCGCAAGCACCAGCTTCGCCGCCACCTTGCGCACCTGCGCCATCCGATTATCGGCGACAGCAAGCACGGCGATCTGCGCCAGAACCGCAGTGCGGCAGAGCATTTTGGCTGTAACCGGCTGATGCTGCACGCCAGCGAGCTGCGCCTGACGCATCCGTTTACCGGCGAACCGCTGACTATTCGTGCGGGGCTGGATGAGGTCTGGATGCAGGCGCTGTCACAGTTTGGCTGGCTGGGACAACTCCCCGAAAATGAAAGGGTTGAGTTTGCCGCAGGCAACGTTCAGGATGAACAGCAAGCGCAATAATGACGGGAGCAAAGCATGGCTGAAGTAGGTATTTTTGTCGGCACGATGTACGGCAACTCGCTGCTGGTGGCGGAGGAAGCGGAAGCAATCCTCGTCAATCAGGGCCATAAAGCCACGGTCTATGAAGATCCGGAGCTGGCAGACTGGGAAAAGTACGCCGATAAATACATTCTTATCGTGACCTCGACCACGGGGCAGGGCGATTTGCCGGACAGCATCATGCCGCTTTTCCAGGGGATTAAAGATCGGCTTGGCTACCAGCCGGACGTGCATTACGGCATCATCGCGCTGGGAGACAGCTCGTATGCAAACTTCTGCGGCGGCGGCAAGCAGTTCGATGCGCTGTTGCAGGAACAGAGCGCTCAGCGCGTCGGCGAGATGCTGCTGATCGACGCAGGTGAGCACCCTGAACCGGAAAGCGTGTCGAACCCGTGGGTTGAACACTGGGCAACGCTTCTTAAATAGTTTCGTAGGCCGGGTAAGGCGTAGCCGCCACCCGGCAACAAAGCCGCACCAAATCCTCAATTCCGTGAAGTATCTTCCATCACTTTGGGCTTATGCCCCAAACCACGTTCCCTGCATGCTTCAATGTTGTGTTCCTGCACGGTGAGAGAACGCATCACTCCTTCATATACTTTTCTCGTCACTATAAAACGGCTTGATGCCGTACCAAAACCAAACACCAATCTCTCATTCTGATTACCCTACAGGTGCTGTACAGAATGAACCAGGCGAAAGCTATGTTTCAGGAGTGCAACAATGAGTACATTAAGCCACGCGGCGAGCAGCGCTGAGAAGCGCACCAACGCTCGCTACTGGATAGTGGTGATGCTGTTTATCGTCACATCTTTCAACTACGGCGACCGCGCCACGTTGTCCATTGCCGGCTCTGAGATGGCAAAAGACATCGGGCTCGATCCGGTTGGTATGGGTTATGTTTTCTCCGCATTTTCATGGGCCTACGTTATCGGCCAAATCCCTGGCGGCTGGCTGCTTGACCGCTTCGGCTCAAAACGGGTCTACTTCTGGTCCATCTTTATCTGGTCGATGTTCACCCTGTTGCAGGGCTTCGTGGATATCTTCAGCGGCTTCGGCATCATCATTGCGCTCTTTACCCTCCGCTTCCTGGTGGGCTTAGCGGAAGCGCCGTCTTTCCCCGGTAACAGCCGCATCGTGGCCGCCTGGTTCCCGGCGCAGGAGAGGGGAACGGCGGTAGCAATTTTTAACTCGGCGCAATACTTTGCAACGGTCATTTTCGCGCCCATCATGGGCTGGCTGACGCATGAAGTGGGCTGGTCACACGTCTTCTTCTTCATGGGCGGGCTGGGGATCGTCATCAGCTTCATCTGGCTGAAGGTGATCCACGAACCAAACCAGCACCCGGGCGTGAACAAGAAAGAGCTGGACTATATTGCGGAAGGCGGGGCGCTGATCAACATGGATCAGAAAACCCAAAAGGCAAAAGTCCCGTTCAGCCAGAAATGGGCGCAGATCAAGCAGCTCGTCGGCTCACGTATGATGATCGGCATCTATCTCGGCCAGTACTGCATTAACGCGTTAACCTACTTCTTCATCACCTGGTTCCCGGTTTACCTGGTGCAGGCGCGCGGCATGTCGATTCTGAAGGCGGGGTTTGTCGCCTCCGTACCGGCCATCTGTGGCTTTGTGGGCGGGGTCCTCGGCGGGGTTATTTCCGACTGGCTGATGCGTCGTACCGGTTCGCTGAACATTGCGCGTAAAACGCCCATCGTGCTCGGGATGCTGCTCTCCATGACCATGGTGTTCTGTAACTACGTCAGCGCGGAGTGGATGATCATCGGCTTTATGGCGATGGCCTTCTTCGGTAAGGGCATTGGCGCGCTGGGCTGGGCTGTAATGGCAGACACCGCGCCGAAAGAGATCAGCGGCCTGAGCGGCGGTCTGTTCAACATGTTTGGCAACATTTCCGGCATTGTCACCCCAATCGCTATCGGGTACATCGTCGGCACCACCGGCTCGTTCAACGGCGCGCTGATTTATGTTGGCGTCCATGCGCTGGTGGCGGTACTCAGTTACCTGGTGCTGGTGGGCGATATCAAACGTATCGAACTGAAACCTGTTGGGGAGCGCGGATGATGACAACGCAATCAAGCCCTATCGTAACGGAGATGAAGGTCATCCCGGTGGCGGGGCAGGACAGCATGCTGCTCAACATTGGCGGCGCGCATAACGCCTGGTTTACCCGCAACATCGTGGTGCTGACCGACAGTGCAGGAAATACCGGCGTCGGGGAAGCGCCTGGCGGAGAGGTGATTTACCAGACGCTGGTCGACGCCATCCCGCAGGTGGTTGGGCAGGAGATCGCCCGCCTGAACAAGGTGGTCCAGCGCGTGCATAAGGGCAACCAGTCGGCGGATTTTGATACCTTCGGTAAAGGCGCCTGGACCTTTGAACTGCGGGTTAACGCGGTGGCGGCGCTGGAGGCGGCTCTCCTTGATTTACTGGGCAAGGCGCTGAACGTGCCCGTTTGCGAGCTGCTGGGGCCTGGCAAACAGCGTGATGCGGTAACGGTGCTGGGCTATCTGTTCTACATTGGCGACCGGACTAAAACCGATCTGCCGTATCTGGATCGCTCCCCAGGCAGCCACGAGTGGTATCACCTGCGTCATCAGGAAGCGCTCAACGCTGAGGCGGTGGTACGCCTGGCAGAGGCGGCGCAGGATCGCTACGGCTTTAAAGACTTCAAGCTAAAAGGCGGCGTCCTGCCGGGCGAGCAGGAGATTGACAGCGTACGGGCGTTGAAAAAACGCTTCCCGGAGGCGCGCATCACCGTCGATCCGAACGGCGCATGGCTGCTCGATGAAGCTATCGCGCTGTGCAAAGGGCTGGGCGACGTGCTGACCTACGCGGAAGATCCGTGCGGCGCGGAGCAGGGCTTCTCTGGCCGCGAGGTGATGGCGGAGTTCCGCCGCGCCACCGGACTGCCGGTCGCAACCAACATGATCGCCACCAACTGGCGCGAAATGGGTCACGCGGTGATGCTGAATGCGGTGGACATTCCGCTGGCAGACCCGCACTTCTGGACCCTTTCCGGCGCGGTGCGCGTGGCGCAGCTGTGCGATGACTGGGGGCTCACCTGGGGCTGCCACTCCAATAACCATTTCGACATTTCGCTGGCGATGTTTACCCACGTTGGCGCGGCGGCGCCGGGCAACCCGACCGCCATCGACACCCACTGGATCTGGCAGGAGGGCGAAGCGCGCCTGACCAAAAATCCACTTGAAATCAAAAACGGCACCATTGCCGTACCGGATGCGCCGGGGCTGGGCGTGGAGCTTGACTGGGATCAGATCCACAAGGCGCATGAAGCGTATAAAAAATTGCCGGGCGGCGCGCGCAACGACGCGGGCCCGATGCAGTACCTTATCCCCGGCTGGACATTTGACCGTAAGCGCCCTGTTTTTGGACGTCACTGAAAAAAGGATCGAACGATGAGCACATTTTCTACCCCTGTAGTCACCTCCATGCAGATTATCCCCGTCGCGGGACATGACAGCATGTTGATGAACCTGAGCGGCGCTCACGCGCCGTTCTTCACCCGCAATATCGTGGTGATCAAGGACAACTCAGGACACACCGGTGTGGGTGAAATCCCGGGCGGGGAGAAGATCCGTAAAACGCTGGAGGACGCCATTCCGCTGGTGGTGGGTAAAGCGCTGGGCGAGTACAAAAATGTGTTGACCAGCGTGCGTAACACTTTTGCCGATCGCGATGCGGGTGGCCGTGGTCTGCAAACGTTTGATCTTCGCACCACTATCCACGTGGTCACAGGCATTGAAGCCGCGATGCTGGATCTGTTAGGCCAGCATCTGGGCGTCAACGTTGCCTCCCTGCTGGGGGACGGCCAGCAGCGCAGCGAAGTGGAAATGCTCGGTTACCTGTTCTTTATCGGCAACCGCAACCTCACCCCGCTGCCGTACCAGAGCCAGCCGGACGAAAAATGCGACTGGTATCGCGTGCGCCACGATGAAGCGATGACGCCGGACGCAGTGGTGCGCCTGGCGGAAGCGGCGTATGAAAAATATGGCTTCAACGACTTCAAGCTGAAGGGCGGCGTGCTGGCCGGTGAACAAGAGGCAGAGGCGATTACCGCGCTGGCGAAGCGTTTCCCGCAGGCGCGCGTCACGCTGGATCCGAACGGCGCCTGGTCGCTTGATGAAGCGATCGGCATTGGCAAGCAGCTCAAAGGCGTGCTGGCCTACGCGGAAGATCCGTGCGGTGCAGAGCAAGGTTTCTCCGGACGTGAAGTGATGGCGGAGTTCCGTCGCGCCACCGGACTGCCAACCGCCACGAACATGATCGCAACCGACTGGCGCCAGATGGGGCACACGCTCTCGCTGCAATCGGTGGATATTCCGCTGGCAGATCCGCACTTCTGGACGATGCAGGGCTCGGTTCGCGTGGCGCAGATGTGCCACGAGTTTGGCCTGACCTGGGGCTCGCACTCCAACAACCATTTCGACATTTCGCTGGCGATGTTCACCCACGTGGCGGCCGCTGCGCCGGGCAGCATTACCGCCATCGACACCCACTGGATCTGGCAGGAGGGCAACCAGCGCCTGACCAAACGGCCGTTTGAGATCAAGGGAGGCATGGTGCAGGTTCCCGCCACGCCGGGTCTGGGCGTTGAGCTGGATATGGATCAGGTCATGAAAGCGCACGAGCTGTACCAGAAACACGGCCTGGGCGCACGTGATGATGCGCTGGCGATGCAGTACCTGATCCCTGAGTGGTCATTCGACAATAAACGTCCGTGCATGGTACGATAAGCGCATTGGGACCGCTCCCATGAGTGGTCCCTTACGTGGTGTATGCTTAACGTAACTAACATGCGTAAGGATGGCTTATGAAAATTGTTATCGCTCCGGACTCGTATAAGGAAAGCTTGAGCGCGCTTGAGGTGGCGACAGCGATAGAGGTCGGTTTTCGCGAAATCTTCCCCTCAGCGGAATACGTCAAATTACCGGTTGCCGATGGTGGCGAAGGGACGGTGGAGGCTATGGTGGCCGCCACGCAGGGGCGCCTTGTCCATGTTCCCGTTACCGGGCCTTTGGGTGAACGCGTGGAAGGGTTTTTCGGGTTATCTGGAGACGGGAAAAGCGCGTTTATCGAAATGGCGGCCGCGAGCGGCCTGGAGCTTGTTGCTCCGGCAAAGCGTAACCCTTTAATCACCACCTCGTGGGGAACCGGGGAACTCATCCGTCATGCCCTGGACGCGGGCGTTAAGCATATCATTATCGGCATTGGGGGCAGCGCGACCAATGACGGTGGCGCGGGCATGGTGCAGGCGCTGGGGGTAAAACTGCTGGATGCTAAAGCGCAGCACGTTGGCCCGGGCGGCGGTGAACTGGCTAGCCTTGCCCATATCGATCTCAGCGGGCTGGACAAGCGGCTGGCATCCTGCCGAATCGAAGTGGCCTGCGATGTGACCAACCCTCTGATCGGCGAGGCTGGCGCGTCTGCGGTATTCGGTCCGCAGAAAGGGGCGACGCCGGAAATGGTCAGGACGCTGGACGACGCGCTTGCGCATTTCGCAAAAATCATCGCCCGGGATCTGGATATTGACGTTTTAAACCTGGCGGGCGGCGGTGCAGCTGGTGGGATGGGGGCGGCGCTGTACGCTTTTTGCGGCGCGCAGCTTCGTCAGGGCATTGAGATTGTCACCGATGCGCTGCATCTTGATGAACAGGTCGCGAACGCCGATCTGGTGATCACGGGCGAAGGGCGTATCGACAGCCAGACGATCCACGGCAAAGTGCCCGTTGGCGTAGCGAGAGTCGCGAAACGCTACAACAAACCGGTTATCGGCATTGCCGGCAGCCTGACGGCGGACGTTGGCGTGGTGCACGAGCATGGGCTGGATGCCGTATTCAGCGTGATTTACACCATCTGTTCCCTGGAGGACGCGCTGGAAAATGCGCAACAGAACGTGCAGATGGCCGCAAGGAATATTGCGGCGGTCATAAAGGTGGGGCAGGGGATTTCCCGTTAACGATCGTGCTCCTGTAGGCCCGGTAAGCGAAGCGCCACCGGGCTATTGTCTTAGTTCCCCAACACCTTCATCGCTTCCCGCGTCACGTTGTCCATCTCGTCCAGCAGCTCCAGAAATTCCGGTTCAAGATCTGTTTCCGGCGTACCCGCGCGGAGCTGCTGTTCAAGCAGCTGGCAGAGATTTTTCAGCCGCGGCACGCCGCTGTAGCCGCAGCTGCCGTGCAGTTTATGGATAGCCTCCAGCAACCCTTCAGGGTTTTCACCCACCAGCTGTTCTTCTACCTTATTTCGAATCTCAGGCAGGAAGTCCACCAGCATTTGCAGCATATCGCGCGCCAGATCGGCTTTGCCCGCCGCCTGCCGCAGCGCCAGTTGCCAGTCAAACGTGGCATTCTGGTTGACGCTGATTTCCGGCGATTCAGCTGAAATGGTGTATGTCCCGCCAATGTGACCCGGCTTGTAGCGCAGCAGCAGGCTGTGCAGCTTCTCTTCGTCGATCGGTTTCGCCAGATAATCGTTCATGCCCGCACCCAGCAGCTTCTCTTTTTGTCCCGCCATCGCGTGCGCCGTCACGGCAATCACCGGCGTCTGCTGCTGGTGCGGAAGCTGGCGAATCAGCTCGCAGGCGCGGATGCCATCCATGCCCGGCATCTGAATGTCCATCAGGATCAGGTCAAACTGCATCTGTTTGGCCTGCTCTACGGCTTCGGCGCCGCTGGTACACAGCTCAACGTGCTGAACCTGATCCTCAAGCAGCACGCCAATCAGCTTCAGGTTGGCCGGGTTATCGTCCACAGCCATCACCGTCATCGGGAGCTTACGTTCGTCGTTCGCCAGCAGCAGGGGCTGATTCGTCAGACGGCAATATTCGGTCAACGCGGGTAACAGCCGTGTGGCGGTGAGGGGTTTCAGCAGACACGCCGCCGCCCCGTCGTTTTTCAGTTCTTCAGCATTAAGCTGGGCGTGGCACGGCAGAGCCAGCAGCAGGTAGTCCGTCATTGAGGCCGCCTTCGCCAGGCGTTCCTGCTGCATGGTGAGCTCTCCGGTAAACGTCACCGGAATACCCATCAAAAGGATATCGTAATGATCGTTCGCGAGCGCGGAGAAGGTCGGGCTGTAAACCACCTCCAGCGGCGTAGTGCTTAACACATCCAGCGTACACTGCGCCGCGGCGGCATTCGGTTCCACGTAGGCCAGACGCATCCCTTTCAGGCAGTCGGTGACCGGACCGTCGGTCTGCACGTTCGGATTAAGATCGAGATTGATATGGAACCAGAAGGTCGAGCCCCGGTTAGGCTGGCTGTGGAAGGAGATATCGCCTCCCATCTCTTTCACCAGCTTTTGGGTGATCACCAGCCCCAGGCCCGTTCCGCCGTGACGACGGGAAATGCTCGCATCGGCCTGGCGGAACGCCTGGAACAGACGCGACTGATCGCGCTCCGGAATGCCGATGCCGGTATCCCGGATCTGCACCTCAATCTGGACCTTGTTATTACTGAGCGCCCGTTTTTCGACCAGAATGTCAATGTTGCCGCTCTCGGTGAATTTGATCGCGTTGCCCACCAGATTGGTGATGACCTGTTGCAGGCGGAGCGGGTCGCCAATGACGTTATCCGGCACGTCGTTTTTAATATTGAGCGTCAGCTCCAGCCCCTTATCATGCGAGGAGTGGGCAAGCAGCGTGACCACGTCATCCAGGGTGCTGCGCAGCGGGAACGGAATACTCTCCAGAATCAGCTTGCCCGCTTCCAGCTTCGAGAAGTCCAGCACGTCGTTAATGATGGTCAGCAGGTTGTTGGCCGATCGTTCAATGGTATGCAGGTGGTCACGCTGGGTTGGATTCAGCTCGCTTTTGAGCGTCAGGCGGGTGAAGCCGATCACCCCGTTCAGCGGCGTTCGCAGCTCGTGCGACATGTTCGCCAGGAATTCAGACTTAATACGAGCCGCCTCCTGCGCGCGTTTTTTCGCCAGATCCAGCTCCACGTTCTGGATCTCCATCTGCTCCAGCGTTTCGCGCAGGTCGGAGGTTGCCTGATCAACGTTGTGCTGCATCTCTTCGTGATAGGCCGCCAGCGACATCGCCATCGAGTTGATGCCGTTTTTTAGCATATCCAGCTCGCCGAGCATAAAGCCTTCCACGCGGCTGTCGAGCTGACCCCGACGGATCCGGTCAACGGTATTCACCATGTTGCGAATAGGCCCCGTGACGTCGCGCATCAGTCGCCAGCCGAAGATTAGCGCAATGCCGATACAGAACAGCATCATCACGCCGGAAATGAATATTTCTTTGTACTGCTGGAGCCGCACCGACTTGAGATCCAGCTCCAGCGCCACGTATCCCAGCATATTATTGCTGGACTTCGCATCCGACTGGGCTGATTCATCGGGTGAATAGCTTTCCGAGATAATCGGCGTGCGCAGGATCATAATATCGCCGCGCCGCAGAACCGTGAGATGACGCGGGAAGGGCGTACCTTCCGGGATTTTCAGCGACGTGGGATCCAGATGAAAATTCGAGGTAACGAACAGGCGGTTATGTTCGTCGTAAACGGAAATGGCGCGCACGATCTCTGAATGTCGGCGGTGCAGCACGCTAATTAACTGACCAATGGATTCGCGGTTTTGCAGGTTCATGCCGTACTCGCTGGAGACGGCCAGGGGTTCGATAATGCTGGCCCCGGCATCTTCAAGCTGCCTCTGCAAATCGTTATAGCGATGCACCACAAAGAAAATGCTCAGCAGCAAACCGATGAGAACGGTAGGAGCGAGGATCAAAATCATCATGCGTGCGCGCAGGCTGTAGTTGGTCATGGAGTTCCGTTATGGGACAATCAGGCTAATTATGTTTATTTGAGAACAATCTCGGCGATGGCGCAATTCTACTCTGCAAAACGACGCGTGACGACGCGTCAGATCATAACTGTTGAAGCCACGGACCTCGATCCTTTCGGTCAGGGGGTGGCGCGTCATAACGGCAAGACGCTGTTTATCACCGGTTTGCTGCCCGGAGAGCGCGCAGACATTACGCTGACGGAAGACAAACGCCAGTATGCACGCGGCCAGGTTAAGCGCCGTCTTAACGATAGCCCGGAACGCGTCACGCCTCGCTGCCTCCATTTTGGCGTCTGCGGTGGCTGTCAGCAACAGCATGCCAGCACAGAATTACAGCAAAAAAGTAAAAGCAGCGCGCTGGCCCGCCTGCTAAAACATGACGTCAGTGACATTGTGGCTGACCAGCCGTGGGGCTACCGTCGCCGCGCTCGCCTGAGCCTCAGCTATCAGCCAAAAACCGAACGGCTGGAGATGGGTTTTCGCAAGGCTGGCTCCAGCGATATCGTCTCCATCACGCAGTGCCCTGTTTTGGTGCCCCAAATTGAGGCGCTGCTCCCGGCTGTGCACCACTGTCTTGCATCGCTGGACGGGGTGCGTTCGCTGGGGCATGTCGAACTGGTGCTGGCCAACAGCGGCCCGCTGATGGTGTTGCGCCACACCGCACCGCTCTCACCGGAAGATCGCGAAAAACTGGAACGCTTTTCGCATTCTCATGAGCTTGCGCTTTTCCTTGCGCCGCAAAGCGAGATACTTGAGCAGGTCAGCGGAGAAGCGCCCTGGTATGCGTCAGACGGACTACGCTTAACGTTCAGCCCACGGGATTTTATCCAGGTCAACGACGGCGTAAACCAGCAGATGGTGGCGAATGCGCTGGCATGGCTTGACGTCCAGCCCACCGATCGGGTGCTCGATCTGTTCTGCGGTATGGGGAACTTTACCCTGCCGCTGGCCCGCAAAGCAGCAAGCGTGGTCGGCGTGGAGGGCGTTGAGGCGCTGGTGGCGAAAGGCCAGGAGAACGCCCGGCAGAACGGCTTGCAAAATGTGACATTCTTTCATCAAAATCTTGAGGATGATGTCACGCGGCAACCGTGGGCTAAGCAGGGCTTTGATAAGATCCTGCTCGATCCGGCGCGCGCGGGTGCGCCGGGCGTGATGCAACATATAATTAAACTCGCGCCTGAACGCGTGGTCTATGTTTCCTGTAATCCGGCGACGCTCGCCCGTGACAGTGAAGCATTATTGAGCGGGGGTTACCAGATTCGGCGTCTGGCAATGCTGGACATGTTCCCGCACACTGGACATCTGGAATCGATGGTGTTGTTCGAGCACATCTAATGAGTTTGGCTTGTCGACTTCGACAGGCCCTTGTCCCTAAAGGAGAGGACGATGGTTGCGGTAAGAAGTGCACATTTAAATAAAGCTGGTGAGTTTGACCCTCAAAAATGGATCGCAAGTCTGGGGATTTCCAGCCAGCAGTCGTGTGAACGCTTAACCGAAACCTGGGCCTATTGTTTACGCACAACGCAGGGGCATCCGGACGCTGAACTCCTGTTGTGGCGCGGCGTGGAGATGGTCGAAATTCTGTCCATGCTGAACATGGATATCGAAACGCTACAGGCCGCACTGCTGTTCCCCCTGGCGGATGCGAACGTGGTGACGGAAGACGTGCTGCGTGAAAGCGTCGGCCAGTCCGTCGTGGCGCTCATCCACGGCGTGCGCGATATGGCCGCCATCCGTCAACTGAAGGCCGCGCAAACGGATTCTGTCTCTTCCGAGCAGGTGGATAACGTCCGCCGGATGCTGCTGGCGATGGTGGATGATTTCCGCTGCGTGGTGATCAAGCTGGCAGAACGGGTAGCCCATCTGCGCGAAGTGAAGGATGCGCCGGAAGACGAGCGCGTTCTGGCCGCCAAAGAGTGTACGAATATCTATGCGCCGCTCGCGAACCGTCTGGGAATCGGGCAACTGAAGTGGGAGCTGGAAGATTACTGCTTCCGCTACCTGCATCCGGCGGAATACAAACGCATAGCAAAACTGCTGCACGAACGCCGCATCGACCGCGAGCACTATATCGATGAATTTGTCAGCGGGCTGCGCCAGTCGATGAAAGAGGAGAATGTGCGCGCCGAGGTCTACGGGCGTCCGAAGCACATCTACAGCATCTGGCGCAAAATGCAGAAGAAACACCTCGCCTTTGACGAGCTGTTCGACGTGCGCGCCGTACGTATCGTGGCGGAACGTTTGCAGGACTGCTACGCCGCGCTGGGGATCGTGCACACCCATTTCCGTCATCTGCCGGACGAGTTCGACGACTATGTCGCGAACCCGAAACCGAATGGCTATCAGTCCATCCACACCGTGGTGCTCGGCCCTGGCGGCAAAACGGTGGAAATTCAGATCCGTACCAAACAGATGCACGAAGACGCCGAGCTGGGCGTGGCGGCGCACTGGAAATACAAAGAGGGCACCTCCGGCGGCGGTCGCTCCGGTCACGAGGATCGTATCGCCTGGCTGCGTAAGCTGATTGCGTGGCAGGAAGAGATGGCCGACTCTGGCGAAATGCTCGATGAAGTGCGCAGCCAGGTCTTTGACGATCGCGTCTACGTCTTTACCCCGAAAGGAGATGTGGTGGATTTACCGGCAGGCTCCACGCCGCTCGATTTCGCCTACCACATTCACAGCGACGTGGGGCACCGTTGCATCGGGGCGAAGATCGGCGGGCGCATCGTACCGTTTACCTACCAGCTACAGATGGGTGACCAGATTGAAATCATCACCCAGAAGCAGCCAAACCCAAGCCGCGACTGGCTTAATCCGAACCTCGGTTACGTTACCACCAGCCGCGGGCGCTCTAAAATTCACGCCTGGTTCCGCAAGCAGGATCGGGACAAGAATATCCTTGCCGGTCGCCAGATCCTTGACGACGAGCTGGAGCATATCGGGATAAGCCTGAAAGAGGCGGAGAAATTCCTGCTGCCGCGCTACAACTTCAACGAGCTGGACGAGCTGCTGGCGGCCATTGGCGGCGGTGATATTCGCCTGAACCAGATGGTGAACTTCCTGCAAGCGCAGTTCAACAAGCCAAGCGCGGCAGAGCAGGATGCCGCAGCGCTGAAGCAGCTCCAGCAGAAAACCTACGCTCCGCAGCAGCGCAGCAAGGATAATGGCCGCGTGGTGGTCGAAGGGGTGGGTAACCTGATGCACCATATTGCCCGCTGCTGCCAGCCGATCCCGGGGGACGATATTGTCGGCTTCATCACGCAGGGGCGCGGGATCTCGATTCACCGCTCCGACTGTGACCAGCTTGCAGAGCTGCAATCGCATGCGCCGGAACGTATCGTGGAAGCCGTCTGGGGAGAAAGCTACTCGGCTGGCTACTCGCTGGTGGTGCGCGTTACCGCCAACGACCGCAGCGGCCTGCTGCGCGACATCACCACTATTCTCGCTAACGAGAAGGTCAACGTGCTGGGTGTTGCCAGCCGCAGCGATACCCGCGAGCAGCTTGCCACTATCGATATGACCATCGAAATCTATAACCTCCAGGTGCTGGGCCGCGTGCTCGGCAAACTGAACCAGGTGCCGGATGTGATTGACGCGCGTCGTCTGCACGGTGGCTAACCATCCTTTTCTGTAGGCCGGGTAAGGCAACGCCGCCACCCGGCATTTTGACATCAGGACAGAACTATGACTCAAATCGACCGCCTGCTCGGCATCATGAAGCGTCTTCGCGACCCGGAAAACGGCTGCCCGTGGGACAAAGAGCAGACTTTCGCCACCATCGCGCCTTACACGCTGGAAGAGACTTACGAGGTACTGGACGCGATTTCGCGCGAAGATTTCGACGACCTGCGCGGCGAGCTGGGCGACCTGCTGTTCCAGGTGGTGTTCTACGCCCAGATGGCGCAGGAAGAGGGGCGCTTTAACTTTGACGATATCTGCGCCGCTATCAGCGACAAGCTGGAGCGTCGTCATCCGCATATCTTTGGCGACGCCACCGCAGGCAACAGTGCGGAAGTGCTGGCGCGCTGGGAGCAGATTAAAAGCGCCGAACGCGCTGAAAAATCTCAGCACTCGGCGCTGGACGACATTCCCCTGAGCCTGCCCGCGCTGATGCGCGCCCACAAAATTCAAAAGCGCTGCTCGGCGGTAGGATTTGACTGGCACTCTCTTGGCCCGGTGCTGGAAAAAGTGCACGAAGAGATCGACGAAGTGATGCACGAAGCGCAGCAGGCCGTTGTGGATGAAGCAAAGCTGGAAGAGGAGATGGGCGATCTGCTGTTTGCGACCGTCAATCTTTCGCGCCACCTCGGCGTAAAAGCGGAAACGGCGCTGCAAAAAGCGAACATTAAATTCGAACGACGCTTTCGCGAAGTGGAGAGGATTGTGGCCTCGCGCGGCCTGGAAATGAGCGGCATTGACCTCGAGGCGATGGAAGAAGTCTGGCAGGAAGTAAAACGCCAGGAACATGATCTCTAACGAAATTTTGCGATCAAGCGCAATTTGTGTGATTTTTTAAATGACAAGCGCTTGATTTGCGTCAAAAACATTTACCCAAAAGGGGCTATTTTCTCACTCCTTATGTTTGTCATGGCCTGGGAAGGAGACGGAGAATGAAAGTTTGTGGCGCTCGTCGTGTTCGGGTATACTACTTTCCCGTCCTGGTTATTCCATCGTTTCACCCTAACTTCTCAGGTTCAGCATGACAACGAACTATATTTTTGTGACCGGCGGGGTCGTATCCTCTCTGGGTAAAGGCATTGCCGCAGCCTCCCTCGCAGCCATTCTTGAAGCCCGTGGCCTTAATGTGACCATGATGAAACTGGATCCGTACATCAACGTCGATCCTGGCACCATGAGCCCAACCCAACACGGGGAAGTGTTCGTTACTGAAGACGGCGCTGAAACCGATCTGGATCTTGGCCACTACGAGCGTTTCATCCGTACCAAAATGACCCGTCGTAACAACTTTACGACTGGCCGTATCTACTCTGACGTGCTGCGTAAAGAGCGCCGTGGCGACTACCTGGGCGCAACCGTGCAGGTTATCCCACACATCACTAACGCTATCAAAGAACGCGTCCTTGCCGGTGGCGAAGGGCACGACGTTGTGCTGGTTGAAATCGGCGGTACCGTAGGGGATATCGAATCCCTGCCGTTCCTCGAAGCGATTCGTCAGCTGGCGGTAGATATTGGGCGCGAACACGCGCTGTTCATGCACCTGACGCTGGTGCCATACATGGCAGCCGCGGGTGAAGTGAAAACCAAACCGACTCAGCACTCCGTTAAAGAGCTGCTCTCTATCGGTATTCAGCCAGACATCCTGGTTTGCCGCTCCGATCGCGCGATTCCGGCGAACGAACGTGCGAAAATTGCATTGTTCTGTAACGTGCCTGAAAAAGCCGTTATTTCAATGAAAGACGTCGATTCCATTTATAAAATCCCGGGCCTGTTGAAATCTCAGGGTCTGGACGATTATATTTGTAAACGATTCAGCTTGAACTGTCCGGAAGCTAACCTGTCTGAATGGGAGCAGGTGATTTACGAAGAAGCCAATCCGGGCGGCGAAGTGACTATCGGTATGGTCGGTAAGTACATTGAACTGCCGGACGCCTATAAGTCAGTTATCGAAGCGCTGAAGCACGGTGGTCTGAAGAATCGCGTCTCCGTGAACATCAAGCTGATTGATTCGCAGGATGTTGAAACGCGCGGCGTCGAAATTCTGAAAGATCTGGACGCTATCCTCATCCCTGGCGGCTTCGGCTACCGTGGTGTTGAAGGCAAGATCGCCACTGCACGCTATGCGCGTGAAAACAATATTCCATACCTCGGCATCTGCCTGGGTATGCAGGTTGCGCTGATCGAATTTGCGCGCAACGTAGCGGGAATGGAAAACGCGAACTCTACGGAATTTGTGCCAGACTGTAAGTACCCTGTCGTGGCGCTGATTACGGAATGGCGCGACGAAGACGGTAACGTCGAAGTCCGTACCGAGAAGAGCGATCTGGGTGGCACCATGCGTCTTGGCGCACAGGCCTGCCAGCTGTCCGACGATAGCGTAGTTCGCCAGCTTTACGGCGAGCCGGTCATCACCGAGCGCCATCGTCACCGCTATGAAGTCAACAACATGTTGTTGAAACAAATTGAAGCTGCGGGCCTGCGTGTTGCGGGCCGCTCCGGGGACGATCAGTTAGTCGAGATCATCGAAGTGCCTAACCATCCGTGGTTCGTTGCTTGCCAGTTCCACCCGGAATTTACTTCAACGCCGCGTGACGGACATCCGCTGTTTGCCGGCTTCGTGAAAGCCGCCAGCGAGTACCAGAAGCGTCAGGCGAAGTAAAAAAAGTTAGAACGGCAACGCGTACCCCTGGTACGCGTTGTTTGTCTGGAGTTTTAGTTTAACTTGTACTGAGGAAAATCTAATGTCCAAAATCGTTAAAGTCATCGGTCGTGAAATCATCGACTCCCGTGGTAACCCGACCGTTGAAGCCGAAGTTCATCTGGAAGGTGGTTTCGTCGGTATGGCAGCAGCTCCATCAGGTGCTTCTACAGGTTCCCGCGAAGCGCTGGAACTGCGTGATGGCGACAAATCCCGTTTCATGGGCAAAGGCGTACTGAAAGCGGTTGGCGCTGTTAACGGTCCTATTGCTCAGGCTATCATTGGCAAAGATGCCAAAGATCAGGCTGGCATCGATAAGATCATGATCGATCTGGACGGTACTGAAAACAAATCTAACTTCGGTGCGAACGCAATCCTGGCGGTTTCCCTGGCGAACGCCAAAGCAGCCGCGGCTGCTAAAGGTATGCCACTGTTCGAGCACATCGCTGAACTGAACGGCACCCCAGGCAAATACTCCATGCCTGTACCAATGATGAACATCATCAACGGTGGTGAGCACGCAGACAACAACGTTGATATTCAGGAATTCATGATTCAGCCAGTTGGCGCGAAAACCCTGAAAGAAGCGGTTCGTATGGGTTCTGAAGTGTTCCACAACCTGGCTAAAGTTCTGAAAGCTAAAGGTATGAACACTGCTGTTGGTGACGAAGGTGGCTACGCGCCAAACCTGGGTTCTAACGCAGAAGCGCTGGCTGTTATCGCTGAAGCGGTTAAAGCAGCAGGCTACGAGCTGGGCAAAGACATCACCCTGGCGATGGACTGTGCAGCATCTGAATTCTACAAAGACGGTAAATACGTTCTGGCTGGCGAAGGCAACAAAGCGTTCACCTCCGAAGAGTTCACTCACTTCCTGGAAGACCTGACCAAACAGTACCCAATCGTGTCTATCGAAGACGGTCTGGACGAGTCTGACTGGGATGGTTTCGCATACCAGACCAAAGTACTGGGCGACAAAATCCAGCTGGTTGGTGACGATCTGTTCGTAACCAATACCAAGATCCTGAAAGAAGGCATCGAGAAAGGCATCGTTAACTCCATCCTGATCAAATTCAACCAGATCGGTTCTCTGACCGAAACGCTGGCTGCGATCAAAATGGCGAAAGATGCTGGCTACACCGCTGTTATCTCTCACCGTTCTGGCGAAACTGAAGACGCGACCATTGCCGACCTGGCTGTGGGTACCGCTGCTGGCCAGATCAAAACCGGTTCTATGAGCCGTTCTGACCGTGTTGCTAAATACAACCAGCTGATTCGTATCGAAGAAGCGCTGGGCGAAAAAGCACCATACAACGGCCGTAAAGAGATCAAAGGTCAGGCATAAGCCTGAGCTTTCATTTCAATAAAAAACCCGCTTCGGCGGGTTTTTTGTTTTCTATAACAGAAGCGGCAGCGTTGCGCTGGCCGTTTGCTGACTCACCTCGCCGTAACGGCCATCAATGGCGATAAGGGAAGTGGTAAGCAGCTCGATAAGCAGCATGACGCCAACTTTGGCATTCAGCGCACCCGCGCTCAGCGGCCCCTCGGGCTTTGCCGCAACCAGCTGCATATCGCTGAGGGACGCCAGCGGGCTGCGTGGCGTATTGCTGAGCGCCAGCACCTGCACGCCGCGCTTGCGGGCTAGCTTCACGACGTGGAGTAAATCGCGGGTCGATCCCGAACTTGAGATAGCGACCACCAGCGTCTCGTCAGACAGCGTTGCCGCATTCATGGCCGCGCGATGCATATCGCTAAACAGCTGCGCGGGTTTGCCCAGCCGCAGGAGCTTGTAATGCAGATATTCCCCGAGGATCGCGCTGGCGGCCACCCCGTAAATCTGCACCGACCGCGCCTGATGCAGCGCCTGCGCGGCCTTTTCCAGCAGCGCTCTGTCGAGGAGCCTGGCGGTATCCTGTAGGGCCTGCACGGATTCATCCACGACGTTATCGATTTCATCCCCGGCCTGACGTGCGGGCTGGCCCTGCTGAATATCCAGCGCCAGCGCCATTTTAAATTCGTTATATCCCTTACAGCCCAGCGTCCGGCACAGGCGCGTCACGCTGGCCTCGCTGGTGTGACTTTCGCGCGCCAGCTCGGTGATCGTCAAATACAGCACCCGCGCAGGATCGTTGAGAACAAACTCCCCCAGCTTTTGTTGCGTCGGGCTGTACCCGGAAGCCTCCTGGCGTAACTTCAGCAGCAGGTTTTCATGGTCTGACATGCTAGATCCTTAATGCGTTTCTCTGTCGACTAGTGTGGCGGAAAGCGGGGGAGAGATGCCAGCGATTTCGAAAAAGTATGATCCGCCTCCTGGATTCGTGATGATAATTTTCACTTTTAATTTTTATTGTGATAAAAATTTTCATCATTACACCAGGGGATGAAAAAAATGATGCACATGTTCAGTGGCGCTTCTTCCGGCGGATGGTTTGAAAAAGCGCAGCGCTTCGGCAAATCGTTTATGCTGCCCATCGCCGTTTTGCCGGCGGCGGGGCTATTACTGGGGATCGGCGGTGCGCTGTCGAACCCCAATACCCTCACGGCCTACCCATTTTTAAACGTGGGCTGGCTACAGGCCATCTTCACCATCATGAGCAGTGCGGGTTCGATTGTGTTTGCGAACCTGTCCGTGCTGTTCGCCGTTGGGGTTGCCGTTGGGTTAGCGAAAAACGATAAAGGCACGGCGGGGCTGGCGGCCCTGCTCGCGTATCTGGTGATGAACGCCACCATCAACGCCCTGCTGATCCTGACCGGAAAGCTGGCCCTTGAAAATCCGGGTGCCGCAGGGCAGGGTATGACGCTGGGCATTCAGACGCTGGAAACCGGCGTGTTTGGCGGCGTGGTTATTGGTCTGGTGACCTGCGCGCTGCACCATCGGTTTAACAAAATCGCGCTTCCGCAGTTCCTGGGCTTCTTTGGCGGCTCGCGCTTTGTTCCGATTATCAGCTCGCTGGCGGCGATACTCGTCGGGGCGCTCATGACCGTTGTCTGGCCGCACTTCCAGAAGCTGATCTTTGGCCTCGGCGGTTTGGTGGACGCCACTGGCTATCTGGGCACCCTGCTGTACGGTTTTATCCTGCGCATGCTTGGCCCGTTTGGTCTGCACCACATCTTTTATCTGCCGTTCTGGACCACCGCGCTCGGCGGCAGTGAAATCGTTAACGGACACCTGGTTGAGGGGACGCAGCGGATTTTCTTCGCTCAGCTCGCCGACCCGAACACCCAGCATTTCTATGAGGGCACGTCGCGCTTCATGTCCGGGCGCTTTATCACGATGATGTTTGGCCTGCTCGGCGCCTGTCTGGCGATGTACCACACGGCTAAACCCGAGAACAAAAAGCGCGTAGCCGGGCTGCTGCTGTCAGCGGCGTTAACCTCTTTCCTGACGGGCATTACCGAGCCCATCGAGTTCTCATTCCTGTTTATTGCGCCGGTGCTGTACGTCATTCATGCGCTGTTTGACGGGCTGGCGTTTATGCTCGCGCACATGCTGCATATCACCATCGGGCAAACCTTCTCTGGCGGCTTTATTGACTTTGTGCTGTTTGGCATCTTGCAGGGGGAGGCGAAAACCAACTGGATGTTCGTCCCGCTGGTGGGTGTGCCGTGGTTCTTCCTCTACTACGTTACCTTCCGCTATCTGATTAACCGCTTTGATTTCGCCACGCCGGGCCGTGAAAGGGAAGCGGTGGCCGATGCCGAAGCCTTACCGCAAAGCGAGCGCGCCGCAGCGGTGATCGCCGGGCTGGGCGGCAAAGACAATCTCGAGGACGTTGACTGTTGCGCCACGCGCCTTCGCGTCACGGTAAAAGAGGGCAGCAGGGTGAATGAAGCGGCCCTGAAAGCGACCGGCGCGCGCGGCGTCATCGTACGAGGTAACGGCGTTCAGGTCATCTATGGCCCGCACGTCACCATCATCAGGAACGAAGTGGAAGAGATGTTATCGTAATGAAAACTGTACTGGATACCCTGAAGGGGAAGCTGGTTGTCTCCTGTCAGGCGCTGGAAAACGAACCCTTACACAGCCCGTTTATTATGTCGCGAATGGCGCTGGCGGCGGCGCAGGGCGGGGCCGCTGCGATCCGCGCCAACAGCGTGGTGGACATTGAGGCGATCAAAGGGCTGGTTTCGCTGCCGGTTATCGGCATCATCAAGCGGGACTATCCCGATAGCGAGGTGTTTATCACCGCGACGATGAAAGAGGTGGATGAGCTAATGGCGGTCGCGCCGGACATCATCGCGCTGGACGCGACCGCCCGTAAGCGTCCCGGCGGGGAGACTCTGGAGACGCTGATCGGGCAGATCCGCGCCCGTTATCCCTCGCTGCTGCTGATGGCTGATATTTCCACCGTGCAGGAGGCCGTGACCGCGCAGGCGCTTGGTTTTGACTGCATCGGAACCACGCTCTACGGCTACACGGCGGAAACGGCGGGCCATTCGCTTCCGGAAAATGACTGCGCGTTTCTGAAAGCGGTGCTGGCTGCCGTTACGGTTCCGGTGATTGCGGAGGGCAACGTGGACACCCCCGAGCGTGCGGCAAAATGTCTGGCGCTGGGGGCGCATATGGTGGTTGTCGGGGGCGCAATCACCCGGCCACAGCAAATCACCGGGCGTTTTATGGCAGCGATAGGCGCGCAAAGCACCGATGGAGCATGATCATCCGGCGGGGATCTGCGATACTTATCGTTTATCCCCTTAACTGAGAAGATTATGCAGTACCCGATTAACGAGATGTTCCAGACCCTGCAAGGCGAGGGTTACTTTACCGGCGTTCCCGCTATTTTTATTCGTTTACAGGGATGCCCGGTTGGCTGCGCCTGGTGTGATACCAAACATACGTGGGATAAGCTCGCAGATCGGGAAGTGTCGCTGTTCAGCATTCTGGCGAAAACCAAAGAGAGCGATAAATGGGGGGCGGGCAGTGCGGAAGATCTGCTGGCCATTATTGGTCGTCAGGGCTGGACGGCGCGCCACGTCGTCATCACCGGCGGAGAACCCTGCATTCACGATCTGATGCCGCTCACCGAGCTGCTCGAAAAGAACGGCTATAGCTGCCAGATCGAAACCAGCGGCACCCATGAAGTGCGCTGCTCCCACTCAACGTGGGTAACGGTTTCACCGAAGGTGAATATGCGCGGCGGTTACGACGTGCTGTCGCAGGCGCTTGAGCGCGCGGATGAAATTAAGCACCCGGTAGGGCGCGTGCGCGACATCGAGGCGCTGGATGAACTGCTGGCAACGCTGACGGACGAAAAGCAGCGCGTGATTGCGCTTCAGCCCATCAGCCAGAAAGACGATGCGACCCGTCTGTGCATTGAAACCTGTATCGCCCGCAACTGGCGGCTGTCGATGCAGACGCACAAATATCTGAACATTGCCTGATTTTTCCGTGGCCCCGCTTAACGCGGGGCTTTTGACGTTGGCAGTAATGCCCAGGTCACGACGGCCGACCCAAGGCAAATCGCACTGTTGAAAAGTAAGGCATACTGCGCGGCGCTGGCCGCTCCCATCGGCAGCCACAGGGCGTACAGCGATGCGGTGACCGCGATACCCATAGCTCCGCCCAGAGAGCTGCCCATCTTATAGATCCCTGAAGCCACGCCCACCTTATTTTCAGGCGCATTCATCACCGCCGTGTCCGTTGAGGGTGTGGCGTAACATCCTAGCCCCAGCCCGAATAAAATGTTGCTCAGAAAAACGGTGACGATATAGACCTCTTTGCTTAAAAAGGTGCATGAAATTAACGTGATACCCGTTGCGGTCAGCAGCGGGCCGGTCATCATCGGCAGCCTCGCGCCGTAGCGCTGAAGCAGTTTTTCACCCACCCGGATCATCGCCAGTACGGTGACCAGATACCCCAGCGTCATCATGCCTGTCTGTAGCGGTGACAGATGATGCCCTTGCTGTAACCAGATGCTGGCGATCATCATGGTGCCAATGCAGCCGTTGAGCAGGAAGTTTGAGCATACCGAGGCGCTGTAGGCCCGGTTTTTAAACAGGGCAAAGTCAATCAACGCCGCATCGCCTTTCCGTCGTCCGGTAATGACAAAGCACATCAGTGCAATCACTGCGCCAGACAGCACCATAAGCGATACACCGCTGCTCCAGCCCCAGCCGTGTCCTTTGCTGATAAACAGATTAAAGAGCACCAGCATAAGAACAAAACTCACCAGGCCGCTGATATCCAGCTTGTGTCGACACGCATCAGGGCTGCGGCTTTCCGGGGTGGCGCGGATAAGCAATAGCGCGGCCAGAGCCACCACCATGGAGAAAATAAAAATCCAGCGCCAGCCCAGCGTGGTGGCGATGGCACCCCCCACAAACGAGCTCAGGCCACTGCCGCCCCAGGAGCCGATAACCCAAAAGCTGATGGCGCGCTGGCGTGCTTTACCGTCATACCAGGTCTTAATCAGCGCCAGCGTGGCGGGCATGATGCAGGCCGCTGACAGCCCCTGTATCGCTCTTCCCAACAGAAACAGGACGGGCTCCCATGAAATGAACAGCAGACCGCTCCCGATAATGCTCAGGAACAGGCCCGTCATGGTCAGGCGCACGCGCCCAAACTTATCGGCAAACCCACCGCAGGCAACGACGAAGCAGCCGCTGAACAACGCGCTCAGGCTGACGGCGAGCGTGAGGGTTTCGAGGGCAATATCGAGGCTATTCTGCATGGCCGGAACAACGTTGATAACTGACTGGGCAAAGAGCCAGAATGTCAGAACGCTCATGACGATACCGGCCAGCAGCCGATCGTTACCGGCGTAGGCGGAGGTGCCTGTCAGGGAAACGGTACTCATAATGTGCCCTCCCGGGAAGGTGCGAATCAGCGCAGATAGTGTTCGGTCAGTGCGGCCCACAGCGCCGCGCCGGTGAGGAGAATGTTATCGTTAAAGTCGTAGCCCGGGTTATGCACCATGCAGCGATCAGGCTCATCCCCGGCGCCAAGCGTGAAATAGCACCCATTGGGATTTTTCTCGAGCATGAATGCAAAGTCCTCGCTGCCCATAAACGCATTCACCTCCGCGACGGAATCCTGACCGAACAGATCGGTGGCGACGCTGCGCACCATCTCGTTGGCTTGCGGATTGTTTTTCAGCAACGGGCTGCCGTTAATGTGACGGATGGTGGCCGTAGCATTGAAGCTTTCTGCCTGCGCAACGGCAATATCGTGGATGCGCTGTAGCACGGTTTGCCGCACGCGTTCATCCAGTGTGCGCACGGTCAGTTTCATCAATACCTTGTCGTTGATAATGTTGGGCGCGTGCCCGGCCTGAATGCTGCCTACGGTAACGACGGCAGGCTGGAAGGGGGTGATGTTGCGCGAAACAATCGACTGCAAAGCGATAGTGATATGGCAGGCAACCAAAGTGGCATCAACGGTATGTTCTGGCACCGCGCCGTGACCACCCACGCCGTTAACCTCAATATGTAGGGTGTCGGAAGAGGCCATCATGGCGCCATCGCGCAGACCAATTTTTCCGACGGGCTGTGACGGCATATTGTGCAGGCCAAAAATATGGTCGCAGGGGAACAGGTCAAACAAGCCATCCTCCAGCATGACGCGTCCGCCATACAGAAGCTCTTCCGCCGGCTGAAAAATAAGGTGCAGCGTGCCGTTAAAATTGCGGGTGCGCGCCAGGTACTCCGCTGCATACAGGAGCGTAGTGGTGTGGCCGTCATGACCGCAGCCGTGGAATTTACCTTCAACGGTGCTGCCCCACGCCTTGCCGCTGTTTTCCTGCATTGGCAGTGCGTCCATATCGGCGCGCAGGCCCAGGCGTTTATGCCCGTTACCCACCTTCAGCGTGCCGACCACGCCGGTTTTGGCCAGACCTCGATGGACCTTATAACCCCATTCCTGGAGCAGCGCCGCCACGCGATCGCTGGTGTTGTGCTCTTCAAAACCAATTTCAGGATGCTGATGAAAATAGCGGCGTAGTTCAGTGAACTGAGCTTCATTGCCGCGCAGGGCTTCGATGATTGGATGTGTCATTTATGTTATCCCTTTTATGCCAAACGGTGATAATTTCGAGTCTATGACGATCGTACCGCCTGAAAATGCCCTTTTTTGTTGTAAATCGACGGTTTTGTTTTGATTGTTTTTCATACAATTCAGTTATGACAAAAAAGAGCAGGTCATTATTTGTCTTTGGTGAGGAAGAGGATGGAGCAGCGGGGAGATGAATTCCGGGTAGAGATTCAGGACATTCGCCAGTGCGTGGAGGATGAAGGCGATACGCTGACGTTGCTTTGGGTGCTGGAAGGGCGGGCAGAGCTGAGCACCGATGTGGGGCGTGAGATCCTGGAGGCCAATACACTTGCCATCATCAACCGTCATCGGCGATGGCAGTTCACGAGTGAAACGGCCAACGTCACCCTGCGCGTGACCCTTGCCGGGCGCTGGGTCGTCCAGCTCTGCAAGGATTTTTTTGCCCATGATTATGCCGTACCGGCAGAAGCCGGAGGCGTCTGGCCGCAGTGCGATGCGCTTCGCGATCTGTTGCGCCAGCTCTTGGTCGTCACGCTCATCAACGATCCGCACCGCTACCGGCTGGAGGCGTACCGCTGGCTGAGCGAGATATTGCTGTTGCTGACCAGCCGCTTTCAGCAGCCCGCCCGTATGCTGCCCCGTGAACTTTCCTCTGCGCACAGTAAACGCATCGCCCGGGTGATAGAGCGAATCAATGCCAGTTATACCCGCCGCATTACGCTTGCGGAAATCGCCGCGAGTGAATATGTCTCTGAAGCCTGGCTTTCTCGTCTCTTTCGAAAGGAGGTGGGGAGCAGTTTCATGCAGTACATCACCGCCCTGCGGCTGGAAAAGGCGGCTGATGCTCTGCGCCTGACCAATCGGCCGCTGCACCAGATTGCGCTTGAGCAGGGGTTCGCCAGCACGCGCATGATGAGCGATCGGTTTCGGCATGCTTACAATATGTCCCCGGGTGAGTTTCGTAAGGCCCGACGCCAGCACCCGGAGGCCGCACGCGTTCGTACGGACAGGCGTGAGCAGCACCATCCGGTTCCCGTGGACAAGCTGTTCAGCCTGCTCAATGAACCGGAGGCGCGCGGCTGGGGAGCCTCGCCGCTCATCGTTCACCCGCAGCAGGAGCAGAGTCTGGATCTGGAGCTGCTTAACCCTCTCTCCGCCTCGCTGCGCCGTATGCGGGTGGTTATTACCCTGCGCGAGCTCGACGATTTGCTGCGTGAGGACGTTCGTCATAATCTGGAGGCCATCGGTGAGACCCTGACCATTGAGGGCATTGATATCGCCGAGCCTTTTCTGAGCAGCCGTCTGTTTGCCGCCGGGTGGGATGACGCGCAGCGGGCGGGCTACGCCTGCTGGTACAATCTGCATCAGATCTTCACCTGGCTGGCAAAAAAACAGTGGACGGTACTGCTCCACACCGGCGTAACGACCCGTCGCGATCTTCTTACCCGCTTTTTACACCGGTCAGTTAATCATTTTTCGCCAGAGGTCACCGCGGGCTGGCACTTTGTGATGCACTGGTCAGCCCAGGCGAGTGAGGAGGCCCGGGAACAGGTCTGGCTGGCGCAGCAAAAGGTAATACGAACCTGGCTGCCACAGGCAAAGTTTGGTTTATGGCACCGTTTTTCACCCGTCAACGCGGGCGTGGGCGACGATACCCTGTTCAGCTCAGCCATTCTGATGCAGGCCGATTTTCTTGCCTGTTCGGCCGATGCCAATGAACTTCTCGATCCGGCGCAGGTTGAGCCAACCGATCTCTCCTCTACGGAAAATTACCCGATACTGAAGATCCGCCAGATCCTCGCCGCCCTTCGCCTGCGCAAATGTTCGCTTCCGGTCTGGCTTCTCTCCTGGAATACTCTCACCGGCAGTACGCGGGCAACAAACGGCTGGTTTTTTCGGGGGGCGTTGCTGATGCAGAACCTGATCGGACTTTCGGAGCAGGTCTGGCTGGCGGGATTCTGGCTAGATTCGGGTCTTCAGGGCGAAGCCCGCGCGAACGACACTATTGATACATCAAGCCTTGCGCTACAGTATAACCATGGTCTGCCGCGTCCTGTTTATTGGGTACTCTGGCTCTGGCAACGCCTGCGGGGCGAGGTGCTGGTAAACGACGGGCGTGTTCTGCTCACGCGCCATCACAATGGTTACCAGCTGCTGCTGCGCAATGTGGTGGTTTTTAATCCGCTCCTTTCCAGTGAAGAAGCCTTCATCCAGCGCTTTCGCCAGCAGTATCATTTACACCTGAAGGGAATGCGCGGGAAATGGCGAATCAAGTGCCATCTTTTTGATCGGCACAACGGCGCGCTCTATCCATTGCTTGAAGGTATCGGCAGCGAAAGCGGCCCTGACGAAGAGATGTGGCGCTGGATAGCCCATAAAGCGCGTCCAACGCTTTCTGTACGCGATGAACGCCTTTTTGACGGCTGGCAAATGACGGAATCACTGGAGAGTAATGCGCTGGTGCTCTACGAGTTTACGCCGCTCGTGCCTCTTGAGGGCGACACGGAGGAGATTCACTCCCCGCGATAGACGCAGCCTGCGGTACAGGTCTCTTTGATCATGACCGCGCTCAGCAGCGGCACCAGCGGCTTCATCTGATCCCAAATCCATTTCGCCAGCACTTCGCTGGTTGGGTTTTCAAGGCCCGGAATATCATTCAGATAGTAGTGATCAAGACGATCGTAGGTCGGCTTAAACGCGGCTTTCAGTTCGGCGAAGTCCATGATCCAGCCCGTATGGGGATCGACTTCACCGGTGATTTCAAGACGCACCATAAACGAATGTCCGTGCAGGCGGCCACATTTGTGCCCGGCAGGAACGTGTGGAAGGTGGTGTGCGGCTTCGAAGGTGAAATCTTTAAACAGTGTGGTGGACATCATAGCTCTCAGGAATGCGGAAAAAACCGCCGCATAGTACCGGAAAGCACAATTTTTATCATTAACTAAAACGGCTCTGAACGGTCACCGCCTTGTATTCCCGTCGTTTATCGGCTTTAGTTCTTTTATTTCAATTATTTATTTAATCGCTTTTATCGTTAAGAACGATAACTAAAACAGGTTAGTCCATTTGGTTATTTATTATTTCCATCCCTTCTTTAATTGTTATTATCCCCGCCGTTAACCTTATCTTCAGTTTGGATTTATTCGCTTAAAGTCCGCTTTGCTACTGGAACATAACGACGCATGACAACACAGGCCCCACCTTCAAATTTGCTTCCCCTCAACCCGGAGCAGCTGGCGCGCCTACAGGCCGCGACTTCCGATTTTTCACCCACCCAGCTCGCCTGGGTTTCCGGCTATTTCTGGGGAATGCTGAACCAGCAGCCGGGTGCCGTGGCTGGCGTACCGCCAACGGCCGTTGAAATTCCTGCCATCACGCTGATCTCTGCCTCGCAAACGGGCAATGCCCGTCGCGTGGCCGAAGCGCTGCGTGATGACCTGCTCGCCGCGAAGCTGAACGTAAACCTGGTGAACGCCGGGGATTATAAATTCAAACAAATCGCGTCAGAAAAGCTGCTGGTGGTTGTCGCCTCAACGCAGGGGGAAGGTGAGCCTGCGGAAGAAGCCGTCGCGCTGCACAAGTTCCTGTTCTCGAAAAAAGCGCCAAAGCTGGAGGGCACAGCCTTTGCCGTGTTCGGCCTCGGCGATACGTCCTATGAATTCTTCTGCCAGTCCGGTAAAGACTTCGACAGCAAGCTGGCGGAGCTGGGCGCCGAGCGTCTGCTGGATCGCGTAGACGCTGATGTGGAATACCAGGCCGCCGCCGCCGAATGGCGCGCGCGCATCGTTGAGGTGCTGAAAGCCCGCGTCCCGAAAGAGACGCCGGCGCAGGCTGCTGTTACCGCAGCGGGCACCGTCAACGAGATCCACACCAGCCCTTACACCAAAGAGAGTCCGCTGACGGCGAGCCTGTCGGTGAACCAGAAAATCACCGGCCGCGATTCGGAAAAAGACGTGCGCCATAT
The DNA here is from genome assembly GCF_014982165.1 of Enterobacter cloacae complex sp. P24RS. Lineage (NCBI taxonomy): Bacteria > Pseudomonadati > Pseudomonadota > Gammaproteobacteria > Enterobacterales > Enterobacteriaceae > Enterobacter > Enterobacter cloacae complex sp. P24RS. Next base: position 43,137 of record NZ_JADCKU010000009.1, read on the forward strand.
TGAGATCGATCTTGGCGATGCCGGCGTGCGTTATCAGCCTGGCGACGCGCTGGGCGTCTGGTATCAGAACGATCCGGCGCTGGTGCAAGAGCTCGTCGAGCTGCTGTGGCTGAAAGGCACCGAGCCGGTCTCCGTTGAAGGCAAAATGCTGCCGCTTTCCGAGGCGCTCCAGTGGCATTTCGAACTGACGGTTAATACCGCTAACATCGTGGAAAACTACGCCACCTTAACGCGCAGCGAGTCCCTCCTGCCGCTGGTGGGGGATAAGGCGAAGTTACAGCATTACGCCGCGACAACCCCGATTGTCGATATGGTGCGTTTCTCCCCGGCACAGCTGGATGCCGACGCGCTGATTGGCCTGCTGCGTCCGCTGACGCCGCGCCTTTACTCCATCGCCTCCTCTCAGGCTGAAGTGGAAAGCGAAGTCCACATCACCGTCGGCGTGGTGCGTTACGATATCGAAGGCCGTGCGCGGGCGGGCGGGGCGTCGAGCTTCCTTGCCGACCGCGTGGAAGAAGAGGGCGAGGTGCGCGTCTTTATCGAGCACAACGACAACTTCCGCCTGCCGGCGAACCCGGAAACGCCGGTGATCATGATTGGTCCGGGCACCGGCATTGCGCCGTTCCGCGCCTTCATGCAGCAGCGTGCGGCAGACGGCGCGCCGGGTAAAAACTGGCTGTTCTTCGGCAACCCGCACTTTACCGAAGATTTCCTCTACCAGGTGGAGTGGCAGCGCTACGTTAAAGAGGGCGTGCTGACCCGCATCGATCTGGCCTGGTCCCGCGATCAGAAAGAAAAAGTCTACGTACAAGACAAACTGCGCGAACAGGGCGCAGAGCTGTGGCGCTGGATCAATGACGGTGCCCACATTTATGTCTGCGGCGACGCCAATCGCATGGCGAAGGACGTTGAGCAGGCACTGCTGGAAGTGATTGCCGAATTCGGCGGTATGGATGCCGAAACGGCGGATGAATTTTTAAGTGAGCTGCGCGTTGAGCGCCGTTATCAGCGAGATGTCTACTAATGAGCGAAAAACATCCAGGGCCACTGGTGGTCGAAGGTAAACTGACAGACGCCGAGCGCATGAAGCTGGAAAGCAACTACCTGCGCGGTACCATTGCCGAAGATTTGAATGACGGCCTGACCGGCGGTTTTAAAGGTGACAACTTCCTGCTGATCCGTTTCCACGGGATGTACCAGCAGGACGACCGCGATATCCGCGCCGAGCGTGCCGAACAGAAGCTGGAGCCGCGTCACGCAATGCTGCTGCGCTGCCGTCTGCCGGGTGGGATCATCACCACGAAACAGTGGCAGGCGATCGACAAGTTTGCCCATGACAACACGATTTACGGCAGCATTCGTCTGACCAACCGTCAGACCTTCCAGTTCCACGGCATTCTGAAGAAGAACGTGAAGCCGGTTCACCAGATGCTGCACTCCGTGGGCCTGGACGCGCTGGCGACTGCCAACGACATGAACCGTAACGTGCTCTGCACCTCGAACCCATACGAGTCCGAGCTGCACGCCGAAGCGTATGAGTGGGCGAAGAAAATTTCCGAGCACCTGCTGCCGCGCACCCGCGCCTACGCGGAGATCTGGCTCGATCAGGAAAAAGTCGCCACCACCGATGAAGAGCCGATCCTCGGCCAGACCTATCTGCCGCGTAAGTTCAAAACCACGGTGGTGATCCCGCCGCAGAACGACATCGATCTGCACGCCAACGACATGAACTTCGTGGCGATTGCGGAAAACGGCAAGCTGATCGGCTTTAACCTGCTGGTGGGCGGCGGTTTGTCCATCGAGCACGGTAACAAGAAAACCTACGCCCGTACCGCGACCGAGTTCGGTTTCCTGCCGCTGGAGCACACCCTGGCCGTGGCGGAAGCGGTGGTCACTACCCAGCGCGACTGGGGTAACCGTACCGACCGTAAAAACGCGAAAACCAAATACACGCTCGAACGCGTCGGCGTGGAGACGTTCAAAGAAGAAGTGGAGCGTCGCGCGGGCATCACGTTTGAGCCGATCCGCCCTTACGAATTCACCGGTCGCGGTGATCGCATCGGCTGGGTGAAAGGCATCGACAATAACTGGCACCTGACGCTGTTCATTGAAAATGGCCGTATTCTGGATTATCCGGGCCGCCCGCTGAAAACCGGCCTGCTGGAAATCGCGAAGATCCACAAAGGCGAGTTCCGTATCACCGCTAACCAGAACCTGATCGTCGCCAGTGTGCCGGAAAGCGAAAAGGCGAGAATTGAAGAGCTGGCGCGCGAGCACGGGTTGATGAACGCGGTGAAGCCGCAGCGTGAAAACTCCATGGCCTGCGTATCGTTCCCGACCTGTCCTCTGGCGATGGCCGAAGCCGAGCGTTTCCTGCCGTCATTCACCGACAAAGTGGAAGCGATTCTGGAAAAACACGGCATTCCGGACGAGCATATTGTTATGCGCGTGACGGGCTGCCCGAACGGTTGTGGTCGCGCGATGCTGGCCGAGCTGGGGCTGGTGGGTAAAGCGCCGGGTCGCTATAACCTGCACCTGGGCGGTAACCGTATCGGAACGCGCATCCCGCGTATGTTCCGCGAGAACATCACCGAGCCGGAAATTCTCGATTCCCTCGACGTGCTTGTCGGACGCTGGGCAAAAGAGCGCGAAGCGGGTGAAGGCTTCGGAGACTTTACGGTGCGCGTGGGTATCATTCGCCCGGTGCTCGATCCCGCACGGGATTTCTGGGAGTAATCCATCCTTTGCCCGGTGGCGCTTCGCTTACCGGGCCTACGGGTTTTGTAGGCCGGGCAAACGCAGTGCCGCCCGGCGAAACAGGCAAACGAGGTTCTTATGTCCGTACTCGATCTAAACGCCCTGAATGCGCTGCCAAAAGTCGAACGCATTCTGGCCCTGGCAGAAACCAACGCCCAGCTGGAAAAGCTCGATGCTGAAGGGCGCGTGGCCTGGGCGCTGGAAAATCTGCCGGGAGACTACGTGCTCTCGTCGAGCTTTGGCATTCAGGCGGCGGTCAGCCTGCATCTGGTGAATCAGATCCGTCCGGACATTCCGGTGATCCTCACCGATACCGGCTACTTGTTTCCGGAGACCTACCAGTTTATCGACGAGCTGACGGACAAGCTCAGGCTGAACCTGAAGGTTTATCGCGCAACGGAAAGCGCGGCATGGCAGGAGGCGCGTTACGGCAAGCTGTGGGAACAGGGCGTTGAAGGCATTGAGAAATACAATGAAATCAACAAAGTCGAGCCGATGAACCGGGCACTGAAAGAGCTGAACGCCCAGACCTGGTTCGCCGGCCTGCGCCGGGAGCAGTCCGGGAGCCGCGCAACCTTACCGGTACTGGCTGTGCAGCGCGGCGTGTTCAAAGTGCTGCCGATCATCGACTGGGATAACCGCACGGTGTATCAGTACCTGCAAAAACACGGGCTGAAGTACCATCCGCTGTGGGATCAGGGCTACCTGTCAGTGGGGGATACGCACACCACGCGCAAATGGGAACCGGGAATGGCCGAAGAAGAGACGCGATTCTTTGGGCTGAAGCGCGAGTGCGGGCTGCACGAAGGGTAATGTTTTTTCGCCCGGTGGCGCTGCGCTTACCGGGCCTATAACGGCACGAAACGTAGGCCCGGTAAGGCATAGCCGCCACCGGGCTTAACGACATCAGGCTTTGCCCGCTTTCGCCAGCTCCTTCACCAGCGGCAGCATCACTTTCACGACATCCCGGCTGCGGTGCTCAATCCGCTGCGGCAGCGTTTTATCAATGTGCTGCTGATTATCCAGCCGCACGTCATGCCAGCTGGTCCCGTTCGGGAACGCCTTTGATTTGGCGCGCTGCTGATAGCCGTCCTTTTTGCCCAGCGTCCAGTTTGTCGCCTCGACGTACAGCACCGGGATGCCGGCCTTATCAAACACTTCACCGTCATTACAGCAGCCCGTGCCTTTTGGATAATCCGGGTTACCGCCCGGGTTTGTCGCGGCATAGACGCCATGCGAACGGGCAAGCGCCAGCGCGCGGTCGCGGGTGAGTTTACGTACGCTGCTTGGCGTGCTCTGTCCGCTATTAAAGTAGAGCTTATCTCCCACGATCAGATTATCGAGGTTAATCACCAGCAGCGTATTTTTCTTCTCCGCAGGGCTCATACGGTTGAGGAGATTCTCAGCGCCGAGTTTTCCTTCTTCTTCGCCGCTGGTCGCCACAAAGCGAATGCTGTATTCCGTTGGAATATTCTTCAGCCGTTCGGCCAGCTCAAGCATGACGCCCAGCCCTGCCGCATTGTCATCCAGCCCCTGAAGCGTCAACCCGCCGAGGTTATTGTCAATATCGGCGTCGCTCATCGGGGCGTAGGTATCAAGATGCGCCATGATGATAATCTGCTCGGCCGCTTTCCCCTCATGCGCCGCAATCACCGTGCTACCGGTCACGTTATGCCAGTTTTGCGTTTTATTCCGTGAGGTAAAGATGTAGCGGCTGTGAAAAGCGCGAATGTTGCTTTCGTAGCCCATATCCGCAAACTGCTGACGAATATAGTCTGCCGAGAGCATCTCGGCTGGGGTGCCTGTCATGCGGCCCGGAAAGACAGTCGCAATATGCCGCGCCTGCATACTGGCTATTTCACCGTAAGATTGATTTTTTGCCTGAGCCGGAAGGATAAAGCAAACGCCGAGCGCCAGGGCAACGAATCGGTGGCGCATTGCGGAAAACATAGTGAGTCCTTAAAAACAGAGCAAAATTTTAACCCGCATAGTATGAAACTGTGATCGGGTAGACACAATTTGAATTGCTCTTAAATGCCCGAAATTTCGCGTGTTAAGCACTTTTTGATATTTGCTTTTCCACGGCGTTATTCCATTGAGTAACTACTCATTCCAATTCGTAATTTCATTCGATCTAAGCCGCCCCCTATAGTCCCCTTATTCCTTGTTGTTAGCGAGTTGTTGCCTGTGGACTATCTCCCCCTTTTTGCCGCCCTGAAAGACCGACCGGTACTGGTTGTCGGGACGGGTGAAATTGCCGATCGCAAAATCGCGTTTTTGCAGCGCGCAGGGGCGCAGGTGCAGGTCGTAGAAGAGGCGGATTTTGAAGCGTCACAGATAGACAGCGTAGTGCTGGTCATTGCGGCAACCGAAGATCGGGCGCTCAATCGGCGCATCTCCGACGCCGCCCAGGCCCGCCACCGTCTGGTTAACGTGGTAGACGACCAGCCGCTGTGTTCATTTATCTTCCCGTCGATTGTTGACCGCTCGCCGCTGCTGGTGGCGATCTCCTCCGGCGGCACCGCACCGGTGCTGGCGCGCGTGCTGCGGGAAAAAATCGAAGCGCTGCTGCCAACCAGCCTCGGACGCATGGCGGAGAAAGCCAGCTACTGGCGCAGCCACCTGAAAACCCGTCTCACCAGCGTGGCGGAACGCCGCCGCTTCTGGGAGCGCGTTTTTCGCGGACGCTTTGCCAGCCTGATGCATGCCGGCAACGAGACGGCGGCGCAGCAAGTCCTCGAGGATGAGCTGGATAACCCCGGCAGTACGGGCGGGGAGATCATTCTGGTGGGCGCCGGGCCGGGCGATGCCGGGCTGCTGACGCTGCGTGGCCTCCAGGTGCTTCAGGATGCGGACGTAGTGTTCTACGACCACCTGGTCACCGACGGCATCCGCGAGCTGATCCGCCGGGACGCGGAGCAAATTTGCGTCGGCAAACGCGCCGGCGAGCACTCCGTGCCGCAGCACGACACTAATCAGATGCTGATTGCCGCCGCGAAAGCGGGCAAGACCGTGGTGCGCCTGAAAGGGGGTGACCCGTTTATCTTCGGACGTGGTGGCGAAGAATTGCAGGCGGCAGCCGAAGCGGGCGTTCCGTTTCAGGTGGTCCCCGGCATTACGGCGGCATCTGCCGTCACCGCCTATGCCGGTATTCCGCTGACCCATCGCGATTACGCCCAGAGCGTAACCTTCGTGACCGGGCACTATAAAGCCGACAGCACGCCGTTTGACTGGTCGCATCTGGCCCAGAGTCGACAAACGCTGGCGATTTATATGGGCACGATGAAGGCGGCAGACATCAGCGAACAGCTTATTCAGCACGGTCGCGATGCGACGACGCCGGTAGCCGTGATTTCCCGCGGAACACGCGTCGATCAGCACGTCGCTATCGGCACATTACAAGACCTTGCAACCCTGGCGAAAGATGCCCCGATGCCCGCCCTGATCGTGGTGGGAGAAGTGGTGCAGCTGCACAGCACGCTCGCCTGGTTCCAGCACACAACCGACACAGAAGGCTTCGGGTCTTCTGTTATCAATTTGGCTTAAGGAACGGTTATGGACCAAAAACGACTGACTCACCTGCGGCAGCTTGAAGCGGAAAGTATCCATATTATCCGCGAAGTGGCCGCCGAGTTTTCTAACCCGGTGATGATGTATTCCATCGGTAAAGATTCCAGCGTCATGCTGCACCTGGCGCGTAAAGCGTTTTATCCGGGCACGCTGCCGTTCCCGCTGCTGCACGTGGATACCGGCTGGAAATTCCGCGAGATGTACGAGTTCCGCGACCGTACCGCCAAAGCCTACGGCTGCGAGCTGCTGGTGCACAAAAACCCGGAAGGGGTGGCGATGGGCATCAACCCGTTCGTGCACGGCAGCGCCAAGCATACCGACATCATGAAAACCGAAGGGCTGAAGCAGGCGCTGAATAAATACGGTTTCGACGCGGCCTTCGGCGGCGCGCGCCGCGACGAGGAGAAATCCCGCGCCAAGGAGCGAATCTACTCCTTCCGCGACCGCTTCCACCGCTGGGACCCGAAAAACCAGCGCCCGGAGCTGTGGCACAACTACAACGGCCAGATCAACAAGGGCGAAAGCATTCGCGTCTTCCCGCTCTCCAACTGGACCGAGCTGGATATCTGGCAGTACATCTATCTGGAAAATATTGAAATCGTTCCGCTGTATCTGGCCGCCGAGCGCCCGGTGCTGGAGCGCGACGGCATGCTGATGATGATCGACGACGATCGTATTGATTTACAGCCGGGCGAAGTGATCAAGAAACAGATGGTCCGTTTCCGTACTCTCGGCTGCTGGCCGTTGACCGGCGCGGTGGAATCGAACGCGCAGACGCTGCCGGAGATCATCGAGGAGATGCTGGTGTCGACCACCAGTGAGCGACAGGGCCGCGTGATTGACCGCGACCAGGCAGGCTCCATGGAGCTGAAGAAACGTCAGGGTTATTTCTAAGGAGCCGCCATGAACACGACTATTGCCCAACAAATTGCCGATGAAGGCGGCGTGGAAGCTTATCTGCACGCCCAACAGTACAAAAGCCTGCTGCGTTTCCTGACCTGCGGCAGCGTTGATGACGGGAAAAGTACCCTGATTGGCCGTCTGCTGCACGACACGCGCCAGATTTACGAAGATCAGCTCTCTTCCCTGCACAACGACAGTAAACGTCACGGTACCCAGGGCGAAAAACTCGATCTGGCGCTGCTGGTGGACGGCTTGCAGGCGGAGCGTGAGCAGGGGATTACCATTGATGTGGCCTATCGCTACTTCTCCACCGAGAAGCGCAAGTTTATTATCGCCGACACCCCGGGGCATGAGCAGTACACCCGCAACATGGCAACCGGCGCCTCCACCTGCGACCTGGCGATCCTGCTGATCGACGCCCGCAAAGGCGTGCTGGATCAGACCCGTCGTCACAGCTTTATCTCTACGCTGCTGGGGATCAAACACCTGGTGGTGGCGGTCAATAAAATGGACCTGGTGGACTATAGCGAAGCGCGATTCGACGAGATCCGCCAGAGCTACCTGACCTTTGCAGAACAGCTGCCGGGCAACCTGGATATTCGCTTCGTGCCGCTCTCGGCGCTGGAAGGGGATAACGTCGCCTCTCAGAGCGCGAAGATGCCGTGGTACAGCGGCCCAACGCTGCTGGAAGTGCTGGAAACCGTTGAAATTCAGCGCGTGGTTGAGACCCAGCCGATGCGCTTCCCGGTGCAGTACGTTAACCGCCCGAATCTCGATTTCCGCGGCTTCTCGGGCACCATTGCATCCGGCTCCGTCAACGTGGGCCAGCGCGTGAAGGTGCTGCCATCCGGCGTGGAATCGGCCATCGCCCGTATCGTTACCTTTGATGGCGATCTGGACGAAGCCGGGGCAAGTGAAGCGGTGACGCTGGTACTGAAAGACGAGATTGATATCAGCCGTGGCGATCTGCTGGTTGACGCGCAGGAAACGCTGGCGGCGGTGCAGGGCGCGTCCGTGGACGTGGTGTGGATGGCGGAACAGCCGCTGACCGCAGGCCAGAGCTACGATATGAAAATTGCCGGGAAGAAAACCCGTGCCCGCGTGGACGGCATTCAGTTCCAGGTGGACATCAACAACCTGACCCAGCGCGACGTAAGCGAGCTGCCGCTGAACGGCATCGGCCTGGTGGACCTGACCTTCGACGAGCCGCTGGTGCTGGATCCATATCAGCAGAACCCGGTGACGGGCGGGCTGATTTTTATCGACCGCCTGACGAACGTCACCGCCGGTGCCGGGATGGTGCGCGAGCCAAACGCGCAGGCTGCCGTGGCCTCTGAGTTCAGCGCGTTTGAGCTGGAGCTGAACGCGCTGGTGCGTAAGCACTTCCCGCACTGGGGCGCTCGCGATCTGCTGGGAGGCAAGTAATGGCTGCCCATGATGAGAACGTCGTCTGGCATCCTCATCCGGTCACCGTCGCCCAGCGCGAACAGCTCCACGGTCACCGTGGGGTTGTGCTGTGGTTTACCGGGCTGTCTGGCTCCGGTAAATCCACGGTGGCAGGCGCGCTGGAAGAGGCGCTGCATCAGCAGGGAGTAAGCACCTATCTGCTGGACGGCGACAACGTGCGTCACGGCCTGTGCAGTGATTTGGGGTTCAGCGATGACGACCGCAAAGAGAACATTCGTCGGGTGGGAGAGGTCGCCAGCCTGATGGCGGATGCCGGGCTGGTGGTGCTGACGGCGTTTATCTCGCCGCACCGCGCTGAACGTCAGATGGTGCGTGAGCGCGTGGGGCAGAATCGCTTCATTGAGGTGTTTGTGGATACGCCGCTTGAGATCTGCGAAGCGCGCGATCCAAAAGGACTGTACAAAAAAGCCCGTGCGGGAGAGCTGCGAAACTTCACCGGGATTGACGCGGTTTACGAAGCGCCTGAATCCCCTGAGATTCATCTGGAAGGCCAACAATTGGTAACAAATTTAGTAAGCCAATTATTAGACCTGCTCAGACGGGACGATATTATCAGATCCTGAGACGGTATCGTTCGGGAGCTGTCTTCCCGAGCGATGAGTCACGGTCACAGGATTAGCTATGCGCAACAGTGAAAACTACATTATTACCACCGGGTCGGAACCGTTAACGACCGACGACGAGACGACCTGGTCCTTTCCTGGGGCGATTGTCGGCTTCGTGTCGTGGTTACTGGCGCTGGGTATCCCGTTTTTGATCTACGGTGGAAACACACTCTTCTTCTTTCTCTATACCTGGCCTTTCTTCCTCGCGCTGATGCCCGTTGCGGTGGTTGTCGGCGTTGCGCTGCACTCCCTTTTTAACGGCAAGCTCCTGTATAGTACGCTCATCACTATTGCCACCGTTGTGATCATCTTTGGTCTGCTGTTTTTATGGCTGATGGGCTAACTTACGGCATAATTAAAACCCCGCAGTAGAGTCCAGCGGAAAGTTATGGGATGATGATGCCGTTTTTTCAGGGGGCAGGATGGGTAAACTAACGCTGCTGTTGCTGGCTTTGCTGGTCTGGCTGCAATATTCGCTGTGGTTCGGCAAAAACGGACTGCACGACTACAGCCGGGTGAGCGATGACGTCGCGGCACAGCAGGCGACAAACGCCAAACTTAAAGCGCGTAACGATCAACTTTTTGCTGAAATTGATGACCTCAATGGCGGCCAGGAGGCGATTGAGGAGCGCGCACGCAATGAACTCAGTATGACTAAGCCGGGCGAAACGTTTTATCGTCTGGTTCCGGATGCGTCTAAACGCAATCAGGGCTCCGCACAAAACAATCGATAATCAGGCCCAGGATTACGACATGGCAGCAACTTTTTCGGACGTCTGTGCCGTGGTGCCGGCCGCAGGTTTTGGCCGGCGCATGCAGACAGAGTGTCCCAAGCAGTACCTCTCAATTGGTGATAAAACGATCCTCGAGCACGCCGTGGCGGCGCTGCTGGCGCATCCTCGGGTGACGCGCGTTGTGATTGCCATCAGCCCCGGCGATGCGCGTTTTGCGCAGCTTCCGCTGGCAAATCATCCTCAGATTACCGTTGTTGACGGCGGCGCCGAGCGGGCCGACTCCGTTCTGGCGGGCATTCAGGCTGCCGGACACGCGCAGTGGGTGCTGGTGCACGATGCCGCGCGTCCCTGCCTGCATCACGACGATCTGTCGCGTCTGCTGGCCCTGAGTGAAACCAGTAAAGTGGGCGGTATTCTGGCCGCGCCGGTGCGTGACACCATGAAGCGCGCCGAACCGGGTAAACCGGCGATTGCGCACACCGTTGAGCGCGTTGATTTATGGCACGCGCTGACGCCACAATTTTTCCCCCGCGAATTACTCCACGACTGCTTAACGCGTGCGCTTAAAGAAGGTGCGACCATTACGGACGAAGCCTCGGCGCTGGAGTATTGCGGTTTTCACCCCACGCTTGTTGAAGGGCGCGCTGATAATATAAAAGTGACGCGCCCGGAAGACTTACAGCTCGCGGAATTTTATCTTACCCGTACGACTTCTCAGGAGAAGGCATAATGCGTATTGGACACGGTTTTGATGTACACGCCTTTGGCGGCGTTGGCCCAATTATCATTGGCGGCGTGCGTATTCCTTACGAAAAAGGCCTGCTGGCGCACTCTGACGGCGACGTGGCGCTGCATGCGCTGACCGACGCGCTGCTGGGTGCCGCCGCGCTGGGCGACATCGGCAAACTGTTCCCGGACACCGATCCTGCTTTTAAGGGCGCGGACAGCCGCGAGCTGCTGCGCGAAGCGTGGCGCCGCATTCAGGCCAGGGGCTACACCCTCGGCAACGTTGACGTGACGATCATTGCTCAGGCGCCGAAGATGCTGCCGCATATCCCGCAGATGCGCGTGTTTATTGCCGAAGATCTGGGCTGCCATATGGACGACGTCAACGTCAAAGCCACCACCACGGAGAAGCTGGGCTTTACCGGCCGTGGCGAAGGCATTGCCTGTGAGGCCGTGGCGCTGCTGGTGAAGGCGGCCAAATGACCGATTTCGATAATCTGACGTATCTGCACGGTAAACCGCAGGGCAATGGGCTGCTGAAGGCCAACCCTGAAGATTTCGTGGTGGTGGAAGATCTCGGGTTTGAGCCGGACGGCGAAGGCGAGCACATTCTGGTGCGTATCCTGAAAAACGGCTGCAACACCCGCTTCGTGGCGGACGCGCTGGCAAAATTCCTCAACATTCACGCCCGCGAGGTGAGCTTCGCCGGGCAGAAAGATAAGCACGCCGTGACCGAGCAGTGGCTTTGCGCCCGCGTGCCCGGCAATGCGATGCCTGATTTAAGCAAATTTGAGCTTGAAGGCTGTAAGGTGCTGGAGTACGCCCGCCACAAGCGCAAGCTGCGTCTGGGCGCACTGAAAGGCAATGCTTTTACCCTGGTACTGCGCGAAGTGACCGACCGCGAAGACGTTGAAAAACGCCTGAAGGCCATTAACGAACGCGGCGTGCCGAACTATTTCGGCGCGCAGCGCTTTGGGATCGGCGGCAGCAACCTGCTGGGCGCGCTGCGCTGGGCGCAAAGCGATGCACCGGTGCGGGATCGTAATAAACGCAGTTTTTGGTTGTCGGCAGCCCGCAGCGCGTTGTTTAATCAGATTGTGAGCGAACGGCTGAAAAAACCGGACGCGAATCAAGTTGTTGTCGGCGATGCGCTACAATTAGCGGGACGCGGAAGCTGGTTTGTGGCAACGGCCGAAGAGATGGCCGATGTCCAGTCGCGCGTGGACGCTAAAGCGCTGATGATCACCGCCGCCTTGCCGGGCTCGGGCGACTGGGGAACCCAGGGCGAGGCGCGGGTTTTTGAGGAGTCAGCGGTGGCGGATGCGCCGGAATTACAATCATTGCTGGTGCGGGAAAAGGTCGAGGCGGCACGCCGTGCGATGCTCCTCTACCCGCAACAGCTGAGCTGGAACTGGTGGGATGACGTAACCGTCGAGTTACGCTTCTGGCTGCCGGCAGGTAGCTTTGCCACCAGTGTTGTCAGGGAACTTATCAACACGTCGGGTGATTATGCGAATATTGCTGAGTAACGATGACGGGATCCATGCGCCAGGTATTCAGACGCTGGCCAAACACCTCCGTGAATTTGCGGATGTGCAGGTCGTGGCTCCCGATCGTAACCGCAGCGGCGCGTCTAACTCATTGACGCTGGAGTCTTCACTACGCACCTTTACCTTTGAGAATGGCGATATTGCCGTTCAGATGGGGACGCCGACCGACTGCGTGTTTCTGGGCGTGAACGCGCTGATGCGCCCGCGACCGGACGTTGTGGTCTCCGGCATCAATGCCGGGCCAAATCTTGGCGATGATGTGATTTACTCCGGTACCGTGGCCGCGGCGATGGAAGGCCGTCACCTGGGGTTCCCGGCGCTGGCGGTCTCGTTAAACGGTCACACCCACTACGATACTGCCGCCGCGGTGACCTGCTCTCTTCTGCGTGCGCTTGGCCGCGAGCCGCTGCGTACCGGACGTATTCTCAATATTAACGTGCCGGATCTCCCGCTGGACGAGATTAAAGGGATCCGCGTGACGCGCTGCGGCAGTCGCCATCCTGCCGATCAGGTTATTCCCCAGCAGGATCCGCGCGGCAATACCCTGTACTGGATCGGCCCGCCGGGAGATAAATGCGATGCCGGGCCAGACACCGACTTCGCTGCGGTGGATGAGGGATACGTTTCCGTTACGCCGTTGCACGTGGATTTAACCGCTTATAGCGCGCATGATGTGGTGTCGGACTGGTTAGATCGGGTCGGAGTGAACGCGCAATGGTAAGTAAACGTGTACAAACTCTTCTGGAACAATTACGCGCTCAGGGGATCGCCAGCGAGCAGGTGCTGGATGCGCTCGCTCAGGTTCCCCGCGAGAAGTTTGTAGATGAGGCGTTTGAACACAAAGCGTGGGAAAACGTGGCGCTGCCCATTGGGCAAGGGCAGACGATTTCGCAGCCCTACATGGTGGCGCGGATGACGGAGCTTCTGGAGTTAACGCCAGAATCCCGGGTGCTGGAAATTGGCACCGGTTCAGGGTATCAAACCGCGATCCTGGCCCACCTTGTGCACCATGTCTGTTCGGTGGAACGGATTAAAGGGTTACAGTGGCAGGCGCGCCGTCGCCTGAAACAGCTTGATTTACATAATGTATCGACACGCCACGGTGATGGATGGCAGGGTTGGCAGGCTCGCGCCCCGTTTGACGCCATCATTGTCACGGCAGCGCCACCTGAAATCCCCGCTGCACTTCTCTCGCAGCTGGACGAGGGCGGCATTCTGGTTTTGCCCGTCGGAGATGAGCAGCAGCTTCTGAAGCGCGTTCGTCGACGCGGCGGCGAGTATATTATCGATACCGTGGAAGCCGTGCGCTTTGTGCCCCTGGTTAAGGGTGAGCTGGCCTGAGACTCGGATTTTTCCAGGGTTATTAAGGCAAATTCAGCGTATGGTGTGGCGCGATAGGTTCGTGCCATCACGGTTATTTTTAAGTCACTGGTAGTTAACACATTCCTGGGGGATAAATGAGCGCGGGAAGCCCAAAATTCACCATCAGCCGTGTTGCGGCATTATCACTGGTTTCGCTCTGGCTTGCAGGCTGTTCAAATTCGAATAACGCGCCTGCGCCCGTCAGTTCCGTGAATGGAACCAGCGGCTCGGGTAACACGTCCAGCGGAATGTTGATCACGCCTCCGCCTAAAATGGGCACCTCAACGGCGCAGCAAACTCCGCAGATCCAGCCGGTTCAGCGTCCAGTTACGCAGCCTACGCAGATTCAGCCAGTCGATCAGCCTGTTCAGACCGAAAATGGCCGCATAGTGTATAACCGCAAGTATGGGAACATTCCGAAAGGTAGCTATACCGGCGGCAGCACCTATACCGTGAAGCGCGGCGACACGCTGTTCTATATTGCCTGGATCACCGGGAACGATTTCCGCGATCTGGCACAGCGAAACAACGTCCAGGCCCCGTATGCTCTGGAAGTTGGGCAAACGCTTCAGGTTGGCAACGCGACGGGGACACCGCTTACGCCAGGCAACACCGTTTCGGCTGCCGACGTCACCGCGCAAAATAACAGCGTTACCCCTGCACAAAAAACCACCACGGCGGTTGCTTCCCAACCTGTAATTACGTATTCTGAGGATTCAGGTGATCAGAGTGCTAACAAAATGTTGCCGAATAATAAAGGTACTGCGACTGTTGTCACAGCACCGACTACGGCACCTGTGGTTAGCTCTACTGTACCGACTGCAAGCAGTCAGAATGCCAGCTCGTCAATCAATACCTGGCGCTGGCCAACTGACGGCAAGATTATCGAGAACTTTGCAACCTCTGAGGGGGGGAACAAAGGGATCGATATCGCAGGCAGTAAAGGACAGGCAATCATCGCGACCGCAGACGGACGCGTTGTCTATGCCGGTAACGCACTGCGCGGTTACGGTAATCTTATTATCATCAAACATAATGATGATTACCTGAGTGCCTACGCCCATAACGACACGATGCTGGTCCGGGAACAACAAGAAGTTAAGGCGGGGCAAAAAATCGCTACCATGGGTAGCACCGGAACCAGTTCTACACGCTTGCATTTTGAAATTCGTTACAAGGGGAAATCCGTAAACCCGCTGCAATATTTACCGCAGCGATAAATTGACGGGGCATGCCAGCCAGGGTGTCTCGTCCAGGGATCACGGGTAGGAGCCACCTTTATGAGTCAGAATACGCTGAAAGTTCATGATTTAAATGAAGACGCGGAATTTGATGAGAACGGATCAGAGGCTTTTGACGAAAAAGCCTTAGTAGAAGAGGAACCCAGTGATAACGATTTGGCTGAAGAAGAGCTGTTATCGCAGGGTGCCACACAGCGTGTGCTGGACGCGACTCAGCTTTACCTTGGGGAGATTGGTTACTCCCCACTGCTAACGGCCGAAGAAGAAGTCTATTTCGCACGTCGTGCTTTGCGTGGTGATGTTGCCTCGCGTCGTCGCATGATCGAAAGTAACCTGCGACTGGTCGTGAAAATTGCCCGCCGTTACGGCAATCGTGGTCTGGCTCTGCTGGATCTGATTGAAGAGGGCAACTTAGGTCTCATCCGCGCAGTTGAGAAGTTTGACCCGGAACGCGGGTTCCGTTTCTCAACCTACGCGACCTGGTGGATTCGTCAGACCATCGAACGGGCTATTATGAACCAGACCCGTACGATTCGACTGCCGATTCACATCGTCAAAGAGTTGAATGTTTATCTGCGTACCGCGCGCGAGTTGTCCCATAAGCTGGACCACGAGCCAAGTGCGGAAGAGATTGCAGAGCAACTCGACAAACCGGTTGATGACGTAAGCCGTATGCTGCGTCTCAACGAGCGCATTACCTCGGTTGACACCCCGCTGGGTGGCGACTCCGAAAAAGCGCTGCTGGACATCCTGGCCGATGAAAAAGACAACGGCCCGGAAGACACCACGCAGGACGATGACATGAAACAGAGCATCGTTAAATGGCTGTTCGAACTGAACGCGAAACAGCGTGAAGTGCTGGCACGTCGTTTCGGTTTACTGGGGTATGAAGCTGCGACACTGGAAGACGTCGGCCGTGAGATTGGCCTGACCCGTGAACGTGTTCGTCAGATTCAGGTTGAAGGTCTGCGCCGCTTGCGTGAAATCCTGCAAGGGCAAGGTCTGAATATCGAAGCGCTGTTCCGCGAGTAAGCAACCATTCGTCAGAAAAAGGCCCGTCGTGAGACGGGCCTTTTTTATGCCTTACGATTGCGCCGTTTCGTGCAGCAAACGCCAGGTGATGGTATCGCCTTCCTGATTGAGCACCGCGGTTGACCAGCGCACGTTAACGGGCTGGCCTGGCCGGGTTTGCGTCTCCCGGTAATGAAGCACCGCGCCGTTGTCCCACGTCTGTAGCGTCCTTAACGCATCAATGCCGATCCTGAGCCCAGGCCGGGCTCCACGCTGCGCGTTTAAAAATTGAGCAAGGGCGTGATGGTCTAAAGGTGTGCCACCTGGCGTGACCATCAGAAAGTCCGGGTGGAAACGGGCGAGCAGGGCATCGGGATCGCCTTTGCCTTCACCTAACCAGTTTTCAAGTGCGACGTGGATGTCGAGGATCTCTTGTTCGAAATGCGTCATGGTTGCTCCTGTTGCAGATGCGCAAGCAGCTGCGCGTTGTTAAGACGACAGACGTACAGTATGGGCAGTAGGGTGATGGCTGCGGCAAAAATAAACATCCCGTGCCAGGCGGCCAGCGGCGCGATATTCGCCTGCATGGTGCTCAGCACCTGGGCCAGCAGCAGGGCGCCCATAAAAAAGCTCAGCTGACGATTCAGATTCCACAGCGCGCTGGCATCTGGCATATCTTCCCGCCGCACCGTCAAAAACGCGCTGCTCTGAGCCGTGCTGCTACACAGGCTTCCCCCGGCTCCCATCAGCGCAAACGCAACGGCAGGTAACAGCATTGCCGAAGTGACGTTAATTAAAAGCAGAATGCCCGCCGCCTGCAAAAGGCAACCGATGACCACCAGCGGCCGGGGGCCGATACGGTTGAAATAGCGTCCTGTCGCGGTGATAGCCAAAAATGAGGCCACAGACCACGGCAGCATAAGCATCCCCGTTGCGGCGGGTGTCATATTGGCCTCGTTCTGGAGGTAATACATGCCCGTTACGTTTACGCCAATAAAGATGCCGGGTACGCACACATAGATGAGCATGGATAAGCGCAAAAGCGGATCCGCCAGCAAAGACAGATTTACTCTCCTGGTGGTTTTTATCGGTGACACTTCTGTTTTAAGCCACGCGCAGGCCAAAACAAAGGTAACGATGGCGACGGGCAGGGTGGCAAAAAATATCCAGCGCCAGCTTAACGTCTGCACCAGCATGCCGCCCACAGCCGGTGAGCAGGCGGGGGCAAGCAGTGCGACCAGCATCACCGCCGAGGAGAGTCTGGCCCGCTCGTGAGGCTTAAACTGTTGCCAGGTCAGCGCCTGGCCAACCGGGATCAGTAAACCGCCTCCGGCCCCCTGCGCTACTCGCCATGCAATCAGACTTTCCAGCGAAGAGGAGAGGCCCGCCGCAACGGAAGCCGCGCTAAAGAGGGCCAGCGAGAGCAGGATAACGCGCTTCGGCCCGACGCGGCGCGTCAGGATGCTGCTGAAAGGGATGACTAACGTCAGCCCGGCAATGTATCCGTTACTGACCCAGGCAAGCGCAGATGGTGTGGTATTAAACGCGTGGGCCATTGCCGGAAAGGCGACGCTGGCAATAAACGTGTTTATCAAATCAAGGAAAAAGCCGAGCAGAAAAACAACGGCGATTTTGCTGCGATACGTCATGGAAGTTCCTCCGGTGAGGTGGCGTATCGTATCGGCCCCGGCGTTACGGATAAACGCGACAAAGCACGATATACTGTCAACATTATTTTGACAGTAAGCCAGGCAAGCGATGCTTAATCTACAGCGAACGGCGATGTTTATCGCCGTAGCGGACACCGGCAGTTTCACCGCCGCGGCGGAGGCGATGGGGCTGACAAAAGCGGTGGTCAGTTTCCATATTCGTCAGCTTGAAGAGGAGCTGGGTGTAACTCTGCTGCTGCGATCCACCCGTCGCCTGACGCTGACCGAGGCAGGAAGGCTTTTTCATCAGCGAAGCGTGATGCTGTTAAGGGATGCCGAGCGATTGCAGGATGACGTTCGCGCCAACCATGCCGGGCTGACGGGAGAACTGCGGATCACTACCACGCCCGAGTATGGTTCGCAGGTGGTGGTGCCTTTGCTGGCTGAATTTAGCCAGCAGCATCCGGACCTTCGCGTGCGGCATGTCTCGTCCTCTGTGCATGCCGATCTTATCGCGGAGCGCTTCGATGTCGCTATTCGGCTGGGTACGCTTGCCGATTCGCGCTATCACGCCGCATTGATTACCACCTTCACCATCCTGCCTGTGGCAACGCCAGGCTGGCTGGCAAACCATCCGGTTGAATCGCTGGAGCAGCTGGCAGATGCTGACTGGATTATTCACGAGCGTTTAACTTCGCCGCTGCGCTGGCAGGTGAAAGGCGTTGATCGACATCCGGTGTCCTTTGAGATCAAAAAAGCACCGCGCCTGTATGCAGACAGTGCCCAGGCGCTGATGGCTTTTGCCCTCGCCGGATGTGGGGTGGCGCTGTTGCCGGCGTGGCTGGTGCGAAACGCACTGGAGGCGGGTGATCTGGTCTCGCTGTTACCGGCGTATACGTTTGCTCAGCAGGGCATTTATGCCGTCTATCCCGATGCCCAGCATGTGCCGGCAAAAGTGCGCACGTTTATCGATTTCATGCGCGCCAGGGCTGGTTAATCGTGCATCATCTTTATGATGAGCGCTACAAATTGCTCTCGTTCCGCGTCGTTAAGGCGCCCCAAAAACGCCTCATCCACCTTATTTCCAATCGGTTTACTGCTTCCCAGCAGGGCCTCACCTTCAGCCGTCAGGAAAACAAAGCGACGGCGCTTGTCCGCAGGATCGTGCTCGCGCCTGACCAGACCGCGTGATTCCATACGGCTCAGCATTTCCGCCAGCGTCGCTTTGGTGCTCACCGCGACGTCAGTCAGTGCAACCTGCTCTATGCCAGGATTTTCAGCTATCGACCGCATCACCGCATATTGTGGCTTGGTCAGCTCGGGTAAAGCGTGCTGCCACTGGGCGGTATGCTGTTGAAAAAGCTGGCGTAGCAGGTGAAAAGCTTCTTGTCTTAACTCCATGAACACTCCGACGGAAAAATACTCCTTCTATGATAGCCGCTCTCAGCCTGAATTTTAACGCGAGAGTTTTTAGCGATAAGTGTGATCGTGTACGAACGATCTTGTCAGGCGCAGGATCCAGGAGTAGTTTACTTAATATGTTCGTATACGAACGAATTTATTGAGGTGCTGAATGAGACTGATTGTAGGAATGACGGGCGCGACGGGTGCGCCATTAGGCGTGGCGCTGTTGCAGGCGCTGCGGGAAATGCCGGAGGTGGAAACGCATTTGGTGATGTCGAAGTGGGCAAAAACCACGATTGAGCTGGAAACCCCCTTCACCGCGCATGACGTTGCCGCACTGGCGGATGTCGTTCATAGCCCTGCCGATCAGGCTGCCACCATCTCCTCCGGCTCGTTTCGCACCGACGGCATGATCGTCATCCCGTGCAGCATGAAAACGCTGGCGGGTATCCGCGCGGGCTACGCTGAAGGGCTGGTGGGGCGTGCGGCAGACGTGGTGCTGAAAGAGGGGCGCAAGCTGGTGCTCGTCCCTCGTGAAACGCCGCTCAGCACCATTCATCTTGAGAACATGCTTGCCCTTTCACGCATGGGCGTGGCGATGGTGCCGCCTATGCCTGCGTACTACAACCACCCGCAAACCGCCGATGACATCACCCAGCATATCGTGACCCGGGTGCTCGACCAGTTTGGTCTGGAGCATAAAAAAGCCCGACGCTGGAAGGGTTTGCAGGCAGCGAAACATTTTTCACAGGAGAATAACGATGGCATTTGATGATTTGAGAAGCTTCTTGCAGGCGCTTGATGAACAAGGGCAGCTGCTGAAAATTGAGGAAGAGGTTAACGCGGAGCCGGATCTGGCGGCGGCCGCCAACGCTACCGGGCGCATTGGCGATGGCGCGCCTGCGCTGTGGTTCGATAATATCCGCGGCTTCACCGATGCCCGCGTGGTGATGAACACCATTGGCTCGTGGCAAAACCACGCCATTTCGATGGGGCTGCCGGCGAATACCCCGGTGAAAAAACAGATCGACGAGTTTATTCGTCGCTGGGACAAATTCCCCGTCGCGCCAGAGCGTCGTGCAAATCCGGCCTGGGCGGAGAATACGGTTGACGGAGAAGACATCAACCTGTTCGACATTTTGCCGCTGTTCCGCCTGAACGACGGCGACGGGGGTTTTTATCTTGATAAAGCGTGCGTTGTCTCGCGCGATCCGCTCGACCCCGATCACTTCGGCAAGCAGAACGTCGGTATTTATCGGATGGAAGTGAAGGGCAAGCGTAAGCTCGGCCTGCAACCGGTGCCGATGCATGATATCGCGCTGCATCTGCATAAGGCCGAAGAGCGCGGCGAAGATCTGCCCATTGCGATTACGTTGGGTAACGATCCGATCATCACCCTGATGGGTGCCACGCCGCTGAAATACGATCAGTCCGAATATGAGATGGCCGGCGCGCTACGCGAAAGCCCATATCCGATTGCGACGGCCCCGCTGACCGGTTTCGATGTGCCGTGGGGGTCGGAAGTGATACTGGAAGGGGTGATTGAAGGCCGGAAACGCGAGATTGAAGGGCCATTCGGCGAGTTTACCGGGCACTACTCCGGTGGACGCAACATGACGGTCGTGCGCATCGATAAAGTGTCTTACCGTACCAAACCCATTTTCGAATCTCTTTACCTGGGGATGCCGTGGACCGAAATTGATTATCTGATGGGGCCCGCCACCTGCGTGCCGCTTTATCAGCAGCTGAAGGCAGAATTCCCGGAAGTGCAGGCGGTTAACGCCATGTACACACACGGCCTGCTGGCGATTATCTCCACCAAAAAACGGTACGGCGGTTTTGCTCGTGCGGTCGGGCTCCGCGCCATGACCACGCCGCACGGTCTGGGCTACGTGAAGATGGTGATTATGGTGGATGAGGACGTCGATCCGTTTAACCTGCCCCAGGTGATGTGGGCGCTGTCATCAAAAGTCAATCCGGCGGGCGATCTGGTACAGCTACCGAATATGTCTGTGCTGGAGCTTGACCCCGGCTCCAGCCCGGCGGGGATCACTGACAAGCTGATCATTGATGCCACCACGCCTGTTGCCCCGGACAACCGTGGCCACTACAGCCAGCCGGTACAGGATCTCCCTGAAACCAAAGCCTGGGCCGAAAAACTGACCGCGATGCTGGCGGCACGTCAATAAGGAGGAAAAAATGATTTGTCCACGTTGTGCCGATGAACATATTGAGGTGATGGCAACATCACCGGTGAAAGGTGTCTGGACGGTATACCAGTGTCAGCACTGTCTGTATACCTGGCGCAATACCGAACCGCTGCGCCGGACCAGCCGTGAACACTATCCTGAAGCATTCCGTATGACGCAGAAGGATATTGACGAGGCACCGCAGGTGCCGACTATCCCGCCTCTGCTGTAAAGGAAAAGCCCGGTGGCGCCAGGTTTATCGGGCGATAATATTGTGCGGTCTTCTGCCCGGTGGCGCTGCGCTTACCGGGCCTACGGGTTTTGTAGGCCGGGTAAGGCGAAGCCGCCAACCGGCAAAACAGACCGCAGAGAACTAAACCAGACTCTTCAGCCGATAAATCCACTCCAGCGCCTGGCGCGGCGTCAGCGAGTCCGGATCCAGATTTTCCAGCGCTTCCACGGCCGGAGACGTCTCTTCCGGGGCCGCCAGCAGCGACATCTGCGTGCCATCTATCTGCGTGGCTGCCGCATTCGGTGACAAACTTTCCAGCTCACGCAATTTCTGACGCGCGCGCTTAATCACCTCTTTCGGCACGCCCGCCAGCGCGGCGACGGCCAGGCCATAACTCTTGCTTGCCGCGCCGTCCTGCACCGTGTGCATAAAGGCGATGGTATCGCCGTGCTCAAGCGCATCAAGATGGACGTTAGCCACGCCTTCCATTTTCTCTGGCAGCTGTGTCAGTTCGAAATAGTGAGTCGCGAACAGCGTCAGCGCCTTGATTTTATTTGCCAGACTTTCCGCACACGCCCAGGCCAGAGACAGGCCGTCATAGGTGGACGTACCGCGTCCCACTTCATCCATCAACACCAGACTGTTCTCTGTTGCGTTATGCAGAATGTTGGCGGTTTCGGTCATCTCGACCATAAAGGTGGAGCGACCGCTCGCCAGATCGTCCGCCGCACCTACACGGGTGAAGATTCGGTCGACAGGACCAATCTCAACCTTCTGCGCAGGAACGTAGCTGCCAATATAGGCGAGCAGCGCGATAAGGGCTGTCTGGCGCATATAGGTACTTTTACCGCCCATGTTAGGGCCGGTAATGATCAGCATTCTTCGCTGCGGTGACAGGTTCAATGGGTTGGCAATAAACGGCTCGTTCAGCACCTGCTCAACCACCGGGTGACGGCCTTCGGTAATGCGAATACCGGGTTTGTCAGTGAAGGCTGGACAGGTGTAATTCAGCGTCTCGGCGCGCTCGGCCAGGTTCACCAGCACATCCAGCTCGGCCAGCGCGGCGGCGCTCTGTTGCAGGTCAGCCAGGTGCGGCATCAGGATATCGAACAGCTCGTCATAAAGCTGTTTTTCCAGCGCCAGCGCTTTACCTTTCGACGTGAGAACTTTGTCCTCGTACTCTTTCAGCTCGGGAATAATATAGCGCTCGGCGTTTTTCAGCGTCTGGCGGCGAACGTAGTGAATCGGTGCCAGGTGGCTCTGGCCACGACTGATCTGGATATAGTAGCCGTGTACGGCGTTGTAACCCACTTTAAGGGTATCGAGCCCCAGACGTTCACGCTCGCGGATTTCCAGCTTATCCAGATAATCCGTCGCGCCATCGGCCAGCGCGCGCCATTCGTCCAGCTCTTCGTTGTAACCCGGGGCAATGACGCCGCCATCGCGCACCAGAACAGGTGGCGCATCGATGATGGCGCGTTCCAGCAGCTCGCGAAGCTCGTTAAATTCGCCCATTGTTTCGCGAAGCTTTTGCACCGGCGCGCTGTCGACTTCTTCCAGCTGAGCGCGCAGTTCCGGCAACTGCTGGAAAGCGTGACGCATACGGGCGAGATCGCGTGGACGCGCGGTGCGCAATGCCAGACGTGCAAGGATTCGCTCAAGATCACCCACCTGACGCAGCACCGGCTGCAACTCGGTGTAACGATCCTGCAATGCGGCAATGGTTTGCTGGCGGCCGATGAGCGTTTCGGTATTGCGAATCGGCATATGCAGCCAGCGTTTGAGCATACGGCTGCCCATTGGGGTAACCGTGCTGTCGAGAACCGACGCCAGCGTGTTTTCAATGCCACCAGCGAAGTTCTGTGTGATCTCCAGGTTGCGGCGCGTGGCGGCATCCATGATGATGCTGTCCTGCTGACGCTCCATCGTAATGGAACGGATATGGGGCAGGGCGGTACGCTGCGTATCCTTTACGTACTGCAACAGGCAGCCTGCTGCGCACAGCCCGCGCGGTGCATTTTCCACGCCAAAGCCAATCAAATCGCGCGTGCCAAATTGCAGGTTCAGCTGCTGGCGCGCGGTATCAATTTCGAACTCCCACAGTGGACGACGACGCAGGCCGCGGCGGCCTTCGATCAGCGCCATTTCGGCGAAATCCTCTGCGTAGAGCAGTTCTGCCGGATTGGTGCGCTGTAGCTCGGCCGCCATGGTTTCACGGTCAGCCGGTTCACTCAGGCGAAAACGACCGGAACTGATGTCCAGCGTGGCGTAGCCAAACCCTTTACCGTCCTGCCAGATGGCCGCCAGCAGGTTATCCTGACGCTCCTGAAGCAGGGCTTCATCGCTGATGGTCCCCGGCGTGACGATGCGCACGACCTTGCGCTCAACGGGGCCTTTCGACGTTGCTGGGTCGCCAATTTGTTCGCAGATGGCGACAGACTCGCCCTGGTTCACCAGTTTCGCCAGATAGTTTTCAACCGCGTGATGCGGGATGCCCGCCATCGGGATCGGCTCACCTGCCGACGCGCCACGTTTCGTCAGGGAAATGTCGAGCAGCTGAGACGCACGTTTCGCATCGTCATAAAAAAGCTCGTAAAAATCGCCCATACGGTAAAACAGCAGAATTTCTGGATGCTGTGCTTTCAGCTTCAGATACTGCTGCATCATCGGCGTATGTGCGTCGAAATTGTCGATTGTGCTCATGGAGTTATGATATCCATTTCTTTGAAAATATTACGCTTTGAGCGGCTCAATGGCCGATTGTTCCTTCTATTGTCGCATGAAAAAAAGGTGCGGCGCAGAAAAAAGTCACGACTTTACGAGGCTTCTTCCGCCATCAATTCAATGACGATTTTCCCGTGCTCGACGCCCACCCGAACCTGAGCGTTGGTGGTAAACCCCGCCTTTTCAAGCCAGTCGCCCTTCAGGCTCAGCGCGGCGTGCACACTGTAGCGTTTTGGGATTTTCGTTTTACGATCTTCATGACGTTTTCTGAAGTAACCCACTTTTAAGTGACGATAGGGTTTGGCGATCGCGATCTGCTGCATAGGCTCTCCGGTGAACAGGGCAAGGTAGTACTTCATGCCTGTATAAAATACCAGTAAAAAGCAGCGTAGGGGCGGGTAATTCTGGAAGGACGCTTCAGAAATTGGAATGCAATGACTGAAAATGCGCAGATAAAAAGGTATTATAAATGCACTTTATTGGTGAGGACGACGTCATGTCCGGTAAACTTATTTCACGCGAAAAAAAGACGATCGCCAGAATGATCGCGCTGTATGAACGCCAGTGTCCTGAGGCCTCAAGGGAAGAAGGACATTATCAGGCGCTGAAGGCGTATGCCGATAAGCGGCTGGATAAATGCGTGTTCGGTGAGGAAAAGCCCGCCTGCAAACAGTGCCCTGTACACTGCTATCAGCCCGCCAGACGGGAAGAGATGAAGCAGGTGATGCGCTGGGCAGGGCCACGGATGTTATGGCGTCATCCGATTCTGACTATCCGTCATCTGATCGACGATCGCCGTCCGGTGCCGGAATTACCGGAAAAGTATCGGCCCAAAAAATAATTGACTCAGCGCTGCAATGGGCGACAAATCACGCTCAGGGCGACGGCGCTGCACAGCGGAAATACCGCCAGCAGCAGCCAGGGGTAAATGGCTTGCGTTGAGGGCACCAGCGCCTTGTCCAGCAGGCTGCCTAACCCTAAATTCCCCGCCAGCACCGCAACGCCGCCGGCGGTGGAGAGCGCGCCATAGTGCGCCCCAAGCGTCGACTCCTCGGCAAAATATGGGATCAAATCTTTTGCCGACGGCACCAGCAACATCTGTCCGAGCGTTAACAGCGTGACGAGGCTTGCGGAGGGCAGCAGACGCAGCCAGCCTTCCGGTGGCTCAGTCGCCGCAAAGAGCGCCACGCTGGCAAACGAGGCGGAGAGCAGCAAAAAGCCCACCGGTAAAATCCTCACCGCGCCCACTTTTCGGGCGAAGCGGGCGAGGGGCAATTGCAGAACGATAATCAGCACTGAGGCCAGCATAAACAGCGGTCCCAGATCTTTCTCGCTGCCACCGGCGCGCTGGATCTCCACCGGCAGTGCCAGATAAAGCTGGTTATAGCTTAACAGCCATGAGCTGTATGCAATGATAAAGGCGACGAAACGCGGCTGACGGAACGTCGTCCACCAGGGCAGAATTTTCAGCGGCTTCGAGCTGTGGGGTGCCGCAGGCAGGCAGAAAAAGAGCACCACCAGCGCAACGATAAATATCCCTGCGCCAGCGAGCGCAACCTGGCGAAAACCCAGCCCCGTCAGCAGGGCACCCATCACCGGGCCGAGTACGGCGCCGAGTTCACCGCACACCGCAAACAGTGCAAACCACTCCGCACGGCTGCGTTTACCCGTTGCCTCACTTTGCGTTCCCGCTTTTGCCAGCAGGGCTTCTATTGACGGTGAGAACAGCGCGCCACCAATGCCCGTCAGACAGGCCCCCAGAATGATGGGCCACAGCGATTGCCCAAAGGCCAGCAGAAGATAACCCGCCACGCGGACAATGCAGCCGCTGAGGATCACGCTCTTCGCGCCAAACCGGTCTGAAAGCGCGCCGCCGACAATAAACATTCCTTGCTGGGAGAAGGTGCGCAGCCCCAGCACCAGCCCGATCAGCCCGCCGGAGAGCAGCATATCGTCACGTAAGAAGATTGCCAGGAAGGGAACGACCGCGTAAAAGCCGATATTAAACACAAACTGGCTGCCCAGCAGAACGGGCGGCCAGAGGGTGGTGGCAGGGCGAAGAGGCATCATTTTAACTTGTCCCTACACGATAAAATGAATGTGCTTTTTGCCGTGGTACGGCGAGATCTCGATTCTGGTTTTCACTCTGAATACGTCCCAGAGGAGTTCCTCGGATAAAATGGCCTGCGGGGTTCCGGTCGCTACAATCTGCCCTTGCTGCATCACGATCAGCGAATCACAAAACATGGACGCGTGATTAAGATCGTGAATGGCGACGATGCTGGTCACCGGCAGCTCGCTGATGAGCTGCATGAGCTGCATCTGGTGATGAATGTCCAGGTGATTGGTCGGTTCATCCAGCAGGATCTCGGTAGGCGTTTGCGCCAGGGCGCGGGCGATATGTACCCGCTGACGCTCGCCGCCGGATAAGCTCAGCCAGCCCTGTTCGCTGCGATCCAGCATATCCACGCGTTGCAGGGCGGCGGTGACGGTTTCGTCATCCTGCGCGCTCCAGTTCGAGAAGGGGGAGTGGTGCGGAATACGCCCCAGTTTGACCACGTCACGCACGCGCATATTGGCGTCGGTCATTCCGTGCTGTTCAACAAACGCCACGCGGCGCGCCAGCTGCTTTTTGGCGATGCGGGCAATGTCCTGTCCGTCGAGCGTCACGCATCCGGCATCCGGGCGACGCAGGCCCGCCAGAATGCGCAACAGCGAGGATTTACCGCAGCCGTTAGGGCCAAGCAGACCCACCGTTTCGCCCTGGGAAACCTTCAGCGAAACATTATTCACGATAACCTTTTTACCTACCTTCCAGGTGATATTGTCGGCGCAGATGCTCATCATTTATTCCTTGAGCGGTAGATAATCACGGCGAAGAACGGTACGCCCACCAGCGCGGTAACGACGCCAACCGGCAGGCTTTGCGGGGCAATCAGCATCCGCGAGGCGATGTCGGCCAGCACCATCAGGATCGCCCCCGCCAGCGCGCTGGCTATCAGCAGCGTGCGGTGCAGCGGCCCGAACAGGAAACGCATAACGTGCGGCACGACCAGCCCCACAAAACCAATCGAGCCCGCCATACTGACAATGGTCGCGGTGATCAGGGCCGTGGTGGTGAACAAGGCCAGGCGCACCCAGGGCACGGCAATGCCCAGCGAGGCGGCGGCATCATCACCAAAGGTAAAGGCGTCCAGCGCGCGGGAGTAGTAAAGACAGACGGCAAGCCCCGCCAGCACGACCACCAGCGCCAGCTGAAACTCAGGCCAGCGTACGCCGCTAAAGCTGCCCAGCAGCCAGAACATCACGTCGCGCGCCTGCTGTGCGCTGGCAGAGGTGCTGATGGTATAGGCGGTAATGGCGTTAAACAGCTGAGAGGCCGCCACGCCCGCCAGAATGGTACGTTCATTGCCGCCGCGCGCGCCGTTCGTCAGAAAGGCGACAAACGCAAAGGCGGCGAACGCCCCGGCAAACGCACCCGCAGAAAGGGACACCGCGCCGGTGCCGAGACCCAACACGACGACCGAGACTGCGCCCGTTGACGCCCCCGCCGAGACGCCGAGCACGTAAGGTTCCGCCAGCGCATTCTTCAACAGGCTTTGCAGCACGGCGCCGCAAATGGCTAACCCGGCGCCGCAGCACGCTGCCACCAGCGCCCGGCTGAGGCGAAAGTCCCAGATCACGCTTTCATAGATGCGGTTTAGCGGAACGTCGGTCAGCCCCAGCTTATTGCTGATGGCGTAGAACACGTTGTTCAGCGGGATAGACAGCTCGCCGAGGCTCACGCCAAAGGCGATCGCCAGAAACAGCAGCACGAACGCGAGCAGGCACGACGCGGTCAGCAATACGCCCTGACGCATCTGAAGTACGGCGGTGGTCATCAGTTCAGTCCCAGTTTTCTGAGCTGTTCGCCGACCTGTTCAGCACCGTAAAGCGTGCGGATCGTCGGGTTCATGGCCTGACCATCCATTATCACGATATGACCTTTCTTCACCGCATCGAGCTGGCTGACGGCAGGATCGCTTTTCAGGAATTTGATTTTTTCTTCGGCGTTATCCAGTGCCCAGCGGTTACGATCCAGGCTTGAAACCACAATCACGTCCGGATTGGCGGCAATAATGCTTTCCCAGCCTACGGTCGGCCATTCGGTCTCAGAGGTAATGGCGTTATGGCCGCCCAGCACGTTGGCAATAAAGCCGGAAGCACTGTTTTTACCGCCTACATAGGCGTCAGCCGAAGGCGAGGAGCTTGAGAACCAGAAAACAAAGGAGAGGTCTTTTTTGTTTTTGCCAAATTCCTGGCGCAGGTCTGCTTCACGTTTTTTGAAATCGGCGATAACGGCCTGGCCGCGCGCTTCGACGTTGAAAATTTTAGCGAAATCTTCGATCTCTTTATAAAGGTAGGTCATGTCCCAGAGCTTCTGACGACTGCCGTACATGTCGCCCGCTGCTTTTTTGGTGGCGCACATGCCCGGCGACAGGTAGCTGTTTACCCCCACGGTCGCCAGATCTTCTCGTTTGGCAACTTTGCTTTCCGGTCCGAGCAGCAGCGGCAGCTGAGCAGGTACGAAGTCGGGGTTTTGCGAAAGGATGGATTCAAGGGTCGGGATTTCTACCGTCAGGGTGTTGATTTTGGCATTCTGCTCCGCCAGCTGCGGCAAGACTTTGGTCGGCCAGAACGCGCTGGCTTTCACCTTATCTTCCAGACCCAGCAGCAACAAAATCTCAACGGTATTCTGACCCAGGGCAACGACGCGCTCGGGCGCTTTGGTGAATGTCTCTTTATACCCGCAGTTTTCTATCGTGAGCGGATACGTGGTAGCCAGAGCTGTACTCATTGATGCAACCGTCAGGCCTAACGCACAGAGAACCTTTTTCATTAAACGCTACCCTTCATTAAAATTATGTTGATGCAAATGAAACGCATTATTAAGGCGGAATTTTATACAGAGGAAAATATATTGTGTCAACGTGGAACAATTACGCAGAGTAATGAAAAGCGGCGCCATGAACGGCGCCGGAATGACGGGTTAAATCAGGCTCTCTTTATCAATTCCCAGACGCTTCATGCGCGAGAGCAGGGTGGTGCGCTTCAGCCCCAGCCGTTGCGCCGCGCCTTTCGGTCCGGCTACCACGCCGTTGGTCTCTTTCAGTACGCGCAAAATCAGCTGATATTCATCTTCGCCTTCCTGCGCGACTTCTGCCGAAAGCGTGGGGGCTTCCTGATGGGTGACCTCAGGCAAAGAGAGCTGAAGGACGTTCCCGCGCGTCAGCAGTACCGCGCGCTCAATGACGTTTTCCAGCTCGCGCACGTTCCCCGGCCACTCCATCGTCGAAAGAGTACGTAGCGTTTCGGCAGGAATACTGTCGATATTCCGCCCCATCCGGCGGGCAATCTTCGCGGTAAAGGCCTTCACCAGCAGGGGGATATCTTCCGGGCGCTCGCGCAGCGGCGGCAGGCAAATCGGGAAGACGTTCAGGCGATAGTAAAGATCGCTGCGAAACTCGCGGTCGGCGACCATTTTTTTCAGATCGCGGTTGGTGGCGGCAATCAGACGCACGTCGGTCTGGATCAGCTTATTGCTGCCGAGACGCTCAAACTCCTGCTCCTGCAAAACGCGCAGCAGCTTGGGCTGAAGCTCCAGCGGCATATCGCCCACTTCGTCGAGGAACAAAGAGCTTTTATCCGCCAGTTCAAAACGGCCCAGCCGCTGGCTGCTGGCGCCAGTAAAGGCGCCGCGCTCGTGGCCGAACAGATCGCTTTCCAGCAAGCCAGCTGGCATCGCTGCGCAGTTCATCTTCACCATCCGGCGGCTGTTGCGGTTACTCAGGTTGTGGATCGCCCGGGCAATCAGCTCTTTCCCGGTGCCGGTTTCACCGAGGATCAGCACCGTGCTGTCGCTCTGGGCCACCATCTCCACCTGCTTAAGTACGCTGTACATGGCATCACTGCGCCCGATGATTTCGCCAAACTCGCTGTCCACGTTGTTGAGCTGCTCGGTCAGCGCCAGGTTTTCGTCCACCAGCCGCTCTTTCAGGCGGTGGATCTCCTGATAGGCGAGGGCGTTATCCAGCGCGATGGAGATACGCTCGGCGATCTGGCGCAGCAGCTTCAGGTTGGCGGTGGTGAATACGGCTTCATCGCACTGCGCCAGTTTGAGCACGCCGAGCATGGTGTTGCCGGACATCAGCGGCAGCAGGCACAGGGTCTGGATCTTGTTGCCCCAGGTGTTAAACAGCATCCGCTCGTAGGGTGCTACCGGATCCTGCTCGCTGAGGTTCAGCAGCAGGATCTCTTTGCTTTTAAATACCCGTTCAGACAAGGTTCCCGCTTCGTCCACCTCGCTCTGCTCGTGCGCCGGGTTAGCTTCATCAAGATAGTGGGTGGAGTAGATGTTCAGCTTGCCTTTCCGGTTCCCGCGCAGCGCGATGCTGATGGCGTCGATCCTGAAATAGTGATGGATCTCTTTGGCGACTTCGCTCACCAGCTCGTCCATATCGAGACGCGAGAGTACGGCATTGGTGATGGCGACCAGAATGCGGAAGTTATCGCGCTCGCGGCTCAGCAGGTCGTAATCCACGTTATTGGTGACGCGGCTTTGGATCTGCTCTGCCACGACAGACACAATCTGCGTGAAGGTATGCAACCGCTCGTACTCCGCCTCGGTCCAGGGCTGGTCGGTAGTGCGGATAAACTCGCAGCCGCCAAAAATTTGCCCCTCCACCGCCAGCGGCAGCATGCTGTAGTGGCCGAACGGATGATAAAGGTTGCTCTCTGCCAGCTTCGGCCAGGCCTGGCGAAACTGGTCAAAATTGCAGTGCAGGGCTTCCGGGCGGGAGAGAATACGCCGCACCGGGCCGTGGGCCAGAAACGTTTCATCTTCATATTCGAAGATTTTGCCGTTATCACGCGTTGAGAAATAGCTCGCGCGGTGGGTTGCGCTATGCCAGAGCACAATGGCGGCGCTGTCCGCCAGCGCTGACTGCCTGACCAGCCGGGTCAGGGCATCGCTCAATGCGCCAAGGTCGGGCTGTTGTAAAAGTATGCGCGTGATGTCAAACAGGCCCTGCTGTCCAAGATCGCTCATCGGTGTATACGGCATTATTGCTTTCCAATAGAAACTGGCAAAAAAAACGTCAGCGCTGACCGCTTTTGGCGCGGTCTAGCAAATTCGGGGTAACGGTTCAGCGTGCGGCAGATCCAGCGTGCGCTTCACGCCGTATAGCCCGGTCAGGCGCACCCCTTTGCGCTCAACCACTTCACCTATAATGGCGGCCTCTTTCCCTAAAGGATGGGCACGTAGCTGCTCCAGCACCGCCCCGGCAGACTGGCGTTCCACGCCAATCACCAGCTTGCCCTCGTTGGCAAAGTTAAGCGGGTCGAGTCCCAGCAGTTCGCACAGGCCGCGAACGGCAGGCCTGACGGGCAGGCTGCGCTCGTTAAGCTCAACACCACAGCCACTGCTGGCGGCAAACTCATGCACCACGGCATTGACACCGCCGCGGGTGGCGTCGCGCAGCGCTTTTACGCCGGGCACCGTTCGCAGCGTCTGGATCAGCGGCGTGAGGACCGCGCAGTCACTGCGCAGATCGCCGTCCAGCCCCAGGCCTTCGCGCAGGTTCAGGATGGTTGCCCCGTGGCAGCCCAGCGTTCCGCTGACGATCAGCACGTCGCCCACGGAAAGCCGCTGCGCGCCCCAGTGAATGTCGGCAGGGATAGCGCCCATGCCGGCGGTGTTAATGAAGAGCTTATCCGCCGCGCCGCGCTGTACCACCTTGGTATCCCCGGTCACGATAGCGATCCCCGCCTCGCGGGCGGTGTGCGCCATGCTGTTGACCACTGCCGCGAGCGTCTCCATCGGTAATCCTTCTTCGAGGATAAACCCGCACGAGAGGTAGCGCGGAATGGCGCCGCTGACGGCCACATCGTTTGCCGTGCCGCAGACGGCGAGCTTGCCGATATCGCCGCCCGGGAAGAACAGCGGGTCAATCACGTAGCTGTCGGTGGAGAACGCCAGCCGGTCACCGTGTGCGGTGAGGGTTGAGAGCGCGATGCGCGCCTGATCCTCCTGCTCGGCGAGCCAGGGATTATTAAAGGCATCCATGAACAGCCGGTTAATCAGCTGCTGCATCGCCTGTCCACCGCTTCCGTGCGCCATTTCCACCGTGTTCATGCTTCACACTCCTGGTTGCGATAGTGATACCACGCGGCGCATGCCCCTTCGGAGGAGACCATCAGCGCGCCAAACGCGGTTTGCGGGTTACAGGCGTTGCCAAATAACGGGCAGTGATGAGGTTTACATTTGCCGGTGAGCACGTCGCCACAGCGGGCGCGGGGATCGTCGCACGCCTGCTGCGGCTGCGGGCGGAAATGCGCTTCGGCGTCGAAGGCGCGATACGCAGGCGTCAGGTGCACGCCGGATTCCGCAATCAGCCCCAGCCCGCGCCATTCGCCGTCGCCTTCCACGCTAAACACGTCGGCTATCGCCTGCTGTGCCCGTCTATTTCCGGCATCGGGCACCACGCGGCGATATTGATTTTCCACCGCACTCAGGGCCGCTATTTTCTGCTCAACCAGCATGGTCACGCCTTGCAGTAGATCAAGTGGCTCGAATCCAGCCACCACTAACGGACGATTGTACTGTTCAGCAATAAAACCGTAGGCGTCTGTGCCGATGACCATGCTGACGTGGCCCGGCGCCAGAAACGCGTCGATGCCGTTATCCGGCGCGTCAAGCAGGCTGCGCAGTGTGGGGATCAGCGTGATGTGCTGGCAGAAAAAGAAAAAGTTAGTGACGTTGCGGGCTTTCGCCTGCTGGAGGGTGATGGCGGTGGCGGGCATGGTGGTTTCAAAACCCAGCCCGAAAAAGACGACCTTGCGGTCAGGGTTAGCCTCTGCCAGCGTCAGGGCATCCATCGGGGAGTAGACAATCCGCACGTCCGCGCCCCGCGCCTTTGCCTGGAGCAGCGAGCCGTTTTTCCCCGGCACGCGCATCGCGTCGCCAAAGGTGCAAAAAATCACGCCGGGCCGGCTGGCGATGTCGAGACAGCTGTCGATGCGCCCCATCGGCAGCACGCACACCGGACAGCCGGGGCCGTGGATAAACTCGATGTTCTCCGGCAGCAGCTGGTCGAGACCAAATTTGAAGATGGCGTGGGTGTGGCCGCCGCAGACTTCCATGATCCGCAGCGGCCGGTCTGCCGTATAGTCCAGCAGCGACGCGCGGGATTTCAGGCGATCGATAAGCTGCAACACCCGCTCAGGTGCGCGATATTCATCAACGTAACGCATGTGTTATCGTTCCTCCCCATACAGCAGGGCGCCCACGTCCGGCTCAACGTCGAACATATTCTGTAGCGCGTCCAGCGTGTCGCGGGCTTCCTCCTCATTAATCACGCTCATGGCAAACCCCACGTGGACCAGCACCCACTGGCCGAGACGCGATGCGCCGGTTTCGTCGTGGCTGCCCACTAGCGTCAGGTCGACATCGCGCAGGATGCCGCAGACCTCCACCCTGGCCTGATTGCCGTCAATGGAATGAATTTGTCCGGGAACGCCTATGCACATCGTTCGCTCTCCAGCCAGTTCAGCCAGGCGTCCATCCCGTCACCGCGCGTGGCGGAAACCAGCAGGATCTCAATGTCCGGGTTCACCTCCCGGGCGTAAGCCACGCACTTATCCACGTCAAAGTTGAGGTACGGCAGCAGGTCGACTTTGTTTAGCAGCATGAGGGAGGCGGCGGCAAACATATGCGGATACTTCAGCGGCTTGTCCTCTCCTTCCGTAACGGAGAGCACCGCCACTTTATGCCGTTCGCCAAGGTCGAAGCTTGCCGGGCACACCAGGTTGCCGACGTTTTCGATAAACAGAATGCCGTGCGCTTCCAGCGGCAGGCGCGGGGCGGCGTCGGCAATCATCTGCGCATCCAGGTGACAGCCCTTGCCGGTGTTAACCTGAATGGCGGGCGTGCCGGTTTCGCGGATGCGCGCCGCGTCGTTAACGGTTTGCTGATCGCCTTCGATCACCGCGCACGAGATGCGTTGGTTCAGCCGTTTGAGGGTTTCGGTCAGCAGGGTGGTTTTACCGGAGCCGGGGCTGGAGACCAGGTTGAGCACCAGCTGTTGACGGGCCGCAAAGCGGGCGCGGTTGCGGGCGGCGAGCTGGTTATTTTTGTCCAGCACGTCGATCTCCACCTCCAGCATCTGGCGCTGGCTCATGCCCGGCGCGTGGGTACCCGCTTCGCCGTGGCCGTAATGCAGGTCGCCCGCGTCGGAACGCTGTGGCGCAAAGGTGATGCCGGTCAGTGCCGCCGCGGGACGCGGGGCAGGGGAAAAGGGCGCGGAGCGAAACGCGGAGTGAGGACGGTGTTCATCCCCTTCTATATACAGGTTGCCTTCGGCGCAACCGCAGGTACTACACATAACTTACTCCTTCTCGATTTCGAGGCGCTGGATCTGCATGCCGTCATCCGCCACGATGCGCAGCCCGCTGCTCTGGCACTGCGGACAACGCTGCACCTTCGATGAAAGCAGCGTGACGTACTGCTGACACTGCTCGCACCAGCACTCTGCCTGCTGCTCCTCGATATGCAGCGCGCAGCCTTCCGCCAGCGTGCCGCGGCACACCAGTTCAAAACAGAAGGTGAGGGCGCTGCTCTCGACGCAGGAAAAGGCGCCGACCTTCAGCCAGACGCCGGTCACGCGTTTTGCGTGGTTCTGCACAGCCTGCTGTTCGATAAGTTCCAGGGCCCGCTGGCAGAGGGTGATTTCGTGCATGACGCCTCCTTAATGAATTGCCCCTTCAATGCAATAACGGTGCCAGCTTGGTTTTGGTTACGGCGTGACGATGTCAATGCTGTCGAAATGACACGTCGACACCGCGGCGGTGACAGTATGCTTTCCTGTAAAATTCATTTAAATCAATCAATTAAAAACTGGCACGAAATCTGCTTAACAGCCGCTAACTCCATTAACCGGATACCTTTTATGACTATTTGGGAAATTAGCGAAAAAGCGGATTACATCGCGCAACGTCATCAGCAGCTCCAGGAGCAATGGCACCTGTACTGCAATTCACTGATCCAGGGGATTACGCTGTCGAAGGCCCACCTGCATCACGCCATGAGCTGTGCAGCGCAGGGGGACATGCGCTTTGTGCTGTTCGGTCACTTTACGATTTACGTCACCCTGGCGGAGACCTTCAACAGCCACACGATTGAGTACTACGTCGAGACGAAAGAGGGCGACAGGCACTGCATCGCCCGGGCGCAGCTGATGGCCGACGGCATGGTGGACGGTCACGTCAGCAACCGCGATCGCCAGCAGGTGCTGGAGCACTATCTGGAGAAAATCGCGCCGGTTTACAACGGCCTCTACGCCGCCGTTGAGCATGATCGGCCAATCAACCTGAAACAGCTGATCGACGGAAAATCCTCAGCGAACGTGGCCTGAAAAACGCGTGTCGAGAAGTGTCGATAAGACAGTTTTTTTCGTCAAAAATGACCATCACCAGAGGATTGCCCGGTGAACCGTTTTGTAATTGCTGACTCGACGGTCTGTATTGGCTGTCGGACCTGTGAGGCGGCGTGCTCGGAAACGCACCGCCTGCACGGGCTCCAGTCCATGCCGCGCCTGCGCGTCATGCGTAATGAGAAAGAGTCTGCCCCGCAGCTCTGTCACCACTGTGAAGATGCCCCGTGCGCGGGCGTCTGTCCCGTCAACGCCATCACCCGCGTCGATGGCGCAGTGCAGCTGAACGAAAGCCTGTGCGTGAGCTGCAAGCTGTGCGCCATCGCCTGTCCGTTCGGTGCCATTGAATTTTCCGGCAGCCGTCCGCTGCATATTCCGGCGAATGCCAACACCCCGAAAGCGCCGCCTGCGCCACCGGCTCCGGCACGCGTGAGCACGCTGCTGGACTGGGTGCCGGGCGTGCGCGCCGTCGCGGTGAAGTGCGACCTGTGCAGCTTTGATGAGCAGGGCCCGGCCTGCGTGCGGACCTGCCCGACCCGGGCGCTGGTCCTGGTTAACATTCGCGATATTGCCCGCACCAGCAAGCGTAAGCGCGAGCTGACCATTAATACCGACGTCGGCGATCTTTCGCTGCTGCGGGCGCTAAACGAGGGGGCGAAATGAACGCGATAGTAATGATGACCAGCGGCGTGGCCTGGTTTGCCGCCGCCGCGGTCCTGGCGCCGATCGTCTCCTTCCATAAAACGCTGAGCGGCTGGATCGCCGGCATCGGCGGGGCGGTCGGCAGCCTGATGACGCTGGCGGCGGGCGGCGTTGTCCTGATCGACGGCCAACCCGTCGACACAACCCTTCCGCTGATTCACCACGCCGTTGAACTCACGCCGCTGAACGCCATCTGGCTGGTGACCTTTGGCCTGTGCGGGCTGTTTATCAGCCTGTTTAATATCGACTGGCACCGCCATCAGCAGACCAAAGCGAACGGCCTGCTGGTTAACCTGCTGATGGCCGCCGCGGTCTGCACGGTAATCGCCAGCAACCTTGGCGCGCTAGTGGTGATGGCCGAAATCATGGCGCTGTGCGGCGTGTTCCTGACCGGATGCAGCGCCTCCGGCAAGCTGTGGTTTGCGCTCGGACGCCTCGGCACGCTGCTGCTGGCGCTGGCCTGCTGGCTGGTGTGGCAGCGTTTCGGCACCCTGGACTTTGCCGCGCTTAACGGCCAGACGCTGGGCAACGACGTCTGGCTATTGGGCGTCGTCGGCTTTGGCCTGCTGGCCGGGATTATCCCGCTGCACGGCTGGGTTCCGCAGGCGCATGCGAACGCCTCTGCGCCCGCCGCCGCGCTGTTTTCGACGGTGGTAATGAAGGTCGGTCTGTTCGGCGTTCTTATGATAACCCTGACGGGCGGTCAGCCGCCGCTGTGGTGGGGCGTGGCGCTGCTGATTGCGGGGATGATCACCGCCTTTGTCGGCGGGCTGTACGCCCTGATGGAGCACAACATCCAGCGCCTGCTGGCGTACCACACCCTGGAAAACATCGGGATTATCCTGCTCGGCATGGGCGCGGGCGTCACCGGGCTGGCGCTCAACCAGCCGGCGCTGATTGCCGCCGGGTTTATCGGCGGTCTGTATCACCTCGTCAACCATAGCCTGTTCAAAAGCACCCTGTTCCTCGGCGCGGGCAGCGTCTGGTTCCGCACCGGGCACCGCGATATCGAAAAGCTCGGCGGCATAGGTAAAAAGATGCCCGTCATTTCGCTGGCGATGCTGGTGGGGCTGATGGCGATGGCCGCGCTGCCGCCGCTGAACGGCTTTGCCGGAGAGTGGGTGATTTACCAGTCCTTCTTCGCGCTCAGCCAGAGCGACGCGTTTATCGGGCGTTTACTCGGCCCGCTGCTGGCGGTGGGCCTGGCGATCACCGGCGCGCTGGCGGTGATGTGCATGGCGAAGGTCTACGGCGTCACCTTCCTCGGCGCGCCGCGCACCCGCGAAGCGGAAAACGCCTGCTGCGCCCCGGTACTGATGGCCGCCAGCGTGGTCGCGCTGGCGCTGTGCTGCATCGCGGGCGGGGTTGCCGCGCCGTGGCTGCTGCCGCTGCTGGGCCACGCCATTCCGCTGCCGCTGGCGACGGCGCATACCGTCGTTTCCCAGCCGATGATGGCGCTGCTGCTGATTGCCGCACCGCTGCTGCCGTTCGTGCTGATGCTGTTCTTCAGACGCGACCGTCTCGCCTCCCGCTCGCGCGGCGCGGCGTGGGCCTGCGGTTACGAACACGAGCCGTCGATGGTCATTACCGCCCACGGTTTTGCCATGCCGGTGAAGGAGAACTTCGCCGCCGTGCTGAAGCTGCGCCAGTGGCTTAACCCGCAGGGCTGGGTGCCGGGCTGGCAGAGCGCTGCCGTGCCCGTGCTGTTCCGCCGACTGGCGCTGATCGAGCTGGCGGTGCTGGTGGTGATTGTGATTTCACGAGGAGCCTGACATGAGTCTATTACTGGCAATTCTTCAGGCGCTGGTGCTGTTCGCCGCCGCGCCGCTGCTGTCGGGCATCACGCGCGTGGCGCGCGCCCGAATGCATAACCGTCGCGGGCCTGGCGTGCTCCAGGAGTACCGCGATCTTTTCAAGCTGCTCTCCCGCCAGAGCGTCGCGCCGGATGCCGCAGGCTGGGTGTTCCGCCTGACGCCGTTTGTGATGGTCGGCGTGATGCTGACCATCGCCACCGCGCTGCCGGTGATCACGGTAGGCTCGCCGCTGCCGGTGCTCGGCGATCTGATCACGCTCATCTATCTCTTCGCTATCGCGCGTTTCTTCTTTGCGATTGCGGGCCTGGATACCGGCAGCCCGTTTACCGGGATCGGCGCCAGCCGCGAGGCGATGCTCGGCGTGCTGGTGGAGCCAATCCTGCTGCTGGGGCTGTGGGTGGCCGCGCAGGTTGCAGGTTCGACCCACATCAGCTTAATCACCGACACCGTTTACCACTGGCCGGTGGCCCGCTCCATCCCGCTCGTGCTGGCACTCTGTGCCTGCGCGTTTGCCACGTTTATTGAGATGGGCAAGCTGCCGTTCGATCTCGCGGAAGCGGAGCAGGAGCTACAGGAAGGGCCGCTTACCGAGTACAGCGGCTACGGCTTTGCGGTGCTGAAGTGGGGCATCAGCCTTAAGCAGCTCGTCGTGTTGCAGATGTTCGTGGGCGTTTTCTTCCCGTGGGGGCAGATGACGCACTTCTCTGTGGGGGGCCTGCTGTTGGCCGTGGTGGTGGCCGCGCTCAAGCTGCTTATCGGCGTGCTGGTCATCGCCCTGTTTGAGAACAGCATGGCGCGTCTGCGTTTTGCGGCAACCTCGCGCATCACCTGGGCCGGTTTTGGTTTTGCATTTTTAGCGTTCGTCTCCTTGCTGGTGGCGTGATTAAAGAGAGTATTTATGTCTGAAGAAAAGAAAGGTCAGCAGTATCTCGCCGCGTTGCATCAGGCCTTCCCCGGCGTGGTGCTGGAGGAATCCTGGCAAACCAAAGACCAGGTAACCATTACCGTAAAGGTGAACTATCTGCCGGAAGTGGTGGAGTTTCTTTACTACCGGCAGGGCGGGTGGCTGTCGGTGCTGTTTGGCAACGACGAGCGCCAGCTCTGCGGCAACTATGCGGTGTATTACGTGATGTCGATGGAGCAGGGCGAGAAGTGCTGGCTCACCGTGCGCGTCGAGGTCGACCCGAATAAGCCGGAATACCCGTCCGTGACGCCGCGCGTTCCTGCCGCCGTCTGGGGCGAGCGCGAGGTGCGCGACATGTACGGCCTGGTGCCGGTCGGCCTGCCGGACGAGCGTCGTCTGGTGCTGCCGGATGACTGGCCGGATGAACTCTATCCGCTGCGCAAGGACAGCATGGACTACCGCCAGCGTCCGGCCCCGACCACCGACAGCGAAACCTACGAGTTCATCAACGAGCTGGGCAGCAAGAAGAACAACGTGGTGCCGATCGGCCCGTTGCACGTCACCTCCGATGAACCGGGCCACTTCCGCCTGTTCGTTGACGGCGAAAACATCATCGACGCCGACTACCGCCTGTTCTACGTTCACCGCGGCATGGAGAAGCTGGCGGAAACCCGCATGGGCTACAACGAGGTCACGTTCCTCTCAGACCGCGTGTGCGGCATCTGCGGCTTCGCCCACAGCACCGCCTACACCACCTCGGTGGA
Organism: Enterobacter cloacae complex sp. P24RS; assembly: GCF_014982165.1. Lineage (NCBI taxonomy): Bacteria > Pseudomonadati > Pseudomonadota > Gammaproteobacteria > Enterobacterales > Enterobacteriaceae > Enterobacter > Enterobacter cloacae complex sp. P24RS. The sequence continues at coordinate 82,913 of NZ_JADCKU010000009.1, forward strand.
AAACGGCATGGGGATCGTGGTGCCGGAGCGCGCGCAGATGATCCGCGCCATTCTGCTGGAGGTGGAGCGCCTGCACTCACACCTGCTGAACCTCGGCCTGGCCTGCCACTTCGTCGGCTTTGACTCCGGGTTTATGCAGTTCTTCCGCGTGCGCGAAGCGTCGATGAAAATGGCGGAAATTCTCACCGGGGCGCGTAAAACCTACGGCCTGAACCTGATCGGCGGGATCCGCCGCGACCTGCTGAAAGACGACATGATCAAGACCCGCCAGCTGGCGCAGCAGATGCGTCGCGACGTGCAGGAGCTGGTGGACATGCTGCTCAGCACGCCAAACATCGAGCAGCGCACCGTCGGGATTGGTCGTCTTGATCCGGAAATTGCCCGCGACTTCAGCAACGTCGGCCCGATGGTGCGCGCCAGCGGCCACGCCCGCGACACCCGCGCCGATCACCCGTTCGTCGGCTACGGCCTGCTGCCGATGACCGTGCACAGCGAACAGGGCTGCGACGTGATTTCTCGCCTCAAGGTGCGCATCAACGAGGTCTACACCGCCCTGAACATGATCGACTTCGGCCTGGACAACCTGCCGGGCGGTCCGCTGATGGTGGAAGGTTTCACCTATATTCCAAACCGCTTTGCCCTCGGCTTTGCCGAAGCGCCGCGCGGGGATGATATCCACTGGAGCATGACCGGCGACAACCAGAAGCTCTACCGCTGGCGCTGTCGTGCGGCGACCTACGCCAACTGGCCTACCCTGCGCTATATGCTGCGCGGCAACACGGTCTCTGACGCGCCGCTGATCATCGGCAGCCTCGATCCGTGCTACTCCTGCACCGACCGCATGACGGTGGTGGACGTGCGTAAGAAGAAAAGCCAGGTGGTGCCGTACAAAGAGCTTGAGCGTTACAGCATTGAGCGCAAGAACTCGCCGCTGAAATAAGGACTCGCCATGTTTACCTTTATCAAAAAAGCGATCAAAACCGGCGCGCAGACCAGCAGCTATCCGCTGGAGCCGATCCCGGTGGATAAAAACTTTCGCGGCAAGCCGGAGCATAACCCGCAGCAGTGCATCGGCTGCGCGGCCTGCGTCAACGCCTGCCCGTCGAACGCCTTAACAGTGGAAACGGACCTCAAAACCGGCGAGCTGGCCTGGCAGTTTAACCTCGGACGCTGCATCTTCTGCGGCCGCTGCGAGGAGGTCTGCCCGATGGTCGCCATCCGACTTTCTCAGGAGTACGAGCTGGCGGTGTGGAAAAAAGAGGATTTTCTCCAGCAGTCGCGCTTCGCGCTGTGCACCTGCCGCGTCTGCAAGCGTCCGTTCGCCGTGCAAAAAGAGATCGACTACGCTATCGCGCTGCTGAAGCACAACGGCGACGCCCGCGCGGAGCAGCACCGTGAAAGTTTCGAAACCTGCCCAGAGTGTAAGCGTCAGAAGTGCCTGCTGCCGTCTGACCGCATCGATTTAACCCGCCATATGAGAGAGGCCAGCTGATGGAAAACTTACTCGGCCCGCGCGACGATAACGGCATTCCGGTGCCGCTGACGGTGGAGGAGTCCATCGCCAGCATGAAGGCGTCGCTGCTGAAAAAAATCAAACGCTCGGCCTACGTTTACCGCGTGGACTGCGGCGGCTGCAACGGCTGCGAGATCGAGATCTTCGCCACCCTGTCGCCGCTGTTTGACGCCGAGCGCTTCGGCATCAAAGTGGTGCCGTCTCCGCGCCATGCGGACATTCTGCTGTTTACCGGGGCGGTGACCCGCGCCATGCGATCGCCCGCGCTGCGCGCCTGGCAGTCTGCGCCGGACCCGAAAATCTGCATCTCCTACGGCGCCTGCGGCAACAGCGGCGGCATCTTCCACGATCTTTACTGCGTCTGGGGCGGCACCGACAAAATCGTGCCGGTGGATGTCTATATTCCGGGCTGCCCGCCGACGCCCGCCGCCACGCTGTACGGCTTTGCGATGGCGCTCGGCCTGCTGGAGCAGAAGATCCACGTCCGCGCCCCTGGCGAGATCGACAACCAGCCCGCGGCCATTCTGCATCCGGACATGGTGCAGCCGCTGCGCGTGAAGGTGGACCGCACGGCGCGCAGGCTGGCAGGCTACCGTTACGGGCGTCAGATTGCCGACGATTACCTGCGCCTGCTGAGCCAGGGCGACCATCAGGTGGCGCGCTGGCTGGAGGCGGAAAACGATCCGCGTCTCAATGAGATCGTGGCGAACCTGAACAGCATTGTGGATGAGGCGCGTATCCGATGAGTGAAACGGTGGTGTTCAGCCAGCTGAGCCGTAAATTTATTGATGAGAACGACGCCACGCCGGATGCGGCGCAGCAGGTGGTCTATTACAGCCTGGCGATTGGGCACCACCTCGGGGTGATCGACTGCCTTGAGGCGGCGCTCAGCTGCCCGTGGCCGGAATATCTGGCGTGGATCGCCACGCTGGAGGAGGGCAGCCCGGCGCGGCGCAAGATGGAGGGCGTACCGAAGTACGGCGAAATCGTTATTGACGCCAACCATATCACGATGCTCGCCAACGCCTTTGACGCGGCGCTCGGCAGGCAAACCCCGGCGCAGCAGGCGTGGAGCAAAACGCTGCTCGGCATGCTGCACGATATTCATCAGGAGAGCGCCATCTACCTGATGGTGAGGAGATTACGTGACTGACGTTTTACTGTGTGTCGGCAACAGCATGATGGGCGACGACGGCGCGGGCCCGCTGCTGGCGGAGATGTGTGGCGCAAAACCGCAGGGCGACTGGGTGGTAATCGACGGCGGCAGCGCGCCGGAAAACGACGTGGTGGCCATTCGCGAGCTGCGCCCGGAAAGGCTGTTGATTGTGGATGCCACCGATATGGGGCTGAACCCGGGCGAAATCCGCCTGATTGACCCGGACGACATCGCCGAGATGTTTATGATGACTACCCACAATATGCCGCTGAACTACCTTGTCGATCAGATTAAAGACGACGTGGGTGAGGTGCTGTTTTTAGGTATCCAGCCGGACATTGTCGGGTTTTATTACCCGATGACGCCGCCGGTGAAGGCGGCGGTGGAGGAGGTGTATTCGCGGCTGGCGGGATGGGTTGGGGACGGCGGGTTTTCTCCGCTCTGAGCAGTGCCGGGTGGCGGCTACGCCTTACCCGGCCTACAAAACCCTAGGCCCGGTAAGCGTAGCGCCACCGGGCAACAGGCTACGCCAGATCCGCCCCGTTACTCGCAATCACCTTCTTATACCACCAGAACGATTTCTTACGCTTTCTCTCCAGCGTCCCGTTGCCGGCGTCATCGCGGTCAACGTACACAAACCCGTAGCGCTTGCTCATCTCCCCCGTTGAGGCAGACACCAGGTCAATGCAGCCCCAGGTGGTGTAGCCCATCAGCGGCACGCCGTCCTCAATTGCATCGCCCATCGCGCGGATATGCTCGCGCAGGTAGCTGATGCGGTAGTCGTCGTGGATCTCGCCATTTTCATCAATGACGTCCTTCGCGCCGAGGCCGTTTTCCACCAGGAACAGCGGCTTCTGGTAGCGGTCGTACATCATGTTCATGGTGATGCGCAGGCCGAGCGGGTCAATACCCCAGCCCCACTCGCTTACCTGAACGTGCGGGTTACGCAGAGACTTCACGATGTTCGCCGCGCTGGTGTTGCCCGCGTTCATGTCCGCCGACGCGCAGCGCGAGGCGTAATAGCTGAACGAGACAAAATCGACGGTGTTTTTCAGCAGTTCGTCGTCGCCGGGATCTTTCACAATCACGACGCCTTTTTCGCGGAACACGCGAGCAGAGTAGGCCGGATAGCTGCCGCGCGCCTGCACGTCGATGAAGAACAGGTTCTCGCGATCTTTCTCCAGCGCCGTCCACACGTCTTCCGGCTTGCAGGAGTACGGGTAAAAATTGCCGCCCGCCAGCATGCAGCCGACCTGGTTTTCCGGGTTGACCTCGTGGGCGATTTTGGTCGCCAGCGCGCTCGCCACCAGCTCGTGGTGCGCGGCCTGGTATTTCACCTGATCCTCGTTTTCACCTTCCTCAAACACCAGCCCCGCGCCGGAGAACGGGCTGTGCAGCATGATGTTGATTTCGTTGAAGGTCAGCCAGTATTTCACCAGCCCGTTAAACGCCTCGAAGCAGGTGCGGGCGTAGCGGGCGAAGAAATCCACCATTTTGCGGTTGCGCCAGGAGCCGTACTCCGTCACCAGGTGCATCGGCACGTCGAAGTGGCACAGGGTCACCAGCGGCTCGATGTTGTACTTTTTACACTCCTCAAACACCGCCCGGTAGAAGGCGATGCCCTCTTTATTTGGCAGCGGCTCGTCGCCGTTCGGATAGAGGCGGCTCCAGGCAATCGAGGTGCGGAACACCGTAAAGCCCATCTCCGCCATCAGGGCGATGTCTTCTTTGTAGCGATGGTAAAAATCAATCGCCTCGTGGCTCGGGTAAAATTCGTCGTCACGCAACGAAAACCGTTTTTCCTTACCGACCTTTACCGCCAGACGGTGTGCGCCATGGGGGATCATATCGACCGTCGTCAGTCCTTTGCCGCCTTCACGGTAAGCACCTTCACTCTGGTTGGCGGCAAGCGCGCCGCCCCATAAAAATCCTTGTGGAAAAACAGACATTCTTACCTCGCTTTCAGTTTATGCTTCTGCTGCTTTGTTCTGGACCGGTGCGGTTTGCAGGGCGCGTGCTTTTTCGGCTTCGTCTTCAACCGGAATATCCTCGAACCCTAACAGCAGGGTCAGAACAAACGACAGCACGACCGCCAGCCCCATCACGCCAAACACCCAGACGATGGTCATCGGGTTGGCCGGATCGAAGAACTGCACGCTGGTGAACAGCCCCGGCGCCGCCATCGAGTGGCTGGCAAGGCCTGCCATGCCCGCGACCGCGCCGCAGATAAAGCCGCTGATCAGGCTCGCAATCAGCGGGCGCTTCAGACGTACCGCCACGCCGTACAGGGCCGGTTCAGAGATCCCCGCCATGATGGCGGAGGCCGCTGCCGCCAGCGCCGTCTGGCGCAGTTCCGGGTTTTTCGTTTTCCACGCCACCGCCAGCGACGAGCCGCCGAGCGACAGGTTAGCGCCGATTTCCGACGGCATCACCATCCCTTCTTTGCCCGTTTCGGCAATGGTCTGGATGATGGTTGGCGTAAAGACGCGGTGCATTCCGGTCATCACCAGCAGCGGCCACAGCGCGCCCATGATGGCAACGGACAGCCAGCCCAGATAGCCGTGGATGGTGTAGACCAGCGCCGAGATGGCGCTACCGATCCAGATCCCCAGCGGGCCAATCAGCACGATGGCGAGCGGGGCGGCAATCAGCACGATCAGCATCGGCTTCAGGAAGTTTTTCGTTACCGCCGGGGTAATTCTGTCCACCCAGCGTTCGATATACGACAGGCACCAGGTCATGACCAGGGCCGGGATCACCGTGTAGGTGTATTTCACCGCCGTCACCGGGATCAGCGCGAACTCAACGTGCTCGCCCTGCGCGGCTTTCGCCATCAGCTCGATAAAGCTCGGGTGAACCAGCACGCCCGCAATGGCAATCGCCAGCGACATGTTGGTTTTGAACTTCACCGCTGCGGAAGCCGCCACCATTAGCGGCAGGAAGAAGAAGGCTCCGTCGCCGATGACCGTCAGAATGGTGAGCGTCGGCGCGCCTTTTTCCAGCACGCCGGTCATTTCGAGGATCATCGCCAGCAGCTTGACCATTGAGCCACCGATGATCGCCGGGATCAGCGGCGACATGGTGCCGATCAGCGCGTCGAGGATCCCCGCGCCAATCCGGCGCAGCGTGAGTTTCTGTGGACCTTCCGGTACGGCAGGTTGCAGGTTGGCTGGCAGCAGGTTCACCACTTCACGGTACGCCTGGGACACGGTATTGCCAATAATCACCTGGCACTGGTTGTCGTTGCGCACCACGCCGAGCACGCCGCTGATGCTTTTCAGGCGCGCGGCGTCGGTAAGGCTTTCGTCTTTCAGAACGAAGCGCAGGCGCGTCATGCAGTGGGTGACGGCGACGATGTTGTCTTTGCCGCCCAGCGCGCTGACAACGTCGTTTGCCAGCGCGGCGTAGTTTTTGGCCATCGGAAATGTTCCTGTTATCGTTGTGTGAAATGTAGGAAACCGGTTTCACATAATCATCTTGAGTTTCTTTTGAACGCACAAGATCGCTTTTTATGCATTTTTTCGTTTCGTGATGACGATCACTCGTGACCGTAAAAAGCGTGACAACGCTGCTGCGACAATTTTTCTGCGGTGAAGTACACTGCGGCTCATCGGTTTTGAAGGGAATAACATTATGACCACGATGCTGGAAGTGGCGAAGCGGGCGGGCGTGTCGAAAGCGACGGTTTCCCGGGTGCTGTCGGGAAACGGCTACGTTAGCCAGGAGACCAAAGACCGGGTTTTTCAGGCCATTGAAGAGAGCGGGTATCGCCCCAATTTGCTGGCGCGTAACCTGGCGACCAAACGCACCCAGACCCTGGGGCTGGTGGTGACGAACACCCTTTACCACGGCGTCTACTTTAGCGAGCTGCTGTTTAACGCCGCGCGGATGACGGAAGAGAAGGGCCGTCAACTGATCCTGGCGGATGGTAAACACAGCGCCGAAGAAGAGCGCGAGGCGATCCAGTACCTGCTGGATATGCGCTGTGATGCGGTGATCATCTACCCGCGTTTTCTGAGCGTGGAAGAGCTGGACGAGATTATCGACAAATGCGAGCAGCCGATCGTGGTGCTCAACCGCCGTTTGCGGAAAAACAGCAGCCACAGCGTCTGGTCCGATCATAAAGCGTCGTGTCAGGACGCGGTTTCGCAGCTGATCGCGAAAGGCCACCGGGACATTGCGTTTATCACCGGCTCGCTGGATTCACCGACCGGCGTGGAGCGTCTCTCCGGCTACCGGGACGCCCTGGCGCAGCACGGCATTGCCGTGCGCGACGCGCTGATCGCCGAAGGGAAGTGGAGCCCGGCCAGCGGCGCGGCGGCGGTCACACAGCTGCTCAGCCGTGGCGAAGCGTTTACCGCGCTGGTGGCGAGCAATGACGATATGGCGATCGGTGCCATCAAGCAGCTGCACGAGAGCGGCGTCGCCATGCCGGACGCGGTGTCCGTCATCGGCTTTGACGACGTGGCGATTGCGCCCTACATCGTGCCGTCTCTCTCCAGCGTGCGCATTCCGGTGACGGCAATGATCCAGGAGACCATCAGCCGCCTGATTTTCATGCTCGACGGCGGTGAGTTTAAATACCAGCAAACCTTCTCCGGCGAGCTTGTCCTGCGCGACTCCGTTACTGACGGCCCGCATCGCTGACGTCGACATCTGTCATCGTCACTAATGACGATGACAGCGATCAACGTTATTTATCTTCTTTTAAATCAATAAATTAAAAACTGGCACGGTTTATGAATAGCTTCGCGCATAACAGTTATGCCGGAGAAGCAGATGAACCGTTTTATTATGGCCGATGCCAGTAAATGCATTGGTTGCCGTACCTGTGAGGTTGCGTGCGTGGTGTCCCATCAGGCAGAGCAGGATTGCGCCGCTCTGACTCCCGACACTTTCCTGCCGCGCATTCACGTCATTAAAGGCGTGAATATTTCCACCGCCGCTATCTGTCGCCAGTGTGAAGATGCGCCGTGCGCCAACGTCTGTCCGAACGGCGCGATCAAGCGCGAGAAAGGTTTTGTGCACGTGATGCAGGAGCGCTGCATTGGGTGCAAAACCTGCGTGGTGGCGTGTCCGTATGGCGCGATGGAGGTGGTGGTTCGCCCGGTGGTGCGCAACAGCGGTATCGGGCTGAGCGTGCGCGCGGAGAAAGCCGAAGCCAATAAATGTGACCTCTGCTACCACCGCGACGCCGGTCCGGCCTGTATGGAAGCCTGTCCGACGCATGCGTTGGTCTGCGTCGATCGCGACAAGCTCGAACAGATGAGTGCCGAAAAACGCCGCCGCGCGGCGTTCGACACCTCGTCATCGCTGCTGTTTTAAGCTGCAATGCGCGTGAACGGCGTACAGCTTCGGGTGCGCGGCAAAGTACAGGGCGTGGGGTTTCGGCCCTTCGTCTGGCAGCTGGCGCATCGGCTGAAGCTGACAGGCGACGTGTGCAACGACGGAGAGGGGGTCCTGGTGCGTCTCGCGGGCAGTGGGGGTGACTTTACCGCGAGACTGCGCCAGGATTGCCCACCGCTGGCGCGTATCGATCACGTTGAAACGCAGCCGTTCAGCTGGACGACGCTGCCGGACGCGTTTGTCATCCGCCACAGCGAGAGCGGGGCGATGGACACGCAAATCGTCCCGGATGCCGCCACCTGCCCCGCGTGCCTGGCGGAAATGCGCGATCCCCGCGAACGTCGCTATCGCTACCCGTTTATTAACTGCACCCACTGCGGCCCGCGTTTCACCATCATCCGCGCCATGCCGTATGACCGACCGGCCACGTCGATGGCCCCATTTCCCCTCTGTCCGCCGTGTGAAACGGAATACCGCAATCCAGCCGATCGCCGTTTTCACGCCCAGCCGGTGGCCTGCCCGGACTGTGGACCGCAGCTGGAGTGGCGAGCCGGAGACACTGTTGCCACTCGCGAATCGGCCTTAAACGCGGCGGTGGAGAGGCTGAAAAACGGCGGGATCGTGGCGGTTAAAGGGCTGGGGGGATTTCATCTGGTTTGCGACGCGCTTAACCCCCGGGCGGTACAGACGTTGCGGGCACGCAAGCAGCGCCCGACGAAGCCGCTGGCGGTGATGATCCCCCATGCGGATGATCTGCCGCAGGCCATTCAGACGCGGTTACGCTCTTCCGCTGCGCCGATTGTGCTGACGCCAAAAGCCTCTCTTCCCGCGTTTCCTGAGGAGATTGCCCCGGGGCTGAATACGGTCGGCGTGATGCTGCCCGCGAACCCGATCCAGCATTTGTTAGTGTTGGCGTGCCGGCGCCCGCTGGTGATGACCTCCGGTAACCTCAGCGGTCGGCCGCCCGCCATCACCAACCCGCAGGCGCTGGAAGCGCTCCGCGACGTGGCTGACGGTTTCCTGCTGCACAACCGCGACATTCTGCAACGGATGGATGATTCGGTGATGGATCAGGAGGGCGCAATGCTGCGTCGCGCGCGGGGTTTTGTGCCGGATGCCATCACATTACCCGCCGGATTTCGCGATATCCCTCCCATGCTGTGCACCGGCGCAGACATGAAAAATACCTTCTGCCTGGTGCGCGGCAGCCAGGCGGTGCTGAGCCAGCATTTTGGCAACCTTCGCGACGAGGGCGTTGACGCCCAGTGGCGCGCGGCGCTGGCGCTGATGCAGCAGATTTACGCTTTTCAGCCTGAACGCGTGGTGTGCGATGCCCATCCCGGATATCACGCCCAACGGTGGGCGCAGGCGCAGGGGCTGCCCGTTGCAACCGTGCTGCATCATCACGCGCATGCGGCAGCGTGTCTGGCGGAGAACGGCTGGCCGCTGGACGGCGGGGATGCTATTGCCCTGACGCTGGACGGGATCGGCATGGGCGAGAATGGCGCGCTGTGGGGCGGCGAGTGCCTGCGGGTGAACTATCTCGACTGCGAACGGCTGGGCGGTCTGCCAGCCGTTGCGCTGCCCGGGGGCGATCTGGCAGCGAAACAGCCGTGGCGCAATTTGCTCGCCCACTGTCTGGCGTTCGTACCCGACTGGCAGCAGTACCCGGAAACAGAGGCGGTACAGCGTCAAAACTGGCCGCTGCTGGCAACGGCGGTGTCACGCGGTATCAATGCGCCGCTGGCCTCTTCCTGTGGTCGGCTGTTCGACGCCGTGGCCTGTGCGCTGGGCATTGAAACGCAGCGCTATGAGGGCGAAGCCGCGTGCCGGCTGGAGGCGCTGGCCGAACGGTACGCGGGAGTCGATCATCCGGTGACGCTACAGGCGGATAACCTCACGCTGTTCTGGCAGCAGTGGCTGGCCTGGCGGGCGGAACCCGGCGAGCGCGCCTGGGCATTTCACGATGCGCTGGCGAAGGGGCTGAGTGAACTGGCGGCAACGCATGCGCGCCGACTGTCGCTCTCTACGGTGTGCTTCAGCGGAGGCGTCCTTCACAACCGCCTGCTGCGCGCGCGCCTTCGTCATTACCTTTCCGATTTCACGCTTCTGTTTCCTTCGCGCCTGCCCGCAGGTGACGGAGCGATCTCCTTCGGGCAGGCGGTGGTTGCTGCCGCCCGGTCATGTTCACAAAGGATTTAAAATGTTACGACTTTTACGCAATGAACCTCGTGCAGCGTGCCTGCTGCTGGCTCTGGTGATGGCTAATCTGCTGGCCTGGGGGCTGGCGTGGCAAACCTTTAGCGGCAGTACGGCGCTGATGGCGGCCAGCCTGCTGGCCTGGTGTTACGGGCTGCGCCACGCGGTGGATGCTGACCATATCGCGGCGATTGATACCGTCACGCGTAAGATGATGCAGCAGGGCAAACGCCCGTCCGGCGTGGGCGCATGGTTTTCCCTCGGACACTCCACCATCGTGGTGCTGGCGTCCATCGCCATTGCGGCGACCGCCACGGCGTTTCAAAAAAATATGGCGTGGTTCCACGAGACCGGCAGCCTGATTGGCACCGCCGTCTCCGCCACCTTCCTGCTGGCGATGGCGCTGGTGAATATGGTGATCCTGCGCGGCGTCTGGCGCAGTTTCCAGTCGCTGAAAAACGGCAGGCCCGTGCAGGGTGACATTACGCTGCCTGCGCAGGGTGGCGTCATGAACTGGCTGTTCGGCAAAACCTTCCGCCTCGTCAATAAAAGCTGGCAGATGTATCTGGTGGGTTTCCTGTTTGGCCTCGGCTTCGACACGGCCACCGAAATTGGCGTGCTGGGGATTTCCGCCGCCAGCGCCTCCAGCGGGATGTCGGTGTGGTCGATCATGATCTTCCCGGCGCTCTTCGCCAGCGGCATGGCGCTGGTGGATACGCTCGATAACCTGCTGATGGTGGGCGCCTACGGCTGGGCGTTCAACAAGCCGCAGCGCAAGCTGTACTACAACATGACCATCACCGGCACCTCGGTGGTGGTGGCGCTGTTTATCGGCGGGCTGGAAGCGCTGGGTCTGCTGATGGATAAGTTCGCCCTCAGCGGCGGCGTGTGGGATCTGATTGGCGCGGTGAACGACAACCTGGGCGACGCCGGGTTTGTGGTGGTCGGGCTGTTTGTCGCCTGCTGGCTGATCTCGATGGTGAACTACCGCTGGCGCGGCTATGACGGGCTGGTGGTGCGGTCCTGAACCACGCAGCCCTGTTTTTGCCCGGCGGCGCTACGCTTGCGCGGGCCTACAAGGTTTGCCGTTATGGTGTTAAGTAGGCCGGGTAAGCGGAGCGCCACCCGGCATTACGAGGGTTAAGCAGGAAGCGATTTCAGCAGTGCTGTAGGCCGGGTCAGCGGAGCGCCACCCGGCATTACGAGGGTTAAGCAGGAAGCGAATTCAGCAGTGCTGTAGGCCGGGTAAGCGGAGCGCCACCCGGCATTGCGAGGGTTAAGCAGGAAGCGATTTCAGCAGCGCGAAGGCCTCCTTCATTCTGTCTTCGCTGACAACAAAGGCGCGCATCTGACCCTCAGCATCCGTACCGCGCGCCACCATGCCCTGAGGCTCAATGGCTATCTGCCAGTTCAGATCCTGACGCTGCGTTTCACCGGCGAGATGCAGCGGTAATTCCGGCGTTTTTACTTTCACCAGCATGGCGGGTAATTTCACCGGAGCGCTGCCGCCGAGCAGGTTTTTCGCCAGGAACATGGCGCTTAACTGAATTGGTTGCAGGAACGGCAGCACCTTTCCGTTAATTTCCGCGCAGTCGCCCAGGGCATAAATGTCCGGCTGGGTGGTTTGCAGGTAGCTGTCTACCTTCACGCCGCGGTTTATTTCGGCGCCTGCGCGGTGCGCCAGCGCGGTTTCCGGGCGCAAACCTGTCGCCGCGATAACCACATCCACTTCCACGCTGCGGTTGCGGTCGAGCGTTGCAAGAACCCCGGTTTCGGTTTTGCTCAGGCTCTGCAACTGCGATTTCAACAGCAGATGCACGCCCATGTCGGTCAGACGATGCTGTAAGCGACTGCTTACTTCTGCCGGCATCAGTGCCGACAGAATGCTGGCCGCGTGGTCAACCAGGGTGACGGATTTACCCGCCCGACAGAAGTCCATCGCCAGCTCGGTGCCAATCAGCCCGCCGCCGACAATCATCACTCTGGCGGCATCGCGTAGCCGGGTTTCGCTGGCCTGATACTCCTGCTGGCTGTTAAGCGTGACCATCAGCTCGCGGCCTTCAACCGGCGGCACAAACGCAGAGGCGCCCGTCGCCAGCACCAGCTTGTCGTACTGCCAGGTATGCTCTTTCGCTTTCACCACATGGGCGTCGGCGTCAATATCCGTGACCCAGGTGTACGGAAACAGACGCAGGTTAAACTGCTCTGTGAACTCCCCCGCCGTCTGGCGGGTGAGATCTTCGGCGCGCTGATTCTGGCTGATGACGTGGCTTAAATCAGGCTTGTTGTACTCGTCCATGCTGTCGGCGGCGATCACCGTCAACGGCACGTTAGCATCCTGTTTGCGGATATTTTTCACCAGCTGGCGGGCGGCAAAACCCGAGCCGATAATGACGATGCCGTGGCTCATTTTGCCTCCGTTGCCAGTTCATCAAAGACGTCTTTGCCGAGGGAACATTCAGGGCAGAGGAAGTTGTCCGGCACCTCGCTCCACGGCGTACCCGGCGCGACATCCTGCAACGGCTCGCCCAGTTCAGGATCGTAAATCCACTGGCAGACGCTGCACTGCATGCAAGGGCCGAGGTCGGCAGCGGCAGGGGCGGCTTCTGCTACGGCTTCCGGCGCAACCGCCGCGGCGGGGGCGGTTTCCGGCAGCGGCGCAAGCGCCCACTGGCGTGCAATGTCGCGGCCATGCTGGCGACAGACTTCCAGCGCGTCGAGGTCCGGACGCCATTTCGCTTTCAGGCTCATGGACATCTCAAAGCTGGCATCCTGTAAACGGGTGGAGAGACGGTCTACCGCGCCGCCGCTCCAGCCGTGAGAGCCAAAGGCGCTGGCGCGCTTGTTACGAAAGCGCAGGCCGGTCATCTCTTCCACCAGTCCGGCAATCTTCGGCATCATCACGTTGTTCATGGTGGAGGTACCCACCAGCACGCCCTTGGAGCGGAAGACGTTGGTCAGGATTTCGTTTTTATCGCTACGCGCCACGTTGAAGATTTTCACCGCCACGTTCGGGTCAACTTCGTTGATACCCTGGGCAATCGCGTCCGCCATCATGCGGGTGTTGTTGGACATGGTGTCGTAGAAGATGGTGATGCGGTCTTCCTGGTAATCCGCCGCCCATTTCAGGTACAGCTCGACGATCTGGGTGGGGTTTTCACGCCATACCACGCCGTGGGAGGTCGCAATCATATCTACCGGCAGGTTGAAGCCGAGGATCTCGGTGATTTTTGGCGTGACCAGACGGCTGAACGGGGTCAGGATATTGGCGTAGTAACGCTGGCACTGTTCGAACAGCTCGGTCTGATCCACTTCATCATTAAACAGACGTTCGTCGCAGTAATGCTGGCCGAAGGCGTCGTTACTGAACAGCACCGCGTCACCGGTCATGTAGGTCATCATGCTGTCCGGCCAGTGCAGCATCGGTGTTTCCACGAAGATCAACTGCTTGCCGTTGCCGATATCCAGCGAATCGCCGGTTTTTACGGTGTGGAAGTTCCACTCCGGATGGTGGTGGTGACCATTGATGGAGTCAATGGCGTTGGTAGTGCAGTAGATCGGAGTATCCGGAATATAAGACATCAGCTCGGTCAGGGCCCCGGCGTGATCCTCTTCCGCATGGTTGATGATGATGTAATCGATGTCGTTCAGGTCGATTTCACCGCGCAGGTTCTGCACGAACTCACGGCTGAATTTGTGATCGACGGTATCGATAAGGACGTTTTTACCTTCACGGATGAGATAGCTGTTGTAGCTGCTGCCGCGCAGCGTTTTATATTCCGTGCCGTGAAAATCACGTACTTCCCAGTCACGTTGACCCACCCAATGAATGTTATTTTTAACCAGAATAGACATAGCAACCTCAACTTAATACAGCGTTTTCAAATAAGATGGTTTGCTTATATCAAGTTGCGTGCCAACTTTTTATGTTATTGAATTTGAAGTGTATATTGTTTTGTGGCCCATAATGGATAGTCATTATGACTATCTTAAAAATTGTCAATATGACATTATGTATTGTCAAAATGACAGTGAGGCAGATATGAGCTTTTCCGTAGACGTCCTGGCGAAAATCGCCATAGAACTGCAAACCGGTATTGGTCATCAGGACCGCTTTCAACGGCTGATCTCCACGTTGCGCCACGTGCTGGATTGCGATGCGTCGGCGCTGCTGCGTTACGAAGGGCGGCAGTTTATTCCGCTGGCTATCGACGGCCTGGCGAAGGACGTACTCGGGCGGCGCTTTACGCTGGAGGGCCACCCGCGTCTGGAAACCATTGCCCGCGCGGGTGATGTGGTGCGTTTCCCGGCAGACAGCGATCTGCCCGATCCGTACGACGGCCTGATTCCGGGGCAGGAGAGCCTGAAGGTGCACGCCTGTATTGGCCTGCCGCTGTTCGCCGGCCAGAATCTGATTGGCGCATTAACCCTCGACGGCATGTCGCCGGATCAGTTCGATACCTTCAGCGACGAAGAGCTACGGCTGATTGCCGCGCTGGCCGCCGGGGCGCTGAACAATGCCCTGCTGATAGAACAGCTGGAGAGCCAGAATATTCTTCCCGGTAGCCCGACGGCGTTTGAGCAGGTGGCGCACACCGGGATGATCGGCCTTTCGCCGGGCATGGTGCAGCTCAAAAAAGAGATTGAGATTGTCGCCGCATCTGATTTGAACGTGCTGATCTTCGGGGAAACCGGCACCGGTAAAGAGCTGGTGGCGAAAGCGATCCACGAAGCCTCGCCGCGCGCGGTGAACCCGCTGGTGTACCTCAACTGCGCGGCGCTGCCGGAAAGCGTGGCGGAAAGCGAGCTGTTCGGTCACGTCAAAGGGGCATTTACCGGGGCGATCAGCAACCGCAGCGGCAAGTTCGAAATGGCCGACAACGGCACGCTGTTCCTGGATGAAATTGGCGAGCTCTCCCTTTCGCTCCAGGCCAAGCTGCTGCGCGTGTTGCAGTATGGCGATATTCAACGCGTGGGTGACGATCGCAGCTTACGCGTGGATGTGCGCGTGCTGGCGGCGACGAACCGCGATCTGCGCGAAGAGGTGCTGGCGGGGAATTTCCGCGCCGATCTGTTCCACCGCCTGAGCGTATTCCCGCTCACGGTGCCGCCGCTGCGCGAGCGGGGCGACGACGTGGTGCTGCTGGCGGGCTTTTTCTGCGAACAGTGTCGGCTCAAAATGGGGCTCTCCCGCGTGGCGCTAAGCCCCGGTGCGAGGACGCACCTTCTGAGCTACGGCTGGCCGGGTAACGTGCGTGAACTGGAACATGCGATCCACCGTGCGGTGGTGCTGGCGCGGGCAACGCGTTCGGGGGATGAAGTGGTTATTCATGCGCGCCATTTTGCGCTTCATGAGGAAACGACGCCGTCCGTTAAGCCAGTTTTACCGGAGAGCGTGAACGAAAACCTGCGCGAGGCGACGGACGCGTTCCAGCGCCAGATGATTACCCGCGCGCTGGAGCAGAATAACCGCAGTTGGGCGGCGTGCGCGCGGGCGCTGGAGATGGACGTCGCCAACCTCCACAGGCTGGCGAAACGTCTGGGGCTTAAGGGTTAAAGTATTCCCGCCTGGTAGAAGTCTTGCAGGTTGATCGCGCCGCACAGCCTGCCGTGCTCGTCCACCACCGGTGCGGCGGTGATTTTACGCTTCATCAGCACCTCTTTGGCTTCAATGGCGCGGCTCTCGGCATTCAGCGTCAGCCCCCCCTGGGTCATTGCTTCGGATACCCGCGCCTCCAGTTTGCCGCCGCCCACCAGCCAGCGACGCAGGTCGCCGTCGGTGAAGACGCCCTTCACCTGGCGGTCGTTGTCGCACACC
Source organism: Enterobacter cloacae complex sp. P24RS (assembly GCF_014982165.1). Taxonomy (NCBI): domain Bacteria; kingdom Pseudomonadati; phylum Pseudomonadota; class Gammaproteobacteria; order Enterobacterales; family Enterobacteriaceae; genus Enterobacter; species Enterobacter cloacae complex sp. P24RS. The sequence continues at coordinate 98,945 of NZ_JADCKU010000009.1, forward strand.
GCAACCAGCCCCAGCCCGGTGCGGCTCAGCTCCAGCATGGCGTCCATCACGCTGGTGTCGAGCTTGACCTGCGGAATGGCATCGTCCGTGCGCATCAGGTGATGTACCTTGTTGAGCAGACGTGCGCCGAGCGCGCCCGCAGGGTGAGAGCGGGCAAAATCTTCTTCACTAAAACCGCGCGCCTGCATCACCGCCATGGCCAGCGCGTCGCCCATCATCAGCGTGTTGACGGTGCTGGAGGTGGGAGCCAGGTGCATCGGGCAGGCTTCGCGCTCAACGGAAATATCCAGCGTTGCTTTCGCGGCCAGCGCCAGCGGCGAGCGGGGTTTTCCGGTCATCGCTAACAGGGCTACCGATTTTTCTTGCAGGCGAGGGATGATGAGATCCAGCTCTTTGGCTGAACCGGAGTAGGAGATAAACAGCATCACGTCGCGGCTTTCGATCATCCCCAGATCGCCGTGCAGCGCTTCGGCAGGGTGAACGAAAAACGCCGGAGTGCCGGTGCTGGCAAGCGTCGCGGCAATCTTCTTGCCGATATGGCCGGATTTACCGATACCCGCCACGATCACTTTGCCTTCGCAGTGGATAATAGCGTTGGCTGCACGAACAAAATCCTCACCCAGACGCTCCGGCAGGCGGCTGGCTTCCTGGAGTTCCAGCAGCAGGGTCTGACGGCCTGCGTTTAACAGAAAATCACTCATTTTTCTCTCCGGTTACGATCGTTCCCATCCCCCCCTCTGACAGAAGGGGCGCTTATCATAATGCATTCTCCCTGCGCAGACCGTGGTCAATGATAAAGATTTTGCTTACGGTCATATAACCGCTTCCTTGAGGAGTCGGGGATGCTTTACCATACTGGGTTCTTACCGAACTCGTTAAATGGATGCCACATGTTCAAGCGTCGTTATGCAGCGCTGTTACCTGCGCTTATTCTTCTGTCCGCCTGTAGTAGCAAACCCAAAACTGAAGCCGTTCAGCCAACGGCTGGCGCGCCTTCCGGCGGGTTCCTGCTGGAACCACAGCATAATATGATGCAGATGGGCGGCGACTTCGCGAATAACCCTGCGGCCGAACAGTTCATCGATAAAATGGTGAGCAAGCACGGTTTTGACCGCCAGCAGCTGCATGCCATTTTGTCTCAGGCGAAGCGTCTGGACTACGTGCTGCGCCTGATGGACAGGCAGGCACCGTCGGCCCAGGTGCCGACCGGGCCAAACGGCGCGTGGCTGCGCTACCGCAAACAGTTTATTACTCCGGACAACGTGCAGAACGGCGTGGCGTTCTGGAATCAGTATGAAGACGCCCTGAACCGCGCCTGGCAGGTCTACGGCGTGCCGCCGGAAATTATCGTCGGGATTATTGGGGTAGAGACCCGCTGGGGCCGCATTATGGGCAAAACCCGCATCCTCGACGCGCTGGCGACGCTCTCCTTCAACTACCCGCGCCGCGCGGAGTATTTCTCCTCCGAGCTGGAAACTTTCCTGCTGATGGCGCGAGACGAACAGGACGACCCGTTGGATCTGAAAGGGTCGTTTGCCGGAGCCATGGGCTACGGCCAGTTTATGCCGTCTTCCTATAAGCAGTACGCGGTAGATTTCAACGGGGACGGTCACATCAACCTGTGGGATCCCGAAGACGCCATCGGCAGCGTGGCCAACTACTTTAAAGCGCACGGCTGGACGCCGGGTGGCCAGGTGGCGGTGCAGGCGAACGGCGAGGCGTTTGGCCTGGAAAACGGATTTAAGACCAAATACAGCGTTGCACAGCTGGCAGCGGCAGGCTTAACGCCGTCGCAGCCGCTGGGTAACGTTGACCAGGTGAGCCTGCTGCGCCTGGATGTCGGAACGGGCTACCAGTACTGGTTCGGACTGCCGAACTTCTACACCATTACCCGCTACAACCACAGCACGCACTATGCGATGGCGGTGTGGCAGCTGGGTCTGGCGGTGTCCCAGGCGCGTGTGCCGGCGGCGTCACCGTTCAGCCAGTAATTGCCTTCTCCGCAGCCGGTGCGCCCGCACCGGCTATTTTCTGAAGCCCCCTCGTAAAACCCGACGCGCATCCCCATATCTTTCGAGAAAGTGCTATCTTGTGCTGCATGTTTTTCTAAGGCCTGGAGCGAGAATGACTGACCATGAATTGATGCAGCTTAGCGAAGTGGTAGGGCTGGCGCTGAAGCAGCGCGGCGCGACTATCACGACCGCAGAATCCTGCACCGGCGGCTGGGTGGCGAAAGTGATTACCGATATTGCCGGCAGTTCCGCCTGGTTTGAACGCGGCTTTGTGACCTACAGTAACGAGGCTAAAGCGCAGATGATTGGCGTGCGTGAAGCCACGCTCGAGCAGCATGGCGCGGTCAGCGAGCCGGTGGTGATCGAGATGGCGATTGGCGCGCTGAAAGAGGCGCGCGCAGATTACGCTATCTCAATCAGCGGCATCGCGGGGCCGGACGGCGGCAGCGACGTGAAGCCTGTCGGCACCGTCTGGTTTGGCTTTGCCACCTCAAAAGGTGAAGGGATCACCCGCCGGGAATGCTTCAGCGGCGATCGCGAAAGCGTGCGTCGTCAGGCAACGGAATACGCGTTAAAAACGCTCTGGCAACAATTTCTACAAAATACTTGATACTGTATGACTATACAGTATAATTGCCTCAACAGAACAGAAGTCCATGGTGAAGCGCAGTTGCTTCTCCCGGCATGACAGGAGTAATAATGGCTATCGACGAAAACAAACAGAAAGCGTTGGCGGCAGCACTGGGCCAGATCGAAAAGCAATTCGGTAAAGGCTCCATCATGCGCCTGGGTGAAGACCGTTCCATGGACGTGGAAACTATCTCCACCGGTTCGCTTTCTCTTGATATCGCACTGGGCGCTGGCGGTTTGCCGATGGGCCGTATCGTAGAAATCTACGGTCCGGAATCCTCGGGTAAAACCACCCTGACGTTGCAGGTTGTTGCGGCGGCACAGCGCGAAGGTAAAACCTGTGCGTTTATCGATGCCGAGCACGCGCTGGACCCAGTCTATGCCCGTAAGCTGGGCGTTGATATCGACAACCTGCTGTGCTCCCAGCCGGATACCGGCGAGCAGGCACTGGAAATTTGTGATGCGCTGGCGCGCTCAGGTGCGGTTGACGTGATCATCGTCGACTCCGTTGCGGCGCTGACGCCAAAAGCGGAAATTGAAGGTGAAATCGGTGACTCTCACATGGGCCTCGCGGCACGTATGATGAGCCAGGCGATGCGTAAGCTGGCGGGTAACCTGAAGCAGTCCAACACGCTGCTAATCTTCATCAACCAGATCCGTATGAAAATTGGTGTGATGTTCGGTAACCCGGAAACCACCACCGGTGGTAACGCACTGAAATTCTACGCCTCTGTCCGTCTGGATATCCGCCGTATCGGCGCGGTGAAAGAGGGTGATAACGTAGTCGGTAGCGAAACCCGCGTGAAGGTTGTGAAGAACAAAATCGCAGCACCGTTCAAACAGGCTGAGTTCCAGATCCTCTACGGCGAAGGCATCAACTTCCTCGGCGAGCTGGTTGACCTGGGCGTGAAAGAGAAGCTGATTGAAAAAGCGGGCGCATGGTACAGCTACAACGGTGACAAGATTGGTCAGGGTAAAGCGAATGCGATCTCCTGGCTGAAGGAGAACCCGGCGGCGGCGAAAGAGATTGAGAAGAAGGTGCGTGAACTCCTGCTGAGCAACCAGGACTCCAAACCTGATTTCGTGGTCGATGGCGCGGATGCTGAAGAAACCAACGAAGACTTTTAATCCTCTCGGATAAAAATGAAGGGCTGCTGATGCGGCCCTTTTTGCATTTCTGAATCGACAGGTTTTTTTATGAGTGAACCGACATCACGCCGACCAGCTTACGCGCGCTTGCTGGATCGGGCCGTGCGAATTCTTGCCGTGCGTGACCATAGCGAACAGGAGCTACGGCGGAAACTGTCAGCGCCCGTCATGAGCAAAAATGGGCCAGAAGACATTGATGCCACCGCGGAGGATTATGACCGTGTGGTTGCCTGGTGCTATGAGCATCACTATCTGGATGACGGCCGTTTTGCCGCTCGCTTTCTCGCCAGCCGCGGCCGCAAAGGTTACGGCCCCGCGCGTATCCGCCAGGAGCTGAACCAGAAAGGCGTAGCCCGTGAATCGATTGAAAAAGCCATGCGTGAAAGTGAAATCGACTGGTGCGAACTGGCGCGCGAACAGGCAGTACGTAAGTACGGAGAGCCGCTGCCGCGTGAATTTTCAGAAAAAGTTAAAATCCAGCGCTTTTTGCTCTACCGCGGCTTCCTGATGGAAGATATTCAGGATATCTGGCGTAATTTTACCGATTGAACGCATGCGGGATTTTACTTCCCACTAAAGAAAACTTATCTTATTCCCACTTTTTCCAGTAGCTGGTCCGTCCAACTGTTTACAGATACAGATCTGCTGCGACATTTCGTTAGCTTGATTTCAGGATAATTATGAGCAAGAGCACCGCTGAGATCCGTCAGGCGTTTCTCGATTTTTTCCATAGTAAGGGACACCAGGTTGTTGCCAGCAGCTCCCTGGTACCGAACAACGACCCGACTCTGCTGTTTACCAACGCCGGGATGAACCAGTTCAAGGATGTATTCCTTGGTCTCGACAAGCGTAATTATTCCCGCGCTACAACCTCACAGCGTTGCGTGCGTGCGGGCGGTAAACACAACGATCTGGAAAACGTCGGTTACACCGCGCGCCACCATACCTTCTTCGAAATGCTGGGTAACTTCAGCTTCGGTGACTACTTCAAACACGACGCCATTCAATACGCGTGGGAACTGTTGACCGGTGAAAACTGGTTCAATCTGCCGAAAGAGCGTCTGTGGGTGACCGTGTACGAGACCGATGACGAAGCGTTCGACATCTGGGAAAAAGAAGTGGGTATCCCTCGCGAACGTATCATTCGTATCGGTGACAACAAAGGCGCGCCTTACGCGTCCGACAACTTCTGGCAGATGGGCGACACCGGCCCTTGCGGTCCGTGCACCGAGATCTTCTACGATCACGGCGACCATATCTGGGGCGGCCCTCCGGGCAGCGCGGAAGAAGATGGCGATCGCTACATTGAGATCTGGAACATCGTCTTCATGCAGTTTAACCGTCAGGCCGACGGCACCATGGAGCCGCTGCCAAAACCGTCCGTCGATACCGGTATGGGTCTGGAGCGTATCGCGGCCGTTCTGCAACACGTCAACTCTAACTATGAGATTGACCTGTTCAGCACCCTGATTAAAGCCGTTGCCGACGTGACGGGCGCAACCGATCTGAACAACAAGTCTCTGCGCGTTATCGCAGACCATATTCGTTCCTGTGCGTTCCTGATTGCCGACGGCGTTATCCCGTCGAATGAAAACCGTGGCTATGTGCTGCGTCGTATCATTCGTCGTGCGATCCGTCATGGCAACATGCTGGGCGCGAAGGACACCTTCTTCTATAAGCTCGTTGGGCCACTGATTGGCGTGATGGGCTCTGCCGGCGAAGAGCTGAAACGCCAGCAGGCGCAGGTCGAGCAGGTTCTGAAAACCGAAGAAGAGCAGTTTGCCCGTACGCTGGAGCGCGGACTTGCGCTGCTGGACGACGAGCTGGCGAAACTCCAGGGCGACACGCTGGATGGCGAAACGGCTTTCCGCCTGTACGACACTTATGGCTTCCCGGTTGACCTGACGGCTGACGTTTGCCGCGAGCGCAACATCAAAGTTGACGAAGCCGGCTTCGAAGCCGCAATGGAAGAGCAGCGTCGTCGTGCGCGTGAATCCAGCGGTTTTGGCGCAGACTACAATGCAATGATCCGCGTTGATAGCGCGTCTGAATTTAAAGGCTACGAAGAGCTGGCCCTGACCAGCAACGTGACCGCGCTGTTTGTTGACGGGAAAGCCGTAGACAGCATTAGCGCGGGCCAGGAAGCGGTTGTCATCCTGGATAAAACGCCATTCTATGCGGAATCCGGCGGCCAGGTTGGCGATAAAGGCGAACTGAAGGGCAATGGCTTTAGCTTCAGCGTAAGCGACACCCAGAAATACGGTCAGGCGATTGGTCACCAGGGCAAACTGGTTTCTGGTTCTCTGAAAGTGGGCGAGGGCGTTCAGGCCAACGTTGATGAAGCTCGCCGCGCGCGCATTCGTCTGAACCACTCGGCAACTCACCTGATGCACGCTGCCCTGCGCGACGTGCTGGGTACTCACGTTGCACAGAAAGGTTCACTGGTTAACGACAAAATGCTGCGTTTCGACTTCTCGCATTTTGAAGCGATGAAGCCGTCTGAAATCCGTGCGGTGGAAGATCTGGTGAATGCGCAGATCCGTCGTAACCTGCCAATCGAAACCCACGTTATGGATCTCGAGGACGCGAAGAAGAAGGGTGCGATGGCGCTGTTTGGCGAGAAATATGACGACCGCGTTCGCGTGCTGAGCATGGGCGACTTCTCTACCGAACTGTGCGGCGGTACTCACGCATCGCGCACCGGTGATATCGGTCTGTTCCGTATCGTTTCTGAATCAGGCACCGCGGCGGGCGTTCGTCGTATCGAAGCGGTGACCGGGGAAGGCGCCATCGCCAGCCTGCACGCGCAGAGCGACCAGCTGCATGAGATCGCGCAGCTGCTGAAAGGCGATAGCCAGAACCTGGGCGAGAAAGTGCGTGTCGCGCTGGATCGTACCCGTCAGCTGGAAAAAGAGCTCCAGCAATTGAAAGAACAGGCTGCGGCGCAGGAGAGCGCAAACCTCTCCAGCAAAGCGGTAGACATTAAGGGCGTCAAACTGCTGGTCAGCGATCTGGCGGGCGTTGAGCCTAAGATGCTGCGTACGATGGTCGACGATCTGAAGAACCAGCTTGGTTCAACGGTTATCGTGCTGGCAACGGTCGCAGAGGGTAAGGTTTCTCTGATTGCGGGCGTCTCTAAGGATGTGACGGACCGTGTTAAAGCAGGGGAATTGATTGGCATGGTCGCCCAGCAGGTGGGTGGCAAAGGTGGCGGTCGTCCGGACATGGCGCAAGCCGGTGGTACGGATGCGGCGGCACTTCCCGCGGCATTGGCCAGCGTTGAAAGCTGGGTAAGCGCGAAACTGTAATAACTAAAAAGCACAAGCAGACGCCATAACGGTAACGTTATGGCGTCTTGCTCACTGCGCTATCGATAACGATAAAGTCAGGTTGAGTTTGTGTATATCGGCTAAACTTACGTTTAACAGAATGTGATGCCGTGACTGCTTACACTTTACGTGTTTGTCATCGCTTACTTTTTGGCGTTATATGATGGATAATGCCGGGATACAAGAGACCCGACTCTTTTAATCTTTCAAGGAGCAAAGAATGCTGATTCTGACTCGTCGAGTTGGTGAGACCCTCATGATTGGGGATGAGGTCACCGTGACAGTTTTAGGGGTAAAGGGTAACCAGGTACGTATTGGTGTTAACGCTCCTAAAGAAGTATCTGTCCACCGTGAAGAGATCTACCAGCGTATCCAGGCCGAAAAATCCCAGCAGTCCAGTTACTGATATTGTCGCGTCTCGCTGTCGGGCGAGACGCAACCCTCCTGCTATTTTTCCTGCATAAAGTTACCGTTCTATTTCAAACGCTTCGTTTTTGACCACTCTCATAATCTTATCTCGTCGAAATGACCCGCTTCTCTCAACAGATTTCTGTGAAGATGCCTGCAAAATCCGCTTATAAAACACTCTCTTTGCGGCTTTTACATGCGAATTGCGTGCGAATTGTGCAAACGAAAAAAGCATGTGGAAAATTGTTTGACTTATAAGTCCCAGAAAGTAATATATGCGCCACGCAGCGACGAGAAGCTCTTAACGAGTTACTCGAAGCACTCGAAAGAGGCGTTGTGTGGTGAGGTGGCCGAGAGGCTGAAGGCGCTCCCCTGCTAAGGGAGTATGCGGTCAAAAGCTGCATCCGGGGTTCGAATCCCCGCCTCACCGCCATTTTGCATCCGTAGCTCAGCTGGATAGAGTACTCGGCTACGAACCGAGCGGTCGGAGGTTCGAATCCTCCCGGATGCACCATCTATTACTTCATATTGCTTTCGAAGTGATATGAATATCGAGCAGTACAGTAGTAAATCCCGATGCATCCGTAGCTCAGCTGGATAGAGTACTCGGCTACGAACCGAGCGGTCGGAGGTTCGAATCCTCCCGGATGCACCATCTATTACTTCATATTGCTTTCGAAGTGATATGAATATCGAGCAGTACAGTAGTAAATCCCGATGCATCCGTAGCTCAGCTGGATAGAGTACTCGGCTACGAACCGAGCGGTCGGAGGTTCGAATCCTCCCGGATGCACCATATTCTCCGAGATAACAGCGATGCTGTTGTTTCAAGGTCTGCGAGTTAATCGCAAGCACCAGGGAGGATAACGTTGCTTTAGCAACGGCCCGCAGGGCGAGGCGCAGCCGAGTAATCCTCCCGGATGCACCATTTACTGTTTCTAAAAGCATTTCCCGATGCATCCGTAGCTCAGCTGGATAGAGTACTCGGCTACGAACCGAGCGGTCGGAGGTTCGAATCCTCCCGGATGCACCATCTCTTCTTGTCGTCCCCTTCAATGTTTAGTTCTTAATCACTCTCGTTGTTATCACTTCGCAATCAGCGACAAAAATCCCCTTTTACGATAAAGTAATGCTTTGTTAATCGGTTAGCGAGAGCACGATGTACGCACAGTATGACGGTTTGATCTTCGACATGGACGGCACCCTCCTGGATACCGAACCCACGCATCGCCAGGCCTGGACCGACGTTCTTGCCCGTTACGGTATGCGTTTCGATCTACAGGCGATGATTGCCCTCAACGGATCGCCCACCTGGCGTATCGCACAGGCCGTGATTGAGCTGAATCAGGCCGATCTCGACCCGCACCTGCTCGCGCGTGAAAAAACCGACGCGGTAAAAGCCATACTGCTGGACACCGTGCAGCCATTACCGCTCATTGACGTCGTCAAAGCGTGGCACGGGCGTCGTCCTATGTCTGTCGGCACGGGCAGCGAGAGCGCGATTGCTGAAGCGCTACTCAACCATCTTGGCCTGCGCCACTATTTTTCTGCCGTCGTGGCCGCCGATCACGTTAAAAATCATAAACCCGCTCCGGACACCTTCCTGCTCTGCGCAGAATTAATGGGTGTCCCGGCTGCAAAATGCGTTGTGTTTGAAGATGCCGACTTTGGTCTCCAGGCCGCGCGTGATGCCGGAATGGCGGCGGTGGACGTTCGCTTACTGTGAGTGACGCGCTGTCACTTGCTTCATTATTCGCCAGCAGTTTTTTAAGCTCCACCCTCTTGCCGGGGAATTCGGAAGTGGTACTGGTGGCGATGCTGTTATCCGGCGTGAGTCAGCCCTGGTTGCTGGTCTTAATAGCAACAATGGGTAATAGCCTTGGAGGGCTGACTAACGTTATTCTTGGACGTTTCTTTCCGCTACGCGAAAAATCTCGCTGGCAGGAAAAGGCAGTGGGCTGGCTAAAACGCTATGGCGCTGCCACGCTGTTATTAAGCTGGATGCCTGTAATAGGCGATTTACTGTGTCTGCTGGCGGGATGGATGCGCATCTCCTGGGGACCGGTGCTCTTTTTTTTGTGCCTTGGCAAGGCGTTACGCTATGTTTTATTGGCATGGGTAACACTACAGGGTATGACGTGGTGGCACTAATTGGTGGAATGAATTCGCGACCTTCAATCGTCAACCATTACAATTATGCTGAGTGACAATTTTTTGACAGGCGGGAGGTCAAATTGATCCCGGACGTATCACAGGCGCTGGCCTGGCTGGAAAACCACCCTCAGGCACTGAAGGGGATTCAGCGTGGGCTTGAGCGCGAAACGCTGCGCGTAAATGCGGATGGTAGCTTAGCGACAACGGGACACCCGAAGGCGTTAGGCTCGGCGCTGACACATAAATGGATCACAACCGATTTCGCCGAAGCGCTGCTGGAGTTCATCACGCCGGTAGACGGTGATATTGATCATATGCTGACGATCATGCGCGATGTGCATCGCTTTACCGCCCGCAACCTCGGTGACGAGCGTATGTGGCCGCTCAGCATGCCGTGCTATATCGAGCAGGGGCAGGATATCGAGCTGGCGCAGTACGGCACCTCTAACGTGGGGCGGATGAAAACGCTGTACCGTGAAGGCCTGAAAAACCGCTACGGCGCACTGATGCAGACGATCTCTGGCGTGCACTACAATTTCTCTCTGCCGATGGCGTTCTGGCAGGCGAAATGCGGTGAAACGGATAAAGACGCGATCTCTGCGGGCTACTTCCGCCTGATCCGCAACTATTACCGTTTTGGCTGGGTTATTCCGTATCTGTTTGGCGCGTCGCCGGCCATCTGTTCATCGTTCCTGCAAGGGAAACCGACCACACTGCCGTTCGAGAAGACCGAGTGTGGCATGTATTACCTGCCGTACGCGACCTCTCTTCGCCTGAGCGACCTTGGCTATACCAATAAATCGCAAAGCAATCTCGGAATTACGTTTAACGATCTGCACGACTATGTGGCAGGCTTGAAGCGGGCGATCAAAACTCCGTCGGAAGAGTACGAAAAAATCGGCCTCGAAAAAGACGGCAAGCGCCTGCAAATCAACAGCAACGTATTGCAGATTGAGAACGAACTGTATGCGCCGATTCGTCCGAAGCGCGTAACGCGCAGCGGTGAAACGCCGTCGGATGCGCTACAGCGCGGCGGGATTGAATACATTGAAGTGCGCTCGCTGGATATCAACCCGTTCTCGCCCATTGGCGTTGACGAGCAGCAGGTTCGCTTCCTCGATCTGTTTATGGTCTGGTGCGTCCTGGCGGATGCGCCGGAAATGAGTTCCGACGAGCTGCTGTGTACCCGTACCAACTGGAATCGCGTGATTCTGGAAGGGCGTAAGCCGGGCCTGACGTTAGGGATTGGCTGTGAAACGGCGCAGTTCCCGCTCTCTAAGGTGGGGAAAGATCTGTTCAGGGACCTGAAGCGCGTTGCCCAGACGCTGGACAGCGTGTACGGCGGCGAAGCATACCAAAAGGTCTGCGACGAACTGGTTGAAAGCTTTGATAACCCGGAACTGACGTTCTCGGCACGCATTCTGCGTTCTATGATTGAGCAGGGAATTGGCGGCACAGGACGTTCACTGTCAGCGGAGTACCGTGAGATGCTGATGCAGGAGCCGTTAGAGGTTCTGAGCGAAGCGGATTTTGTGGCAGAGCGCGATGCATCCGTTGTGCGTCAGAAAGCGATCGAAGCGGCGGATACGGAGTCGTTTGAGGCGTTTCTGGCGAAGCAGGCTTGAACCAAAAGAAAAAGGCCACATCGCTGTGGCCAAAATATACATCTCTGAATTCAGGGATGATGATAACAAATGCGCGTCTTTCATATACTCAGACGCGCATTCTGTAGAAGAGTTCAGTTTATTTTAAAAAAATCACTATCGGAGGTGACGTATGCCGTTATTAGATAGCTTTACTGTCGACCATACCCGTATGGAAGCACCAGCAGTCCGCGTGGCGAAGACCATGAACACGCCGCACGGCGACACGATCACCGTTTTCGACCTGCGCTTCTGCGTGCCGAATAAAGAAGTGATGCCGGAGAAAGGCATTCACACGCTGGAACACCTGTTCGCCGGCTTCATGCGCGACCACCTGAACGGCAACGGCGTGGAAATCATCGATATCTCTCCGATGGGCTGCCGCACCGGTTTTTACATGAGCCTGATTGGTCAGCCGGAAGAGAAACGCGTTGCGGATGCGTGGAAAGCGGCGATGGAAGACGTGCTGAAGGTGAAAGAGCAGAACCAGATCCCTGAGCTGAACGTTTACCAGTGCGGCACTTACCAGATGCACTCTCTGGAAGAAGCCCAGGACATTGCCCGTCATATCATCGAACGTGATGTTCGTGTAAACAGCAACGACGAGCTGGCCCTGCCAAAAGAAAAACTTCAGGAACTGCACATTTAGTATTGTGCCCGTAGATGCCCGGTGGCGCTACGCTGACCGGGCCTACAAACCTTTATCGGTACTGATAATTGTGGATAACCGGGCCGGACAGAGGCCCGGTTATCGTAGGCCGGGTAAGGCGTAGCCGCCCCCCGGCAACCCATAAACAGGGTTAATGCGCACCGCCGCCGCCGCTACCGGCACCAAACGGGGGTTTGGCAAACCACACCAGCCCCAGCAGGACGATAAAGATCCCCGCCGATATCCAGAATATCTCGTTTGCCGAGATAATCAGCCCCTGGTTGGTGATCTGCTGGGCAAGCCAGCCGGACGCCTGCTGCTCCGTCATGCCCATCCCCTCAAGCTGGCTATACATCTGCTGAGCGTTAGGGTTGAACGGGTTCACCGCTTCGGTCAGCTGGGCGTGGTGCATCGATTCCCGGTTGGTCCACAGCGTGGTGGTAATCGAGGTCCCGATGGAGCCCGCCAGCGTACGGGTAAAGTTCGACAGGCTCGATGCCGCCGCCATCCGCTCAGGCGGCAAGCCGGAAAGCGTAATGGTGGTCAGCGGCATAAAGAAGCAGGCTACGGCAAAGCCCTGAATAAACTGCGGCCACGCGGAGGCGCCAAAGTCCATTCCCGGTTCGAACGTATACGCGCGCCAGTAGAAGCACACGGCGTACATGATGAAGCTGAACGTCACCAGCCTGCGCATGTCGAGCTTATGGGCGAAACGGCCAATAATCGGCGACAGCAGAACCGGAATTAACCCCACCGGCGCGGAGGCCAGCCCCGCCCAGGTTGCGGTATAGCCGTACACCTCCTGCAACAGCTGCGGCAGCAGAACAATCGCGCCGAAGTAGAGCATATAGGCGAGGCTGATACAGAGGCAGCCGATGGTGAAGTTTCGCGATTTAAACAGCGAGAGATCGACTATCGGGTTATCGTCCGTCAGCTCCCAGACAATCAGGAAGCTAATGGCGACCACGGCGACCACCGTCAGCACGATGATTTCCGTAGAGGCGAACCAGTCCAGCTCTTTACCCCGGTCGAGCATGATTTGCAGGCTGCCGATGCCGACCACCAGCAGCGCCAGACCGATACCGTCGATCCGCCGCTGTTCGGTTCGCGTTTCGCGACCGCGCAGAGACTGTAGCGTCATCAGCACCACCAGCGCACCGATGGGCACGTTGATGAAGAAGATCCAGCCCCAGTGATAGTTATCGCTGATGTAACCGCCGAGGATGGGCCCGCAAATCGGGGCGACAATCACCGTCATCGACCACAGCGCGAGCGCGATGGAGCGTTTGGCGGGCGGATAGTTGTTCAGCAGCAAACTCTGCGACAACGGGATCAACGGCCCGGCGACAATCCCCTGGATGACGCGGAAGAATATCAGCATCGTCAGGCTGCTGGACATCCCGCAGGCCCAGGAGGCCAGCACGAACAGGATCGTCGACCAGAGGAACAGCTTCACTTCACCGACGCGCTTCGCCAGCCAGCCGGTGATGGGGATGGAGATGGCGTTCGCCACCCCGAACGAGGTAATGACCCAGGTTCCCTGGCTCAGCGATGAGCCAAGGTTCCCGGCGATGGTTGGGATCGCCACGTTTGCGATGGTGGAGTCCAGCACCTGCATGAATGTCGCCAGCGACAGCGCAATGGTCATAATGACCAGCTGCGCCCCCTCCAGCGGTTTTTGCGGCTTTTGCTGTTGCATAACGCTCACCTTCGGATTAACCGGCGTTTGCCTTCACGATGTCATCGATCAGCTTATTAACCGGATCGAGGCTAATTTCACGGGCGTTACTTTCATAAGCTGGCGTGCTGCGCACCTGATTTGCGAGGATCTGACCGTCGCGGTTGGCGGTATCAACCGTCACCAGCGTGGAAAGGCCAATTCGCAGCGGATGGTCCGCCAGCTGTTTGGCGTCCAGTTCAATACGCACGGGCAGGCGCTGTACCACTTTGATCCAGTTGCCGGTGGCGTTCTGCGCAGGCAGCAGGCTGAACGCGCTGCCGGTCCCCATGTCCAGACCGACCACTTTACCGCTGTACTTCACGTCATCGCCGTAGATATCGCTGACCACGGTTGCGGTCTGGCCGATACGCATATGCGCCAGCTGGGTCTCTTTGAAGTTCGCATCCACCCACAGATTGTTCGCCGGAACGACCGCCATCAGCGGCGTGGTGGTGCCAATCTGCGCGCCGGGCTGTACGGAACGACGGGAAACGTAGCCGGTCATCGGGCTGACGATTTTGGTACGTTGCAGGGCAAGCCATGCGTTGCGTACTTCGGTCGCCGCCTGTTTCACCGCCGGCTGGTTTTCCAGAGAGGTGCCCAGCACCATCGCCTGGTTAGCGTTGTACTGCTGAATAGCCACGTCCAGCTGCGCCTGTGCGCTGGCCACCGCATCGCGGGCGTGCTGCAACTCTTCACGGCCAATCAGGTTGGCGGTGCCGAGAGGAACACGACGCTTAAGGTCGCTCTGCGCCTGGGCCAGGGCCGTTTTCTGCACGTCGATACTGGCCTGAAGCTGTTTGCTGTTGATCATCAGCTGGCGGGTCTGGCGAACGCTGGAGGCCAGCGCCGTCTGTGCTTTTTCAAACGCCTGTTGGGCGTCGGTCGGGTCGAGCGTGACCAGCACATCCCCTTTTTTTACAAAATCGGTGTTGTCAGCCCAGACTTTCGTCACGCTGCCCGACACCTGTGCCATGATTTGAACCTGATTCCCTGCCACGTATGCATCGTCTGTCTCTTCAACATGACGCAATACTAAAAACCAATAAATCCCATATGCCACGGCAATAATAATAAAGAGCAAGGTCAGCAGAATAAGGGCGCTCTTACGTTTGCCCTTCTTGTTAACCGGTTGCTGCGGGGGAGTGTTCTCCGCATTTGCGCTCATTGTTGTTCTCCACGATCTTTTTATTTTCACATCGGCTGAGCCGACCTGTTGTCAGAAAGGCCAGCAGTTTCACGTGCTGGCCTGTCAGTTTTTCTTTTGAAATCTGGATGGTTGAGCGGATCGTCGCGTTAGCGCAGCGCCTCAAGAATGACGCCATCTTCATCCATCTGATCCAGACGGGTGAGCAGCTTGCGAGTAATGTGCTCAAGCTGGTCGCGCTCGGCGGTGCTGAGGGCGGACCAGAGCTGGTGCAGGCAGTTATGCTGCGGGGGCAGCACTTCGCGCAGGAATTCGTGACCTTTCTCGGTCAGTTGCAGATGCAGGCAGCGGCGATCGTTATCGCTTTCACGGCGTTCGATCCAGCCGCGCTTCTCCAGCTCATCAGCAATACGGGTGGCATTGGTACGGGATGAACCCAGCGCGCAGCTCAGTTCAGACGGCTGAATGCTGTGGTTTTCCTGAGACTCAAGCGTAATCAACGCCATAAATAACGTCTCGTTAATCCCTTGCGCTTTCAGCATCTTATTACGATTTTCCAGCAGCTTACCCTGCATGTGCATGCACAGGCGAGTCAGCAGGATCTCCTGATACGGGAAGTCCTCATGACGACTGGCGCGGAACTTAAGCATTTGTTCAATGGGCGTAAACGAACTATCCATTTTGGGCATAACCTCATTAATTACAGCCGATATAGTAACGATAGTGACAAATAATGTAAATGAATTATTTGTGCGGTTATATCCGCCAAACGAATGTCACCATCAGAAAGCGCCGGGTAAATCCGTGACCCGGTGAGCACAGAAAGCGTGGGGTGTATACCCGCGAAAGAGGGGATGTGAGGACAGGGGTCTGAACTATTCATGCCGGTAGTAAATATGTCACCCACAGTAAAATTTCTGGGATAAATGATTACCGTTACATTAACAGATGCAGGCCCCCTTTACACCCCAGGGGGCCCAAAGCAATGTAAAACTTAGTGAATTGCTTCCTGGCGGTGGTAGCCGCGCCACCACACCAGCAGATTTATCGCCGCGACGATGGCGCCGATGGCGCACACGCCCGTCCAGCCCGCATGCTGCCAGGCGGAGGCTGAGATCAACGAGCCCGCCGCGCCGCCGATAAAGTAGCTGGTCATATATCCGGCCGTCAGGCGGTTACGTGCGTCCGGCTTCACGCGGTAAATAACGGTCTGGTTGGTGATGTGTACGCCCTGCACGGTGAGGTCGAGCACCAGAATACCGACGATCAGCGCCAGCACTGAGACGTGTCCGTACCAGATGGCCGCCCAGGAGAGCAGGAGCAACACCAGCCCGGCGGAGGTGGTCATATGCGATTTGCCTTTGTCGGCCAGCCCACCGGCCGGGCGTGCGCCCAGCGCGCCAGCCGCGCCTGCCAGCCCAAACAGGCCAATCACCCCTTCTGAGTAGTTAAACGGCGGTGCGGCGAGCAGAAATGCCATCGACGTCCATAAGATGCTGAAGTTAGCGAAGGTAAGACACCCCAGAATGGCGCGCGTGCGCAGGAGTTTATCCTGCGTAAAGAGGCTGAAAACGGAGGCGAGAAGCTGGGGATAGTTCAGGTGATTCTCCTGCTTCACTTTCGGCAGGCCGCGCCACAGCGCCAGCGCCATGATAACCATCAGCACGCTCGCCACCCAGTAGACGGTGCGCCAGCCGCCGAGGCTCGCCAGCAGCCCGGCAACGGTTCGCGCCAGCAGGATGCCCAGCAGCAGGCCGCTCATGATAGTGCCGACCACTTTGCCGCGTTTTTCCGGGGACGCCAGCGTAGCGGCAAGGGGAACCAGAATTTGTGCCACCACGGAGAACAGGCCGGTCAGCGCGGTGCCAATAATCATCATCGTTAACGACTGGCTGCTGGCAGTGATCAACATCCCGCCTGCCGCCAGAAGCGTCATAGAGACGATAAGCATCCGGCGCTCAAACATATCGCCCAATGGCACCAGGAACAGCAGCCCTGCCGCATAGCCGAGTTGCGCAGCGGTGACGATAAAGCCGGCGGAGCTGGCGGAAAGATCGAAGGCGCGCGCGATAGTATCAAGCAGAGGCTGCGCGTAATAGTTGCTGGCGACTGCCAGACCCGTTGCCACGGACATTAAAAGGATGAGCGCGGGGCTAAGCCCCTGAGATGTTTTTGTCATTAGTTTCAGGAATCGTGAGTTAAGTGATTATTTTTCCGGAAACATAATAACCAATGATTGAGAATGTTGGGGGATTGTTATGTGTGTGTTTGTGCGGTTATCCCCCTCACCCCAGCCCTCTCCCTAAAGGGTAGAGGGTTAGGGTGAGGGGTAAGGTTATGTTGTATTTTTACTTCTGCGCCGCAAGCGCCTCTTTCACCCAGCCATCAAACTGCTGCTGGTGAGCTTTGATCCAGCCATCCACGTGGCCTTTAATATCGGCTTCGGACGATTTACCCGCGTGCATCATCGCGTTCTGGGCATTGATGTCCGCCAGCGGCAGCTTCATCACCGAGAACAATTTCGCCGCAGCCGGGTTTTTCTCTGCCCAGGCTTTGTTCGCCACGATATGCATGGTGTTCACCGGGAAGCCATAGTTCATGCCGTTCAGCAGTTTGGTGTCGATATCTTTCTGCTCGCCCGGCAGGGAGGAGAAGGGCACCTGCAACCACACCACGTCTTTGCCCGGCTTCAGCACGTCGCTCACCCAGTACGGCGTCCAGGTGTAGTAGATCACCGGCTTGCCCTCTTTAAAGCGGGCGATGGTGTCGGCCATCATCGCGGAGTAATTGCCGTGACTCACGTCGACGGTTTTCGCCAGATCGAACGCTTTGTTCTGGTGGTTGATCACCGCTTCACAGCCCCAGCCCGGTGAACAGCCCATCATGTCCGCTTTGCCGTCGCCGTTGGTGTCGAACAGTCTGGCGATCTTCGGATCTTTCAGCTGTTCAATATTGGTGATGTGGTACTGGTCGGCGGTTTTCTTGTCGATCAGATAGCCCTGCGCCGCGCCGGTCACGAAGGTGCCTTCGCGATAGAATTTCTTGTCACCGCCTGCGGCAGCAAACATATCGTCGTGCAATGGCTGCCAGTTCACGGCGGTAAAGGTGGCATCACCGGAGGCAATCGAGGTATAGCCCACGTTGTAATCCACTTCGCTCGGCGTGTTGACCGTATAGCCCAGCTTCTCCAGCGCGCGGCTGACGAGCTGCGTCTGGAAGGACTCTTCCGAAATGGTGCTTTGCACCGGCTGCACGGTAATGCCTTTGCCCGGCAGGTCAGCGGCAAACGCGCTGGTGGAGACAAGGGTTGCAAACGCTGTGGCAAAAAGTACGTTATGTCGCATCGTTGTTCCTTATTTTGTAAAGGGGCGGGTGAGTAACCCGACAGGGCCGGTGGTGTACCAGCGACGGTTGCCGCGACTGCGTGAATCACGACCGACAGCCTGGGTCAGGCGGTCAAGAATGATGGCGAGGATCACAATCCCGACGCCGCCGACGGTCGCCAGCCCCATATCAAGACGGCCAATACCGCGCAGTACCATCTGGCCTAACCCGCCAACGGCAATCATCGAGGCGATTACCACCATGGACAGCGCCAGCATCAGGGTCTGGTTCACGCCTGCCATAATGGTCGGCATCGCCAGCGGAAGCTGAACCTTGAACAGCATCTGACGCGGGCTGGCGCCGAACGAGCGCGAGGCCTCAATCAGATCCGCAGGCACCTGGTTAATGCCCAGGATCGTCAGGCGAATAATCGGCGGCAGGGCGAAGATTATGGTCACCACTACCCCCGGCACGTTACCGATACCGAACAGCATAACGATAGGCACCAGGTAAACGAACGCCGGCGTGGTCTGCATCGCATCCAGCAGCGGGCGAATAATTTTCGCGGCCCGCGGGCTGCGCGCCAGCCAGATCCCCATCGGTAGCCCGATGACAATGCAGAAGAGCAGGGCGGTCAGCACCAGCGCCAGGGTAATCATCGCCTGAGACCACGCGCCAATCGCGCCGATGGCAATCAGGGAGATTAGCGTGGCGACGCCCATCCCCGCGCTACCGAACTGCCACGCGATCAGCGAGAACAGGATAATCGCCACGGGCGCAGGCATGCCCAGCATCAGCTGCTGGAAGCCGTTCAGGATGTAATCCACCGGGATGCGGATCCCCTGGAACACCGGGCGGAAGTGGGTAACGACCCAGTCGATCCCCTCCGTCACCCAGCTGTCCAGCGGGATCAGCGTCTTGTGGAACGGATCCATAATATTGAAATGCTCTGGCGCAGGCGCAGGTGCGCTGTTGAGCCAGTCCGCCGCGCCGCCGCCGTCGGCAGGTGCGGGCGTGGAACCCCACGCATCGGCAGATTGCGCCGCGCTGTCCGCAGCGTCAGTGGTACCCCATGGGTTTGATTGATCAGCCATTGTTTGCCCCCTCGCGATCTAAAGCCTGTAGCAACATCCGTTTTGAGATGATGCCAACGTACTGTTGTTCTTCCCCGACAACCGGCACGGCGCAAGGCGCCTGACCCACGTGAGAGAGCAACTCGCTGAGCGGCGTTTCGGCGTCCACGGCAAGCGGAGCGTCAATCAACGCCGCATCGATTCCCTGGTTTTCGCTCAGGGCGGTTTTCAGAGAGTCGATGGAGACAACGCCGACAAATTTATTGCCGCGTTCAACCAGATAACCGTATTCACGATCTTCATCCTGCAACAGCTTCAGCGCGGAGCGCGGGCCGAAACCTGGCGTTTTTCGAATAATGCCGTTTGGCGTTCGGCGGGCAATATCTTTCGCGCTAAATACGTGGCTAATATCCACGCCGCGGAAGAAGGTGCGCACATAATCATTTGCCGGATTATTGAGAATTTCATCAGGCGTACCGACCTGCACCACCTCGCCATTTTGCATAATGGCAATTCGATCGCCAATACGCATGGCTTCATCCAGATCGTGAGAAATAAACACGATGGTCCGCTGATGTTTGGCCTGTAATTTTACCAGCTCATCCTGCATCTCGGTGCGAATTAAGGGATCGAGCGCCGAGAAAGCTTCGTCCATTAATAAAATATCTGGATTAATGGCTAATGCGCGGGCTAATCCCACGCGCTGACGCATGCCGCCTGACAGCTCATCCGGGTAGGCATGAGCGTAATTTTCCAGCCCAACCTGACGCAGCGCATCAAGGGCTTTTTCCTGACGTTCCTGAGCGGGCGTGCCGGCTAACTCCATGCCGAAGGCGGTATTATCGAGCACCGTCATGTGCGGCATCAGCGCAAATGACTGAAACACCATCGCAATTTTCTTTCTGCGCACCTCGCGGAGTTCTGCGTCTGAGATTCTGGCGATATCCACGCCGTCAATCAGCACCTGTCCGCGGGTGGGTTCAATCAGGCGATTGAGAAGGCGAACCATAGTGGATTTACCCGAACCGGATAATCCCATGATGACAAAAATCTCGCCTTCTTCAATGGCCAGACTGGCGTCTTTAACGCCAAGCGATAGCCCGGTTTTTTCCAGAATTTGCTCTTTCGAAAGGCCTTTCTCAATATATTTGAAAGCACGCTGCGGGTGCTCACCAAATACTTTATAAAGATTTTTCACTTCTAATTTAATTGCCATGCAATAGAGAGTGTCCTGTTATTTGTTTATGTCGATATGATTACCAAGGTAAATAGTTAACTGGCATTACCCTAACATACTCAGAATCTGAGACAACCCTGAGCGGGCATGAGGTCGGAATTTTGCCACAAGCGAAACGGCTGAATTTCCCATGAATAAAGGGCTGAGGGTGGTTTGAATTTTTCTCAATTTTTTGCTGCTGCATGGGGAAATTCCGCCTGAATCGGTGTGATTCAGGCGAATATGACGTGGAAATTACAGTGTAGTACGTAGTGAAATATTCGGCCGGGAATAATGAAGTTTATATTTAATTAACGAACGTTAATTCACTCATTAAAAATCCCAGTCCTCATCTTCCGTCTCCACCGCTTTACCCATCACGTACGATGAGCCGGACCCGGAAAAGAAGTCGTGGTTTTCATCCGCGTTGGGCGACAGCGCCGCGAGGATCGCCGGGTTCACCTCCGCCATCTCCGGCGGGAAAAGCGCCTCGTAGCCCAGGTTCATCAGCGCCTTATTGGCGTTGTAGCAGAGGAACGCTTTTACGTCCTCTTCCCAGCCCGTTCCGGCGTACAGTTCTTCGGTATAGCTCAGCTCGTTGTCGTACAGATCCATCAGCAAATCGAGCGCAAATCCCTTCAGCTCTTCCTGCTTCGCTGCGCTGACTTTTTCCAGCCCTTTCTGGTACTTATAGCCGATGTAATACCCATGCACCGCCTCGTCACGAATAATGAGGCGAATCAAATCGGCGGTATTGGTAAGCTTGCCCCGGCTCGACCAGTACATGGGCAGCCAGAAGCCGGAATAGAAGAGAAAAGATTCCAGGAACACGCTGGCGATCTTCTTCTTCAGCGGCTCGTCGGCGCGATAATACTCCAGCACCAGCTCCGCCTTCCGCTGCAATGACGCGCTCTCTTCACTCCAGGCGTAGGCCGCGTCCACGTCTTTGGTCTGGCAGAGCGTCGAGAAAATCGAGCTGTAGGAGCGGGCATGGACCGCCTCCATAAAGCTGATATTCGACATCACCGCCTCTTCGTGCGGTGTCAGCGCATCGCTCATCAGCGCGGGGGCACCCACGGTGTTCTGAATCGTGTCCAGCAGCGTCAGGCCGGTAAAGACGCGGATTGTCAGCTGCTGCTCGGCGTGGCTGAGCGTTTGCCAGGCCGGAATATCGTTGGAGAGCGGCACCTTTTCCGGCAGCCAGAAGTTGCTGGTCAGGCGGTTCCACACCTCCAGGTCTTTATCGTCCTGAATCTTGTTCCAGTTAACGGCACTCACGCGTGACAGTTTCATCCTTTCTCCTTACAGCGCGCAGGACACGCAGCCTTCGATTTCGGTGCCTTCCAGCGCAAGCTGGCGCAGGCGAATGTAGTACAGCGTTTTGATGCCTTTCTTCCAGGCATAAATCTGCGCCTTATTGATATCCCGCGTGGTGGCGGTATCCGGGAAGAAGAGCGTCAGCGACAGCCCCTGGTCCACGTGCTTTGTCGCCTCGGCGTAGGTATCAATGATTTTCTCCGGCCCGATCTCATAGGCGTCCTGATAGAGCGCCAGATTGTCGTTGGTCATAAACGGGGCAGGGTAGTAGACGCGCCCGGTTTTGCCTTCCTTGCGGATTTCAATCTTCGACACGATCGGGTGAATGCTCGACGTGGCGTGATTGATATAGGAAATGGAGCCGGTCGGCGGCACCGCCTGAAGGTTCTGGTTATATATGCCGTAGCGCATTACGTCGTCGCGCAGCTGCTGCCACATCTCGCGCGTCGGCAGGGTAATGCCGGCGCGGTCAAACAGCGCGCGCACTTTTTCGGTTTTCGGCTGCCAGTCGCTTTCCAGATACTGGCTGAAATATTCCCCGCTGGCGTAGCGCGACTGCTCAAAGCCTGCGAACCGCTGGTTGCGCTCGCGCGCCAGCATCATTGAGGTGTGCAGCGCATGCCAGGTGATGGTGTAGAAATAGAGATTCGTGAAATCCAGCCCTTCCGGGCTGCCGTAGGCGATGCCTTCCCGCGCCAGGTAGCCGTGCAGGTTCATCTGCCCCAGGCCGATGGCGTGCGACGCGGCGTTGCCCGCCTCAATGGACGGCACGCTGCGGATGTGGCTCATGTCCGATACCGCCGTCAGCCCGCGAACGGCGGTCTCCACCGTGCGGCCAAAATCTGGCGAATCCATGGTGTGGGCAATATTCAGCGACCCGAGGTTACAGGAGATGTCTTTGCCAATGTCCGCGTAGTCGAGGTTTTCGTCATAGGTGGAGGCGCTGTTGACCTGCAAAATCTCCGAGCACAGGTTGCTCATGTTGATGCGCCCGGCAATCGGGCTGGCGCGGTTAACCGTATCCTCGTACATGATGTACGGGTAGCCGGACTCAAACTGAATTTCCGCCAGCGTCTGGAAGAAATCGCGGGCGTTGATGTACTTCTTGCGGATGCGATCGTCTGCAACCAGCTCGTCATAAAGCTCGCTTATCGCCACGTCGCCAAACGCTTTGCCGTAGATCCGTTCAATGTCATACGGCGAGAACAGCGCCATGTCGGCATTCTCTTTGGCCAGCTTAAAGGTGATATCCGGGATAACCACACCGAGCGACAGGGTTTTGATGCGGATTTTTTCGTCGGCGTTTTCACGTTTGGTATCCAGAAAACGCAGAATATCCGGGTGGTGCGCGTGCAGATAAACCGCGCCCGCACCCTGGCGTGCGCCAAGCTGGTTGGCGTAGGAAAACGCATCTTCCAGCATCTTCATCACCGGGATGACGCCGGAAGACTGGTTTTCGATGCGTTTGATCGGCGCGCCCGCTTCCCGCAGGTTTGAGAGCAGAAACGCCACGCCGCCGCCGCGTTTCGACAGCTGTAGCGCCGAATTCACCGCACGACCAATCGACTCCATATTGTCTTCAATACGCAGCAGGAAGCAGGAGACCAGCTCGCCGCGCTGGGCTTTGCCGCAGTTAAGGAAGGTTGGCGTGGCAGGCTGGAAGCGGCCTGAGAGCATCTCCTCCGTCAGCCTTTCGGCCAGAGCTTCATCGCCCTGCGCCAGCGTCAGCGCCACCATGACCACCCGATCTTCAAAGCTTTCTAAATAGCGTTTGCCGTCGAAGGTTTTCAGGGTGTAGCTGGTGTAATACTTCCATGCGCCAAGAAACGTCTGGAAGCGAAAACCGCTGGCGTGCGCACGTGCAAACAATGCCTCCACGAAGGCGCGATCGTAGCGGGTCAGGACGCGCTCTTCGTAATATCCCTCTTTTACCAGATAGTCGAGACGTTCCCGCTGGCTGCCAAAGGCAACGCTGTTCGGGCGTACGTGGGCGGCAAAAAAGGCGTCCACCGCTTCACGATCTTTATCGAGCTGAATGCGCCCCTCGCGGTCGTAGAGGTTAAGCATTGCGTTTAATGCGTGGTAATCCGGCGTCGCCTGAATCACGCGTTCTGCGGTTGTCGTTGCCAAAATTCGTTCACTCCTTTACGCACGTTCTCTACGTCCTGCTGTGTCCCCATCAGTTCAAAACGATAGAGATACGGCACGCCGCATTTTTGAGAGATGACATCCCCGGCGCGGGCAAAGGCCTCGCCGAAATTACGATTGCCCGCCGCAATCACGCCGCGAATCAGCTGTCGGTTATGGGGATCGTTCAGAAAGCGGATCACCTGACGGGGAACAGCCCCCGCGGTGCCGCCGCCGCCATAGCTCGGCACCACCAGTATGTAAGGTTCGTCTACCTGAATACGCTCCCGCTCGTTCAGCGGGATGCGTATCGCAGGCAGCCCGAGGCGCTCCATAAACCGAAGCGTGTTTTCCGAGCTGCTGGAAAAGTAGACCAGCCTGCTCATGCACTGACGGCCTGAGCGGCAAGACGGTTGATCATGTCCGGGCGAAAGCCAGACCAGCTGGTATCACCGGCAACCACCACCGGAAGCTGACGAAAACCCTGCGCCCGCAGGATGTCAGCCGCGTCGGGCACCTGATCAAGATTGACCATCTCAAATGCCACGCCGCGGCTCTCCATCGCCCGTTTCGTGGCGTGGCACTGAACACAATCGTTACGAGTGTAAATAATAATGCTCATGATTCGCATTTCCATTTAGAATGAGAGAACGGCGCGAGTAAACGCGTCATGTTGTGTGTATCTGTCTAAAGGGAATACTAGATGTAGTTGTGATAAGTTTCAACCACACAAGATATGGGAAATTTAGATTGATAAGGCCCTAATGATGAGCCCGGCGGGGCAGGGCGGGCTGTGCATGTTTTTCAGGCTTTCCGGCAAAGAAAAGCCCCGGCGCCAGGGGCAACCGGGGCTAAGAACTCGCGCTTACTTACGCAGGCTAAGCAGGGCGCCGACAAAAATACCGACCGCCGCCACCGTTCCCAGCGTACACAGCGGTTTTTCACGTACGAAGGTGGTGGCGCAGCTGGCCATGTCGCAGGCCGCCTGGGTGGTACGTGAGCGGCCATTCATCCTTGCGCGCGTTTCACGCAGCAGAGACTGAGCCTTACGTTTCGCGGCATCTGTTTCATCCTTCGCATCAGAGCCCCAGGATTTCAGCACCGCTTCCAGCGTATCCGCTAATTGGCTGACATCATTACGAATATCCTGGGTGTCGTCGTTAATATCGTTTCGGTTCGGTCTGTTAAACATACGATCCTCCATAATTTGTGTTCCCGTTTAGTCTAGTTCAGAAATTTAATATCTGAAGCCAGTCACGGGTTATCAGGCAGTTTATGGAATATTCTGAAAGCCCTGCTAATGCTGAATACTGTAAGGTTGCCCGGCAGGTATGATAATGAGGAAGAGATATGTATTTACGACCCGATGAGGTGGCGCGCGTTCTTGAAAAAGAAGGGTTCACCATGGATGAGGTAACATCAAAAGCGTACGGATATCGCCGTGGCGAGAATTATGTTTACGTTAACCGTGAAGCAAGAATGGGGCGTACTGCTCTCATTATTCACCCGACACTGAAAGACAGAAGCCTGTCATTTGCTGAGCCCGCCTCGGATATTAAAACCTGCGATCATTATCAGCAATTTCCGCTCTATATAGGCGGCGAGACGCATGAACATTATGGTATTCCGCACGGTTTCAGCTCGCGTATGGCGCTGGAGCGGTTCCTGAAAGGGCTGTTTGGCGACGTACAATAACTCTGCGACTGGCATGTGCCAGTCGCCTCACCTTACGCTTTGGCCTGGCTATAGGGGCTGACTTTAAACAGGCGACGGCAGTAGTCCAGAAAGTAACCGTACACCGCACCCATCAGCATTGATACCACGATATTCGAACTTACCGCGGCGGCGATTTGATGCCAGTCTGCGCCCACCGTCAGCAAAATAACCACATACACCGGGGACTGGAACGTTACATAGGCCAGCACGTCAGCCAGGTTTTTTACCCAACCTGCCGGGCTAATACGCCGGGCATAACGCATCACCGCATCGCGATACAGTCCGTACGGCCAGGCGATCATAATATTCACCGGAATGGCCACCAGGCGCGACGAGAGGGACTGCTCAAAGGACATTCCCGACAGAAATATTTCAATCAGCATGTTCACGACGGAACAGTAAACGACCATCGCGAAAGTATCCGCTACCGCATGGCGCAGGCGAGACTGCGGTGAGAACATGTCTGAACTCCTCGAACAGGACAAAAAAGTGGCGTTTTACCTGCGGCGTTTAGTGCTTTAGGTTGGTTTGTTTTGAGTGTATAGCGTATCTCTCTGGCTTTTAACTAACAAGTAGTGATTAATCTTTATTTAGTGGCGCTTTGTCCATAAAATTCTCTAAAGTCGTCTGTTTTTTGCGCGCTTCGTTATTTTCTTTCCCATCAACGTTTTTGTTGAAAGAAATCAAACGATTAGCTTATCTGAGCATGCGTGAAACGTTTGTTGTACGAGCGTTTAAGGACGGTTTTTTGAACGGTTTTAAACAGGCGTTTTTGACCAGATGCAGGACGGTATATTACGCATTATAACTGACGGATAATTCCGGGTTATATTAACGGGATATTCTAAAACATTTACAATAATGTCAAAACGACAGGGTGGGTAGATATCAGAACAAAAATCAATTATTCTGTTGCCTGATTTATGTTATACACACGAAGAAAGGTTTCTCATTATTATGGCTTTAACGTTACAGAATCTTAATAATATCCGTACGCTCCGGGCGCTGGCGCGTGAATTATCCATGGATGTTCTGGAAGAAATGCTGGAAAAAGTCCGGATGGTCACGGAAGAAAAACGCAGCGAGCAGGCTGAATTAGAGCGTCAACGCGCTGAGCAGCAGGAAAAAATTAATGCTCTGCTGGAACTGATGAAGGCTGACGGTATTTCCCCGAGCGATCTGTTAGGCGGTGAACTGGCTCATGCGGGCCAGCCGGCTAAAAAACGTAAAGCGCGTGCGGCGAAATATCGTTTCATCGATGCGAACGGTGAAGAGAAAACGTGGACCGGTCAGGGACGTACGCCAAAGCCCATTGCGAACGCGCTGGCAAACGGTAAATCTCTGGACGATTTTCTGATCTGATGATAATTCGGGCGGTGTATTCCGCCCGGTTATTGACTCAGCAGACGCCAAAGTCACCTTCTTCGGAGTACAGAACCACGTCCGCCGCTTTCAGGTTATATTTCTCGCCCTGCTCATTGCTGGCCTGTACGGCCACAATATTTTCACCATTCACTTCGAGTACTTTCAGTTTCGGACCGCCCTGACGCGGTTGAACATAATCGCCGACAGAAAACATAGCACCTCCTAACGTTGTTATGATCTTCACCATAGCCCACGTCCGGGGGCGGGGTACAGTCTAATCTTGCAAATACCCCTTATCAGGTACGCCGGTTCCACGGCATCACTTTTAGCAGTCGCGCCATGCCGCAAAAACCCGTCACACCGGCAAACAGCAGCCCGGCGCCCACAAAACCGCTCAGCAGGAAAAAGGCGCTGGAGACGCTGTAGCCCAGCACCACGCCGCAGAGGATCAGCAGCCCGGCGGCGATCTGCACCTGACGCATCAGCGGAAGGGGTTGCGATCTGTCTTCAACGGTCAGCAGCCCGGCCTGCTTCCAGCCCTGAATACCCCCCTCAACCACAAAGGCGTTTGCAGGGGACGCTGCCCGGGCAAGACGAGCGGCATTGTTTGAGGTTCGCGCGCCGGACTGACAGTGGAAAATCACCGTTTCTCCCGGCGCTGGGTTTAGCCCGCCGGGTAACGAATCCAGCGGGATGGAGTGCGCCGCCGGAATATGCTCGCGGGCAAATTCGTCGGCGTCGCGAATATCGATGAGTTTAGCGCCCTCTGCAATCAGCGTGCTTGCCTGCCGGGGCGTAATAAGGGGAAGAGACATTGTGTTTCCTTACGGCCATTTTCAGAACAGTAGAGCATTTAAGGCAAGGTTTAAGCCAGTGTAAAGAGGGTAAAGGCAGGTAAAAGCGCGAGTGCCGAATGGCAGTTACCCGTAAACTGGCTACGCTTAGAGTTGTGTCTTTTATACTTTTCAATTGGTTAGCTTGCACGGAGTTTTTATGGGTTTTTGGCGTGTTGTTTTTACGATTATTCTCCCGCCGCTGGGCGTGCTGCTTGGCAAGGGACTGGGCTGGGCGTTTATCCTGAATATCCTTCTGACCATCCTGGGTTACTTCCCGGGCCTTATCCACGCGTTTTGGGTTCAGACGAAAAGCTAAATACGCCACAGTAAGTCACTGTAGATCCGGGTCAGCGCGCCCTCGGGGCCAAACTGCTGTTTGATCCAGCGCGTGACCTGACCGGTCGCCGCATGCTGCGTGGCGAGCAGCATGCGCGAGTCCTGGCGCGGATTATTGATCCGCCGCGTCACCAGCAGCCCGTCCTCTACCGCCTCCCGCGTCATATACTCCGGTAAAAATCCAATACCTTCCCCCAGGATCTGACACTGACATTTGGTGTTGAAGTCCGGTACCAGAATCGCCTCCTGGCCATGAAGCAGCCAGCCGACCTTCTTGTTGATGGTGTGCGCAGTGTCCTCGACCATGATATTGGGATACAGACGCAGCTGACTTTCAGAAATGGGCTCCGGGGCGAACGCCAGCGGATGCGTCGGGGCGATGGCAAATACCCAGCGGATTGCGCCTATTTCGGTGTAATCGATCCCGCCGCCGTCCAGCAGCGTATCCGGCGCGCCAATGGCAATGTTGGCCTGATTATTAATGATGGAATCCCAGACGCCGTTGTACACCTCGGTCGTCACCGTGATCTGGCAGGTGGGAAACTGTTTTTTCAACACCTGGAGCAAACGCGCGGTATGGCATGGCGTATACAAAAGCTGATTAATGCAGATGCGCACCCGCGTCTCAATGCCCTGCGAAATGGTATCAATCCCGCGCTTGATGGCGTGAAAGTCATTCAGCAGGTCGGTCGCTTTACGATAAAAGTAAAAGCCGGATTCGGTCAGCTCAATGCTGCGCGTGTTGCGTACAAACAGCACCACGTCCAGCCCGGTCTCCATGCGCTTAATGGTGTAGCTGATGGCGGAGGTGGTCACGCCCAGCTCGGCAGCAGCTTTGCTAAAACTGCCAAAACGCGCCGCGGTGGTGAAGGCCAGCAAATTCTCTTCGGTAAAGATGGAATTCATATTATGGCTCCGGGTGACCATCAGTTTTGAACATATTTTAACAACGACGTTACATCAAGTTTGATGCCGGTCACAGTTCTGGCTTTTTACGTAGGGCCGCGTCATGTAAGGTTTTTTCAGCCATAAGGATAATGCAGCCTAAGGTGCCTGAACGCGGTAAAACATAAGAAAAAGGTTGCACAGACGCACGTTTTTGCCTGACTGTTGAATTTAAGTCAACAATGAATTGCGTGTCGATGAATCATTTTTAAGCGGATTCTTTTATGAACAGCCTGTTGCTATTCTCAGGTCATCAGAAGTGACACATAGGGAGTCTTAATATGTCTGCAACTGCACTGGTTACAGAATTTCTGCTGGCGGCAGAAGAGGGCAATATCGATGCGCTAAAAGCCTGCCTGAAGAAAGGCGTGGATATTAACGCGACCAACCGCCAGAAAAGAACCGCCATTATTATTGCCAGCCTGAAAAAGCATTACGCCTGCGTGGAATTTTTAATTGCCGCTGGGGCGGATATTGATAAACAGGACCAGACCTGCTTTAACCCCTTCCTGATTAGCTGCCTGACCAATGATTTAACCCTGCTGCGCATTGTTCTTCCAGCGGAGCCGGATCTCGACCGTCTGACGCGTTTTGGCGGCGTGGGTATAACCCCTGCCAGTGAAAAAGGGCACGTTGAAATCGTGCGCGAGCTGCTGGAAAAAACCGATATTAACGTCAACCACACCAATTTTGTCGGCTGGACACCGCTGCTTGAAGCCATCGTGTTAAACGACGGCGGCGCAAAGCAGCAGGAAATTGTGAAGCTGCTGCTGGATCACGGCGCGAATCCGCACATGACCGATAAATACGGCAAAACCCCGCTCGAACTGGCGCGGGAAAAAGGCTTCAACGCGATAGCAGACCTGCTGTTGGCGGCAGGCGCATAGCGCAATTGGCCAGCCTTTTCCGGCTGGCCATTAATCAAAAACGCATTGTTACCGACGTGCTTTTAGCACGACGGCGGCCCCCTTTTATCTTAAACAGGTGAAAATAATGCCAACCAAAATCGTCATAAAAAAGAACACGTATTTTGATTCGGTTTCCTTAATGTCGGTTTCCACCAAAGCCAATAAACTGCCGGGCGTCGAACAGGCATTTGTGGCGATGGCGACGGAAATGAATAAAGGCGTTCTGAAAAATCTCGGGCTGCTCACGCCGGAATTAGCAGAAGCTAAAAATGGCGACCTGATGATCGTGATTAAAGGCGACGCGGCGAACGATGAAACGCTGGCGGAAATAGAAGCCTTATTTACCCGCAAAGCGAGCAGCGGCAGCCACGAAGCACGCTACGCGACGATTGCCAGCGCCAAAACCCATCGCCCGGACAGCAACCTGGCGGTGATTTCCGTCAACGGCACCTTTGCCGCCCGCGAAGCGCGTCAGGCGCTGGAAAACGATCTTAACGTCATGCTCTTTTCCGATAACGTGTCGCTGGACGACGAGCTGGCGCTGAAGCAGCTGGCGCATGAGAAAGGGCTGCTGATGATGGGGCCGGACTGCGGGACCGCCATCATCAACGGTGCAGGGCTGTGCTTCGCCAACGCGGTACGTCGCGGGCCGATTGGGATTGTGGGCGCCTCCGGCACCGGCAGCCAGGAGCTGAGCGTACGCATTCACGAGTTCGGCGGCGGCGTGTCGCAGCTGATCGGCACCGGCGGGCGCGATCTCAGCGAGAAAATCGGCGGCCTGATGATGCTCGACGCCATTGACATGCTTGAGGCGGATGAGGGCACCCAGGTGATTGCGCTCATCTCCAAGCCACCTGCACCCGCGGTGGCCGGAAAAGTGCTGGCCCGCGCACGCGCCTGCCGCAAGCCCGTGGTCGTCTGTTTCCTTGGCCGCAACGACCCGCCCGCCGATGAAGACGGCTTGCAGTTTGCCCGTGGCACCAAAGAGGCGGCGCTCAAAGCGGTGCTGCTCACCGGCGTTAAAAAAGAGTCGCTGGATTTACATCCGCTCAACTGGCCGCTGATTGAAGAGGTGCGCGCCCGCCTGACGCCGCAGCAGAAGTACATTCGCGGCCTGTTCTGCGGCGGCACCCTGTGCGACGAAGCGATGTTCGCCGCGCTTGCGAAATTCGACGATGTCTGGAGCAATATCCAGCCCGATCCGGCTAAGCGCCTGAAGGACATCAGCGTCAGCCAGGCCCACACCTTCCTTGACTTCGGTGACGACGACTTCACCAACGGCAAACCGCACCCAATGATTGACCCGACTAACCGCATCAGCCGCCTGCTACAGGAGGCGCGCGATCCGCAGGTGGGCGTCATCGTCATGGACTTCGTGCTCGGCTTTGGCGCACACGAGGATCCGGTGGGGGTGATGATCGAGGCGATCAAAGAGGCACAGGCCATTGCGAAAGCCGATAACCGTCCGCTGGAGATCCTCGGCTACGTGCTCGGCACCGACCAGGATCCGCAGTCGCTGGCGCAGCAGTGCCAGCGGCTGACCGACGCAGGCGTCATCTGGGCCAGCAGCAGCACCAACACCGGATTACTGGCACGCGAATTTGTCTGCAAAGGGGAGAAAGCATAATGACCACTTTATTCAACCAGCCGCTTAACGTCATTAACGTCGGCATTGCGATGTTCAGCGACGACCTCAAAAAGCAGCACGTTCCCGTGACCCAGCTCGACTGGACGCCGCCGGGGCAGGGCAATATGCAGGTGGTGGAGGCGCTCGACCAGCTGGCAGAGAAACCGCTGGCGGAGAAGATCGCCGCCGCGAACAAAATCGCCCTTGAGCGCATTATTCAGTCCCATCCGGTGCTGGTGGGCTATGACCAGGCGATTAACGTGGTGCCGGGCATGACCCGCACCACCATTCTGCACGCCGGTCCGCCGGTTTCCTGGGAAAACATGTGCGGGGCGATGAAGGGCGCGGTTACCGGTGCGCTGGTGTTTGAAGGGCTGGCGACGGATCTGGAGGACGCGGCAAGGCTGGCGGCTTCAGGCGACATCACCTTCTCGCCGTGCCACGAGCACGACTGTGTGGGCTCCATGGCGGGCGTCACCTCCGCGTCGATGTTTATGCACATCGTTGAGAACAAAACCTACGGCAACCGGGCGTTCACCAACCTCAGCGAGCAAATGGCGAAGATCCTGCGCATGGGCGCCAACGACCAGAGCGTGATCGACCGCCTGAACTGGATGCGCGACGTGCTCGGCCCGATGCTGCGCGACGCGATGAACATCATCGGCGAAATCGACCTGCGCCTGATGCTGGCCCAGGCGCTGCACATGGGCGACGAGTGCCACAACCGCAACAACGCGGGCACCACGCTGCTGATCCAGGCCCTGACGCCGGGGCTGATCCAGGCGGGCTATCCGGTGGAGCAGCAGCGTGAGGTGTTCGAGTTTGTCGCCAGCAGCGACTACTTCTCTGGCCCGACGTGGATGGCGATGTGTAAGGCCGCGCTGGATGCCGCCCACGGCATTGAGTACAGCACCGTCGTGACTACCATGGCGCGCAACGGCTACGAGTTCGGCCTGCGCGTTTCCGGCCTGCCGGGGCAGTGGTTTACCGGTCCGGCGCAGCAAGTGATTGGCCCGATGTTCGCAGGCTATAAGCCGGAAGACTCCGGACTGGACATTGGCGACAGCGCCATCACCGAAACCTACGGCATCGGCGGCTTTGCGATGGCGACGGCGCCGGCCATCGTTGCGCTGGTGGGCGGCACGGTGGAGGAAGCCATCGACTTCTCCCGCCAGATGCGCGAAATCACCCTCGGCGAGAACCCGAACGTCACCATTCCGCTGCTGTCGTTTATGGGCATTCCAACCGCCATCGACATCACCAGAGTGGCGGGCAGCGGCATTCTGCCGGTGATCAACACCGCCATAGCCCACAAGGACGCGGGCATCGGCATGATTGGGGCGGGCATCGTTCACCCGCCGTTTAGCTGTTTTGAAAAGGCGCTGTTGACCTTCCGCGATCGCTACGTTCTATAAGGTATGCATCCATGAAAAACATGAAACTGGAGTGGAAAAGAGGTGACTGGGCGGCCTATTTCGGGTTGATGACCAACAACCTGACCAATTTGCTGACCATGATGGGGTTGCTCATTTTTGTCGTCGGCATCCCGAAGGAGATTGTTTATGGACGCATCGCGCCGGCCTTCGGGCTGGCGGTGCTGGTAGCGAGCTTATGCTACACATGGTTTGGCCTGCAAATGGCGCGCGCCACCGGACGTACGGACGTCACCGCGCTGCCGTCCGGCCCGAGCGCACCCTCGATTTTTACCGTGACCTTCCTGGTCCTGATGCCCGTCTACCAGCAAACCGGGGATGCGGATTTCGCGATTCAGATTGGCCTGGTGTGGTGCTTCGTGGAAGCGATGATCCTCGCGGGCGGCTCGTTCCTGGGTGAGACCATCCGCAAGATGATCCCGCGTACCGTGCTGCTGTCGTGCCTGTCCGGTCTTGGCCTGCTGCTGCTGGCGATGAACCCGATGTTGCAGGCGTTCGAAGCGCCCACCGTGTCGTTCATCGTCCTGCTGCTGATCTTCATTAACTGGTTCGGTAAAAAGCCGATTTTCGCCAAAATCCCGACCGGCCTGCTGCTGCTGATTGCCGGAACGGCATTAGCGTGGATTTCCGGACTGCAAAGCCCGGATGCCATTAAAGCGTCTATGTCCTCCTTCGGCTTTAACCCGCCTGAGGTTCACGTGGACAGCTTTATGCAGGGCCTGCCGCACGCGCTGCCGTATCTGGCGTCCGCCGTGCCGCTGGGGCTGGCGAACTACATCTTTGACCTGGAGAACATCGAAAGCGCCCACGCGGCGGGGGATGAGTACCCGACCCGCAAGGTAATGCTGGCAAACGGCCTGGCTTCCATGCTTGGCTGCCTGATGGGCAACCCGTTCCCGGTCACGGTCTACGTGGGCCATCCCGGCTGGAAGGCGATGGGGGCGAGCATCGGCTACACGCTGGCGTCCGGCGTAACCATGTTTATCGTGCCGCTGTTCGGGCTGGGGGCGTTTATGCTCGCCATCATACCGATGACCGCTATCGTGCCGATTCTGGTGTTTATCGGCGTCGTCACCGCCAACCAGGTGGTGCGGGAAACGCCGAAAGTGGAGGTGCCCGTCATCTTTATCTGCCTGTTCCCGTGGATCGCTAACTGGGCGCTGACCATGATGAACAGCGTGATGAGCGCGGCGGGAACCAGCGCGGCGAAAATTGGCACCGACGTGCTGCACAGCAAAGGGATCTACTACGAGGGGCTGATGCACCTCGGCAACGGCGCACCGCTCGCCAGCATGCTCTGGGGCTGTATCGCTATCTTCGCCATCATCAACAAACCGCTGCGCGGAGCCGCCGCCGCCGCAGGAGGTGCGCTGCTGGCGCTGTTTGGCGTGATCCACGCGCCGGTGGTGGGCTTTGCCGAGGGCAGTTCCCTGATGTTCGTCACGGCCTACCTGATGATGGGCGGGATGTTTGTGGTGAAGCATTTCCTCGACAGCCGCGAAGTTGCGAGCGCTGAAGTTACTGTTGCGAAGGAAAACGTATGAAAGAGCTTATGGTCGTCGCCATCGGCGGCAACAGCATCATCAAAGACAACGCCAGCCAGTCGGTTGAACATCAGGCGCAGGCGGTCAAAGCGGTGGCCGAGTCGGTGCTCGAAATGCTGGCCTCCGACTATGACATCGTCCTCACCCACGGCAACGGCCCGCAGGTGGGGCTGGATCTGCGCCGCGCCGAGATCGCCCACGAGCGGGAAGGGCTGCCGCTGACCCCGCTGGCAAACTGCGTGGCGGATACCCAGGGCGGTATCGGCTACCTCATCCAGCAGGCGCTCAACAACCGCCTGGCGGCGCGCGGCGAGCAGAAGGCGGTCACGGTCGTTACCCAGGTGGAGGTGGATAAAAACGATCCCGGCTTTACGCACCCGACAAAACCGATCGGCGCGTTCTTCAGCGAGGCGCAGCGCGACGAGCTACAGCTCGCGCACCCGGACTGGCATTTTGTCGAGGATTCAGGCCGGGGCTATCGCCGCGTGGTGGCCTCACCCCAGCCGCTGCGCATCGTCGAGGCGGATGCGATTAAGGCGCTAACGCATAAGGGTTTTGTGGTCATCGGCGCGGGCGGCGGAGGCATTCCCGTGGTGCGCAGCGAGCAGGGGGACTATCAAAGCGTCGATGCGGTTATCGATAAAGATCTCTCCACCGCGCTGCTGGCGCGCGAGATCTGCGCCGACGTGCTGGTGATAACCACCGGCGTGGAGAAAGTCTGCGTTAACTTCGGCAAGCCAGACCAGCAGGCGCTGGACACCGTCAGCGTGGCGCAGATGACGCGCTACATGAACGAAGGCCACTTCCCGGCGGGCAGCATGCTGCCAAAAATCGTCGCCTCGCTGGCGTTTTTACGCCACGGCGGCAGGCGCGTGATCATCACCTCGCCGGACTGCCTGCCCGCGGCGCTGCGCGGTGAAACGGGTACCCACATTGTTAATGAAGGAAGATAAGATGAGTGAAAACAAAAGCCGCCGCGAGTTTATCAGCCAGAGCGGCAAAATGGTCACCGCCTGCGCGCTGTTTGGCGCAACCGGCTCCGTCGCGTATGCTGCCGATACTGCAAAGGCAACCTGCGAGACGGGGAAACCGATGAACATCACCGCAAAACATTACTATCTGGACAACGTGCTGCTGGAGGCCGGGTTCAACGTCGACGGCAACGTGGCGACAAGCACCCGCACCGAGCTGAAAACGCTGGAGATCAAAGACGGGAAGATCGTCGCCCTGCGCGACAACAACAGCCACGCCGACGCCGCGCTGCCGCACTACGACGCGGGTAAGAAACTGATGCTTCCGGCGATGCGCGACATGCACATCCATCTGGATAAAACCTTTTACGGCGGCCCGTGGCGGTCGCTCAACCGCCCGGCGGGAACCACTATTCAGGATATGATCCGCCTGGAACAGAAGCTGCTGCCGGAGTTACAGCCCTACACGCAAGAACGCGCCGAAAAGCTGATCGACCTGATCCAGTCGAAAGGGTCCACCATCGCCCGCAGCCACTGTAATATTGAGCCGGTTTCCGGCCTGAAAAACCTGGAAAATTTGCAGGCGGTGCTGGCGCGCCGCAGCGCAGGTTTCGACTGCGAAATCGTTGCCTTCCCGCAGCACGGTCTGCTGCTCTCCAACTCTGAAAAGCTGATGCGCGAGGCGATGCAGGCCGGGGCGCACTACGTGGGCGGGCTGGACCCAACCAGCGTTGACGGCGCGATGGAAAAATCGCTCGATACCATGTTCCAGATTGCGCTGGACTACGACAAAGGGGTGGATATTCACCTGCACGAAACCAGCCCGGCGGGCGTGGCGGCGGTGAATTACATGGTGGAAACCGTGGAGAAAACGCCGGCGCTGAAGGGGAAGCTGACCATCAGCCACGCCTTCGCGCTGGCGACGCTCAACGAGCAGCAGGTGGATGAGATTGCCACCCGCATGGCGGCGCAGCAGGTGACCATCGCCTCCACCGTGCCGATTGGCACCCTGCACATGCCGCTGAAGCAGCTGCGGGAGAAGGGCGTGTTTGTTATGACCGGCACCGACAGCGTGATCGACCACTGGTCGCCGTACGGTCTGGGTGACATGCTGGAGAAAGCCAATCTGTACGCCCAGCTCTATATTCGCCCGAACGAGCAGACGCTCTCCCGCGCGCTCGGCATCGCCACCGGCGACGTGCTGCCGCTGAACGATAAAGGTGAACGCGTATGGCCGAAAGCGCAGGACGACGCCAGCTTTGTGCTGGTGGACGCCTCCTGTTCCGCCGAGGCGGTGGCGCGCATTTCTCCGCGCACCGCGACGTTCCACAAGGGGAACCTCGTCTGGGGCACGGTCGCCTGACGCCACGATGGGGTATCGCTACAGGTGATACCCCGACAATCGCAACTCCCGATCAATCCACTCGACGAACTGCTGGATCTTCCACGCGCGTTCGTTCATGTGCGGCATCACCAGATGATGCGCGTTAATGGCGATTCCCATCTCATCCGGCAGAACCTGTACCAGCGAGCCATCCTTCAGGTGATCGGTAGCCATCATTTTGCTCTCCAGAATAAACCCCAGCCCCATGCGCGCCGCTTCAAAGCTCATATAGGAACGGTCGAAGCTGAGGCTGAAATTGAGCCAGGGCCTGTCGATATTGTGCCAGGCGAACCATTTTTCCCAGTTCACCAGAGTGCTGGTGGAGGAGATAAGCGACTGTTGCAGCAGATCGGCAGGCGTGCTGATGGGATGCTCTTCTGCATAGCCCGGCGAGGCCAATACTACCAGAGTGTCGTTTTTAATGGTCATCACCCGGTAAGCATCCCAGTCCGGAATACCATGACGGATATCAATGTCGATATTATCTCTGGCGAACTGCTGGTTCTCATAGGAGCAGGTGAGATTGATGGTGATATCAGGATATTCGGCGCGGAATCTGCCCAGACGGCGCAACAGCCATGACAGTCCGAAGGTGGGGGAAGAGTGCACGCGAAGCACAGCATTGTCTTTTTCTTTCACGATCTGATCGGTGGCGCGCCCAATGGCGCTCATCGCCGCCGAGACCTCCCGCAGATATTTTTCTCCCGTCGGGGTGAGTTGAACCCCTTTGCCGCTGCGGATAAATAATTTCTTGCCCAGCCACGATTCCAGCGACGCGATCTGGTGGCTTACCGCCGAAGGCGTGACGTTGAGCTGTTCCGCCGCCTGATGAATGCTCAGGGCGTTAGCAACGGCGATAAACGCCTGCAAATTTCTGAGCGAGGGCAGCGATAACGTCTGGCGATCCTGCGCGGACATGGCCTACTCCTTACACGATAATTGATAAAAAACATAACATTGTGACTGCGAGCGGGCAATTTTATACCGATGTTATTTTTTTTGAGCTGTATCGCGAATCAAATTTATCTCAGCAATAAATGAGCTTTATTGAATGGCGTTTCATGGGTGAGCCGATATATTGACGTTGAACGCAATAATAAAACGACTCACGGTGTTCGAATAATGAGGTAAGTTATGTCTCGTATAGAACAAGCTGTCCCCTACATAAAGACTAAAAAAACCAATTACCGTTTCGTTGTGCTGGCATTAATTTTTATTGTTTATGCCATTAACTATGCTGACCGAACAAATATTGGTGCGGTACTGCCGTTTATCATTGACGAATTTCATATCAATAATTTCGAAGCCGGTGCTATCGCCAGCATGTTTTTTTTGGGATATGCCCTGAGCCAAATTCCTGCGGGCTTTTTTATTGCCAAAAAGGGAATTCGCGGCATGGTGGCACTGTCGATATTCGGCTTCTCTGCCTTTACCTGGCTGATGGGCACCGCAACCTCGGTTCTGGGCCTGAAGTGTATCCGCCTGGGGCTGGGGTTAACAGAGGGGCCGTGCCCGGTCGGGCTGGCCTCCACCATCAATAACTGGTTTCCGCCAAAGGAGAAGGCCACGGCCACGGGCGTCTACATCGCCGCCACCATGTTCGCGCCCATCCTCGTGCCGCCGCTGGCCGTGTGGATCGCCATGACCTGGGGCTGGCGCTGGGTCTTCTTCTCCTTTGCGATCCCAGGATTGGTCATTGCCGTCCTGTGGTATCTGCTGGTACGCACGAAGCCGTCCGAGAGCGCATTCGTCTCTAAAGCGGAGCTGGAGACCATTACCGCCGGTCAGGAGACGCCGGACGCCAGACGTGAAAACATCGTGATTTCACCGGGCTTTGCACGCCTCGATCGGCTGATCCGCGTGCGGGAGTTAGCCCCGGTAAGCACGGTGAAAGGGCTGTTTACCTCGAAGAATATTCTCGGCGACTGCGTAGCCTATTTTATGATGGTCAGCGTGCTGTACGGACTGTTGACGTGGATCCCGCTCTATCTGGTGAAAGAGAAAGGCTTTACGTTTATGAGCATGGGGCTGGTCGCCAGCATGCCGTGCATCGGTGGATTTATCGGTGCGATTTTTGGCGGCTACGTCTCCGACAAACTGCTCGGCCGCCGACGTAAACCGACCATGATGTTTACCGCCATCAGCACCGTTTTAATGATGGTCATTATGCTGAATATTCCGCAAAGCACCGTGGCGGTTTGCGTCGGGCTATTTTTTGTCGGCCTCTGTCTGAATATTGGCTGGCCCGCTTTTACAGCTTATGGCATGGCTGTTGCGGACAATAAAACCTATCCCATTGCCGCGTCCATCATCAACAGCGGCGGTAATCTCGGCGGATTTGTTTCCCCGATGCTGGCAGGTTATCTGCTGGATAAAACAGGTAGTTTTAATTCCGTGTTTATTTATTTCGGTATTTGCGCAGCCATTGGCTTAATTATGATTATGCTGCTGGAAGAACCGAAATAAATCATTAAATCTCTCTTGTCCGAATGGAGTAAATATATGCTACTGAAAAATAAAGTCGCCGTTATTACCGGCGCGGCTTCCGTACGCGGTTTGGGTTTCGCTACAGCGAAATTATATGCCGAACAGGGTGCGAAAGTGGTGATTATCGATTTAAACGCTGAAGCCAGCCGGGCTGCCGCCGCGAGCCTGGGCGACGAACATCTGGGCCTTGCGGCGAACGTCAGCAATGAATTACAGGTTAATGCCGCCATTGAGCAGGTGCTGGGGAAATACGGGCGCATCGATATTCTGGTGAATAACGCCGGCATTACTCAGCCGATCAAGCTGATGGATATCAAACGCGAAAATTACGATGCGGTGCTTGACGTCAGCCTGCGCGGCACGCTGCTAATGTCCCAGGCGGTTATTCCCACTATGCGCGCGCAAAAGTCGGGCAGCATCGTCTGCATTTCATCGGTATCGGCCCAGCGCGGCGGCGGCATCTTCGGCGGCCCACACTACAGCGCTGCAAAAGCGGGTGTGCTGGGACTGGCAAAAGCTATGGCGCGTGAACTGGGGCCCGACAACGTGCGCGTAAACTGCATCACGCCGGGTCTTATCCAGACGGACATCACCGCAGGCAAGCTGAGCGATGAGATGAAAACGTCCATTCTGGCGGGCATTCCGCTTAACCGCCTCGGAGACGCGCAGGATATTGCCCGTGCCGCGCTGTTCCTCGGCAGCGACCTCTCTTCTTACTCCACCGGTATCACGCTCGACGTGAACGGCGGGATGCTGATCCATT
Organism: Enterobacter cloacae complex sp. P24RS; assembly: GCF_014982165.1. Lineage (NCBI taxonomy): Bacteria > Pseudomonadati > Pseudomonadota > Gammaproteobacteria > Enterobacterales > Enterobacteriaceae > Enterobacter > Enterobacter cloacae complex sp. P24RS. The sequence continues at coordinate 139,158 of NZ_JADCKU010000009.1, forward strand.
AAGGAGATACGACGATGACGGATACCACAGTTCAACAGGTTGTCGCCGCGGCCTGGCGCATTCGCCGCTACGCGCTGCGCATGGGCGAAGTGCAGGGGCAGGGCTACATCGGGCAGGCGCTGGGCTATGCCGATGTGCTGGCCACCGCGTTTACCCACGGAATGAACCTTAAACCGGGCGAGCCGGAGTGGGAAGGGCGTGACCGTTTTCTGCTCTCCCACGGCCATTACGCCATTGCCTGTTATGCGGCCCTGATTGAAGCCGGGATCGTTCCTGAAGAGGAGCTGGAGACCTACGGTGCGGACGACAGCCGCCTGCCGATGTCCGGTATGGCAACCTACACACCAGGTATGGAGATCTCCGGCGGTTCGCTGGGGCAGGGCTTAAGCATTGGCGTTGGCATGGCGTTGGGGCTGAAGCACAAGCAGAGCGCGGCATGGGTCGTTAACTCCATGTCGGACGGCGAGCTGGACGAAGGGTCAACCTGGGAAGCGGCAATGTCGGCGGCACATCACGGCCTGTCGAACCTGATCGTGCTGGTGGACATTAACCGCCAGCAGGCGGATGGCAACTCGCACGCGATCCTCGGCTTTGAGCCGCTGGAGGATAAATGGACCTCCTTCGGCTGGTACGTGCAGCGCGTGAACGGCAACGATGTTCCTGCGCTGGTGACGGCGTTTGATAATGCCAAACGCTACCCGGAAAACCAGCCGCGCGTCATTTTGTGCGACACGCTGATGGGCAAGGGCGTGCCGTTCCTCGAAAAGCGTGACAAGAACCATTTTATTCGCGTGGATGCTGACGAGTGGCAAAAGGCACTCGCCGTGCTGGATGCCAACAAACCTGAAGGAGTGCTGTAATGAGCCAGACCACGGAGAAAAAACCGCGTTTAACCACGTCGGCGATGATTGCCTCTATCGCGGAAGAGGGCCAGGAGACGCGCGCCGCACCGTTCGGCCACGCGCTGGTAAAGCTGGCGGAACAGCGACCGGAGATCGTCGGTATGACGGCGGATCTGTCCAAATACACCGATCTGCATATCTTTGCCCAGGCCTACCCGGAACGCTTCTTCCAGATGGGCATGGCCGAACAGCTGCTGATGGGGGCCGCGGGCGGCATGGCGAAAGAGGGCTTTATTCCTTTCGCCACAACCTATGCCGTCTTCGCTACCCGCCGCGCCTACGACTTTATCCATCAGGTGATTGCTGAAGAGCACCTGAACGTGAAGATCTGCGCGGCGCTGCCGGGGCTAACCACCGGTTACGGGCCGAGCCACCAGGCGACGGAAGATATTGCGATTATGCGCGGTATTCCGGGCATGACGATTATCGATCCCTGTGACGCAATCGACACGGAACAGGCGGTGCCGGCGATGGCAGCGCACGATGGCCCTGTCTATATGCGCCTGCTGCGCGGCAAGGTGCCGGTGGTGCTGGACCAGTACAACTACCAGTTTAAGCTTGGCAAAGCTGCGCTGCTGGAAGAGGGGAGCGATGTCCTGATCGTCGCCTCAGGCCTGATGACCATGCGTGCGCTGGAAGCGGCGAAGCAACTGCGTAAGGATAACGTCAGCGTGGCGGTGCTGCACTCGCCCACCATTAAGCCGCTGGACGAAGAGACGATCCTGGCGCAGGCCGCGAAGCCGGGACGGCTGGTCATTGTGGCGGAAAACCACAGCAGCGTAGGCGGGTTGTGCGAAGCCGTCGCGTCGCTGTTGATGCGCAACCGCGTGAACGTGGATTTCGATACCGTCGCGCTGCCGGACGCGTTCCTTGATGCGGGCGCGTTGCCAACCCTTCATGACCGCTACGGGATCTCAACCACAGCCATGGTGGAGAAAATCCGGCGCAGGCTGTGATTTATCAGACGGATACGTTGCCAACGGGCGAGGGGGGCTTTACCCTTGCCTCTGTTGCGATAAAGGAGTCCGTCATGGCACAAAACATCTACGACAACCCGGCGTTTTTTGAAGGCTACGCTCAGCTTCCGCGCTCGGTGCAGGGGCTGGACGGTGCGCCTGAGTGGCCTGCGCTCAAGGCAATGCTGCCTGATTTAACCGGCAAAGCGGTTATCGATCTCGGCTGCGGCTACGGCTGGTTCTGCCGCGTGGCGCGCGAGCTGGGCGCTTGCGACGTTACGGGCGTCGATATCTCAGAAAAAATGCTGGCCCGCGCGGCTGAACTGACGGATGACGCGCAGATTCACTATCAGCGTAGCGATCTGGAATCTCTTCAGCTTCGCGAAAACAGTCTCGATCTGGTCTACAGCTCGCTGGCGCTGCACTACCTGCCGCAACTGGACATATTATTCGCCAACGTCCAGCGCGCGCTCAAACCCAGCGGCAGCCTGGTCTTCTCGATGGAACACCCGATTTACACCTGCGCCAACCGTCAGGGCTGGCTCACCGATGACAACGGTGAGCGGTTCTGGGGCGTTAACCATTATCAGGACGAAGGCAAGCGCGTCAGCAACTGGCTGGCAGAGGGGGTCATCAAATATCACCGCACGCTGGGTACGGTCCTCAACGCGCTGGTCAAGGCGGGATTAACGATAAGTGAAGTCAATGAGTGGGGGCCAACGCAGGCGCAGGTTGACGCCTGGCCCGCGCTGGCTGAAGAGGCGGAGCGCCCGATGCTGGTGCTCATCGCCGCCCGTAAGGCTTAATAACCGACTTTATATACCCGACCGCTCTGCACCCCTTCCACGCTGCGGCGGTAGGCCTGCGCCACGCTCGCGGCGGAAACGCTTTCAAAGCCGGGGAAGAAGCCATCATACGCTTCGGCGGATTCCGTCAGCACCGTCGGACTGATCAGGTTAATGCGAATACCGCGCGGCAGTTCGCAGGCCGCGGCGCGGACAAACCCTTCCAGCGCCGCGTTTACCGTGGTGGCGTTGACGCCCTGTGCAATCGGCTCGTGCGCCACAATCCCGCTTATCAACGTAATCGAACCGCCTTCGTTCAGGTAGTGCTGGCCGGTCAGCGCCAGACGAACCTGCCCCAGTAGCTTATCCTGCAAGCCCTGGTTGAACTCGCCGTCGGTCATAGTTGCGAGCGGGCCGAAGTGCACCCCTCCGGTTGCGGAGACGATCGCATCCACCGGGCCGATTTTTTCGAACAGCGCCTGTACGCTCGCCTGAGAGGTGATATCCACCTGACGATCGCCCTGCGTGCGACCCACGCGGATCGTCTCGTGGCGTTGGCTTAACTCTTCTGCGACTGCACGACCGACCGTACCGCTGGCACCAATAATGACGATTTTCATATCCGACTCCTCATGTTGTAAGCCCTCATTCTTTAATAAATAAAAAGTCAGATAAACTGGGCTAAAGTTAGATGATTACTAACCAAAGGTTTGGAATATGGATAAGCTTCGCGGAATGGAGACGTTTATCGCGGTGGTAGAGAGCGGCAGCTTTACCGGCGCGGCGTCGCGGCTGGAGATGTCGGCGGTGATGGTCGGGAAGTATATTGCACAGCTGGAATCGCAGCTCGGCACGCGGCTGCTGGAGCGCAACACCCGCCGCCAGAGCCTGACGGATGCCGGACGCGTTTATTACGAAGAGACAAGGCGCGTGCTGGAGCAGGTCTCGATTGCCGAAAACGCGGTTGAACGTCTGCGTGCCGCACCTGCCGGCACCCTGCGCGTGACGGCCCCCACATCGTTTGGCGGCTGCGTTATCGCGCCCCTGACCGCCTCGTTTTTACAGCGCTACCCGGAAGTGCGCATCGAGCTGGATCTCACCAATCGAATGGTCGATCTGGTAGAAGAAGGGGTCGATCTGGCCATTCGCATCGGTGAGATTCGTCATGACGATCTGGTGGCGAAATACCTGTGTCCTTACAACATGACGATCTGCGCCGCGCCGGAATATCTGGCGCGCCACGGTACGCCGCAAACGCCAGCCGATCTGGTGGATCATCTGTGCCTGTCGCACACGGTATGGACGGCGCGTAACGAGTGGCGGCTGCCGGGGGTTGAAGGCGAAGTGCGCTGGAAGCGGGATGCCGTCTTGAGGTGCAATGACGGCTACGGGTTACGCATGGCGGCGCGAGCCGGGGCTGGACTGTTGCTGCAACCGGAAGTGCTGGTAGCGGAAGAGCTGGCGAGCGGCAGGCTGGTACGGGTGCTGGAGGCATTCACACCCGCGCCGAGGCCGGTGCATTTACTGTGGCGTCAGGATTTGCGTCCGCTGCCTAAGCTAACGGAATTTATTGCGCATATTCTGCTAAGATTGGGCACACTATAAAAAAAGAAGGTAAGCAAAGAATGTCTGCAAACAAACTCGCCAGCAGCGCGCAGGGCCTGCAATCCTCTGCCATTCGTGAATTATTAAAACATAGCAAAATGGCAGGCGTGATTTCGCTGGGTGGCGGTATTCCCAACCCGGACCTGTTCGATCACGAAGGTTTAAAAATCGCTGCTGATGCCGTGCTGTCTCAGCATTTTGGCGAAGCGTTCCAGTACGGCCTGACGGAAGGCGTCCCGGGGCTGCGCGAAGAGATCCAACGTATCTGCGAAGGACGCGGCATCGCCTGTAAAGCCGATGACGTGGTCATCACCTCGGGCTCGCAACAGTCTCTGGACGTGCTGGCGCGTGCGTTAATTAACCCAGGCGATACGGTCGTCGTTGAGCGTCCTACCTACCTCGCCGCGTTGCAGGTCTTTGGCCTGGCACAGGCGAATTTTGAATCCGTCGGCACCGACGGCGACGGCATGAAAGTGGATGAGCTGGAAGCGCTGGTGGCGAAGAAAACCATCAAGGCGGTCTATATCGTGCCAACCTTCGGTAACCCCGGCGGCGTGACGCTCTCCGAAGCGCGCCGTAAACAGCTGGTGGAATTATCGAAGCGCTACGACTTCGTGATTATCGAAGACGACCCGTACAGCGAGATCAATTACACCGACGAAGCGTTCCGCCCGCTGATTGCCCATGCGAAAGATATCGGCAATGAGGATAACGTGGTGTACACCTCCACCTTCTCCAAAATCCTCGCGCCGGGCACCCGCGTGGGCTGGGTGCTGGTGCCGGAATGGCTGAAGCGCGCGGTGGTGAACCTCAAGCAAACCACCGATCTGCACACCAGCACGCTGTCGCAGCTGATGACCTACGAGTATCTGAAAACCGGGCGTCTGGCGAACCAGATTAAAATGATCCGCGAGGCCTATCGCCAGAAATACCAGACGTTTGCAACGGAACTGGAAGCCGAGCTGGGCGACGTGATGTCGTTCCACAAGCCGAAGGGCGGCATGTTCCTGTGGGCAAAAATGAACAACGGCATGAATACGACGAAATGGCTGGAAAAAACGTTGAGCAACGGCGTGGTGTTTGTGCCGGGTGAGTTCTTCTACTGCAACGAACCGGACCAGACAACGCTGCGCATGTCGTTTGTTACCCCAACGGATGAACAGCTGAAAGAAGCGGTTCGACGCCTGAAAATCTCCCTGTAAATACGCGTGAAACCCGGTGCGGTCAATATCGTACCGGGGAAAACGACCGATCAGGCCACATCCGGCTGGCCTGATTTCCTTTTTGCCATAATTTCCGCGACCGTCTTTATACGGCTCAACTCTTCCTGAGTCCGGGAATTGGTTTGCGCTTCCCAGACGTCGACGTTTAGCTGTAGGTTCAACCAGAATTCAATGGTGGTATCGAATGCGTTTGCCAGTCTTGTGGCCAAATCAACGTTGAGTTTGATTTTATTGTTTACCAGCGCGCTAGCAGTGGTGTGATCGGTATTTATTCTCTCTGCCAGTTCGGAGATTCCGAGACTGAGTGGCTTGAGATAATCGTGCAGCAACACTTCGCCTGGTGTGGTTGAGATGCGTAGTTTTTCTTGGTTATTCATAATTAACGTCCTGTTTATAAACATAAAATGAGTGCGGTTTGATGTCCTCATCCCGGTCCTCTCCCTGTGGGCTGAGGGATCCCCACAAATTAATGCGAGCAGCGAATCATCCCCTCGCCCCTTTGGGGAGAGGGTTAGGGTGAGGGGAACATACGGCTGCGGTGGTCATTCCGTTCACTTTATGTTCTTTGCTACTCTGTGATTCCTGTCCCGGTGAACGTGCCAGGGCGGCTCAATCGCCGCCGCCCTGGCGACCCGGGCTCCCGGCGGTAAATCGCCGCTTCGCGGTGCCCTCGGCTTATTCCTTCCGGCTTGTCGGGGACGGGCGGAGGTAACGTCCATGTAAAGCCCGCCCTCTCGGCGCATCCCTGCGCCTCGCCCCGGCCTTCAGGAAACGCCTCAGCGATTTACAGCCGGACCAGGGCGTCGCTGCAAGCCATTCATTTTCCTGAAGCAACATTCATCGTTTCGGGTAGAGACATTACTGGGGAATCCTCAGCCCACAGGGGAGAGGGAGAAAACCACGTCAACCCAATAGCGCGACGCCAGCCTCCGTTCTTAGCCAGCGCGGGGCTTTTAGCTGGTCGGCAAAATATCCCGTCAGTTCAAAGAGTAAATCTCCCATCACACGAGCGGATTCAGGGGCGAGCGCGCCACCCATCAACAGTTGCGTGATTTCCTCGCAGTAGCGACAGAGCTGGTCGGATTCAGCCTTGAATGCAGGTTCATGTTCGGGGAACATATCGACGGTAAGACGTTCCTGTAAGTGCTCAGGGAGCGGCTCCAGCAGCATTGGGCGGAGCAGGGCGAGGGCCGATGCAAGACGACCGCAGAGCGCTATTTTTCTTGCAGGATCGGGCTCTTCCACCAATGCTTCGCAATAGCGTTGGCAGTTGTCGGCAAGTTCAGTGAAGTCGGTATTGTGGCCGAAGGGAGTAGTGAAAAGTGCGTTACTGGTGGTCATAATTTTTCTCCAATCAGGTAATTAACCCGACCGCGGAAATGCCAATTTCCGGGTGGCAGGTCTGAACGGAGTTGGCATTACCGGCTTGGAGTGTTCCGGCGCGTCTTGCGACGCCCCCGTCCAGCCCACCATTGGAATGTAGCCAGACGTACAGCGTAACAAGGACTTACGCCGTCTCCAATCATAACCGGGATGCCAATCCCGACGCCAGATTTTGCTGGCGTGGAAGGAACATACGCCCGATTAACCCTAATAAAAAGCAGGTTCCTCAGGAGAAGTTAAATCCTGCGAGGCGGCTTCAGAAAATGATGTAAGGCGTTTCATCATCGCTCCCTCAGCGCCTCTTTCGCCCGGTTAAACGGCTTAATCATATAATCCAGCACCGTTTTCTCTCCGGTCTTAATATCCACCGTCGCAATCATCCCCGGCACAATCGAAAAATGCCTGCCCGCCTTGTTCACCAGATAATCCTGGCTGGTGCGAATGAATACGCGGTAATAGAATATCTCCGGCTTCGCTTCGTCCTGAATGGTGTCCGGCGAAATGGTTTCCACCACCCCGTGCAGCCCGCCGTAAATCGCATAATCGTAGGCGGTGATTTTCACCAGCGCCTCCTGATTAGGGTGGATAAAGGCGATGTCGCGCGGCGAGAGGCGGGTTTCAATCAGCAGGTGATCGTCCACCGGCACAATTTCCATCAGCTCGCCGTTGGGCGGTATAACGCCGCCGATGGTGGTCACCTTGATGTTTTTCACGATCCCGCGCACCGGCGATTTCACCGTCAGGCGGGTAACGGAATCCTCCCGACCTTTCAGGATCGCTGACACCATGTCCACCTCGGCGTTGGCCTTCGACAGCGCTTCACGGGCCTGCACGTAATACTGAGAACGCACGTCGGTGAGCTTCAGCTCCAGGTCGCTTTTCTGCCGTTGCAGGCGCAGCACCTCCACGTGGCTGGCGGCCCCGGTTTTTACCAGCCGCTGGGTGATCGCCAGCTCTTTATTGGCCAGCGCTAACGCGGAGCGGAGTTCACGCTGCGTATCCTCCAGCTGGGCGCGCCGTGAATTGTAGAGCCGCGTTTCGGCGGCGGTCAGGTCGGTCCATTTTGCCAGCGAAGGGGGGAATTTCAGCGGGAGGTCGTTGACCTCGGCGTACAGGCGCGCGCTGGAGGCCAGCGACGCGCGGTAGCGCGCCGCGCTTTCGCCAACGTTAGATTCCGAGCGGGTAGGATCCAGCCGCGCCAGCACCTGTCCGGCCTGCACCTGATCGCCTTCGTGCACGTTCAGCTCGGTGAGGATCCCCCCATCCAGCGACTGCAACACCTGCTCGCGCGAGCTGGGGATCACTTTTCCGGTGCCGGTTGAGACTTCGTCCAGCACCCCGAACCACGCCCAGATGCCGAGCACCACAAACATCACCAGGGAGAAGAAAACGATGCGCCGGGCGCCGGTATAACCGCTTTCGGAATCGAGCGCGTTATCCAGATCTTCTACTGCGGCGACGTCACGCTGACTGATTTTCATTTTTCCACTCCCGTCCGGTTGCCTGCTGCTGTTGCTGCATACGGCTGTTGTTCAGCGCCTGCGCTTTTGGCGCGTCCATCACCAGCATGCCGTCTTTAAGCACCACCACGCGCTCCACCAGCTCCAGTACCGGCACGCGGTGGGTAGCAACCACCAGCGTACGGTTGCCAAGCCACGCCCCGAGACGCTGAATAAATTCCCGCTCGGTGTGTTCATCCAGGGAGGCGGTGGGTTCGTCCATCAGCACGATATTCGGGTCGCGCAGCAGCATCCGCGCCAGCAGAATGGACTGCCGCTGCCCGCCGGACAGCCCGACGCCGTTCTCCATAATCGGGTAATCCAGCCCCTTCGGCAGCTTCTGCACAAAGCTGGCCGCGCCGCACATCTCCAGCACCTCGAAGATCTCTTCGTCGGTGGCGCGGGGCATGCCGAGCGTGATGTTTTCGCGCAGAGTGCCGTAAAACAGCCGCGCGTTCTGGGTCATAAAGCCGACGTTTCGCCGCACGTCCGCCACGTCCAGATGCGGCAGGCTGAGGTTGTCGAGCCGCAGCTCGCCGCCCGCCAGATCCATTCCACCCGCCATCGCCTGTAGCAGGGTTGATTTCCCCGCACCGTTGCGCCCGAGGATCGCCACTTTTTCGCCCGCTTTGATCTCCAGGCGGTTAATGCGCAGCGCCATGCGCGGATCTTCCGGGTGATAGCGGAACTGCGCCTGCTCGAAAAGATAGTGACCGCGCAGCACGTCCTGGCGGATCGGCGTCTCTTCGCGCTGGTTCTCGGTCGGCAACTGCATAATGCTGTCCAGCCCCTCTTTGGCCGCCTTAACCTGCTGCCAGCGGGCCAGCACGCCGCACAGCGTCGCCATCGGGGCGATCATCCGCGAGGCCAGCATCGAGGCGGCCACCACCGAACCGGTGGTTAAGGTGCCGTCGATCACCATCGGCGCGCCCACCACGATCACCCCGGCATAGACCAGGCTCTGGATGGTCATCCCCCAGCTGATCAGGTTCTGGGTCAGCTCGCGGGTGCGCAGACCGGATTCGGCGGTGATCTGGATATAGCTGTTCCACTGCTGCAAAAAGCGGTTCTCCGCCTGCATCAGCTTGATGTCCTCCAGCCCCTGCACGCTCTCCACCAGCACCGCGTTGCGCAGGGTGGATTCATGCGCCGACTGCTTCGCCAGCTCCGCCAGCTTCTTTTGCAGCAGCAGGCCGGGCAGAACCATGATCAGCGCCGCGACCGGGGCGATCCACGCCAGCTGCGGGGCGATGATCGCCAGCACGATCACGAACAGGATAAAGAACGGCAGATCGACGATGGTGGAAATGGTGGAGGAGGTGACCATCTCGCGGATCTGCTCCAGCTCGCGCAGCTGGGAGATAAAGCTCCCCGTCGATCGCGGAATGGCGCTGTGGCGCAGCCGCAGCGCGTGGCCAAACACGCGATCCGACACGCGCAGATCCGAGCGCTTGCCCAGCAGATCCATAATGTGCCCGCGCGCCACGCGCAACACAAAGCCAAACAGCGTGGCGATCAGTACCCCAATGGTCAGCACGTAGAGCGTCGGGTAGGACTGGGCGGGGATCACCCGGTCATACACCTGCATGGAAAACACAATGCCGGAAAGGGAGAGCACGTTGATAAAGAGCGCCGCCAGCATTACCCAGCTGTAAGGGCGCAGGTCGCGCATCACCAGCCGGTAGAGCCAGTCCGGGCGATATTTTGAGATATAGGCATCCACGCGGCTGTCCTTCAGCGCCGCCAGCGGACGCAGGGCAATAACGTGGCGGATGGCGGGCAGCATCGCGCTCATCGACAGGCGGTTGGTGTGCGTGCTGTCGTCGAAAAAGCTGACCTCCAGCGTATCCTCGCCGTCGAAATTGTCGATCACGCCGATTTTGCCGTCGTTCAGCTCCACCACCACCGGCAGACGCCAGCTGTTGATGGACTGCTGATCGGCCCCCAGCAGCTGGAAGGTCAGCCCGGCTTCACGGGCGAGCTGAGTCAGCGCGGGCACCATCGGTTTGCCTTTCAGCCACGGCGCGCCCGCGACGAGCGAGCCTGGCGAGCAGGCAACGCGATAGCGCGTCGCCACGTAGCCAAACGCCTGCGCCCACTGCTCCAGCGCCTCATCCGTCATGTTTTCACCCTGCGGGATATCGCGTTGCTTCATGGCTGGATCTCCACGGTCTGGATGGTGCGGTTTTCAAGATCGAACGCGTGACGCAGGCGTCCGGTTTGGTAGAGGCAGTTCAGCTGAAGCTGATGCAGCTGTCCGGCAGTTTGCTGCTGGGTAAAGCGCGCCTGATAAACCTCCTGCTCGGCGTTAAGCACGTCGAGTAGCGGGCGGGAACCGAGATCGAGATACTGCTGCTGATACAGCTCGCGGGTGCGGGCGCTGAGCGCTTCCTGACGGCCCTGGATCTGAAGCGTGCTCATCAGGCTCATCACCTGGCTGCGCGCCTCCAGCAGCTTTTGCCGCACCTCAAGACGGGTGCGCTGAATAGTGGACTGGGCGGATTCCACCGCGTGTCCGGCGGCGTTACGCCGGGCGGTGAGGCCGCCGCCCTGATAGAGCGGCATCTGCACCTTTACCCACGCGGAGTACTGGGTGCGGTCGCGGGTTTCGTTGCCGGAGTAACGGTCGTTAAGATAGTGGCGAACCTCCGGCTCCAGCGAGACGGTAGGGGTCATCTGCGCGTTGGCGTAGTCAAGGTTAGCCTGCGCGACGTTGGCCTGCGCCCAGGCGGCTAACACCGAGGGCACCAGACGATCGTCCGGCTCGGCGATATCGCAGCTGCGGGCCAGGCTCTGCGGAAACTCATTGCTGACCGCGTTCAGGCTGTCCCAGCCCAGCATGCTCATCAGCGTGGCGCGCGAGCTGTCGAGGCTGGCCTGATACTGCATCAGCTGCGCGCGCGCGCCTTCGATACGGGCGTCGGTCTGCACCACGTCAGAGAGCGACGTGGCGCCTTCGTCATTACGCAGCTTCGTCAGCGAGCCGATGGAGGTCAGGGCGTCCAGCTGTTCTTTAGCCGTCTCGACCATCTGCTGCCAGGTTTGCACCTGCACCATGGCGATGGCGGTATCGTGGGCGATGGTGTCGATGCTTACCAGCACGTTGGCCTGCTGCTGGGCGACGCCCGCGTTTTCAGCGCGCACCTGGCTGGCGACTTTGCCAAAGTCATAGAGCATCTGCGAAAGGGAAAGCACCAGCGAGGGGGTAAAGCCGTTATCGTCACCGTCGTGGGTATAGCCGTTATCCATGCCAGCGTTGATTTGTGGGTAATATTTTGATTTGGCGACGTCCACATTTTCGCTCTGCTGATAGAGCTTGCCGACGGCTTCACTGATGGCCGGATGCCAGGTCACGGCGCGGTTAACGGCTTCATCCAGCTGAAGCGTGCCGGGGGCGGCCTTGCCGGCAACGGGCGCCACGCGACCGTTTAACGAGGGGAGTTCCTGCGTTTCGCGTAATTGTCCGGTATTAATCATCGCCGCAGGGTTTGCCGCGATAGCGGGCACAGATATCAGGCAGCACGAGAGCCACCAGTAAGGCATCTTCTTTCCCATGTCTTGTCCCTAATAAAAGAGTACTGCTTTATTGTTTATGCCCGGGCGCTGCGCGCCCGGGTCATTTATTGCACGTGCTATCAGGTAATGATGTGCTGCTGGTTTACAAGCTCGTCGTAGGTGGTCTGAACGTTATCAAGCGTAACGAGCGTAGATTTAGTGTAGGCGGCTCCCGTGCCGTCACGGTCGATGGAGATCACAGTATTGCCACCGCTTTGTGAAACAGAGACATAGTTCCCAAGCGTCGACGCGCTACCGTTCCAGCCCACCAGCAGATCGCCAATGTCGATCTTGTCTCCCTGCGCCAGGGAGAAGTTCGTCCAGTGGTCACCGCCAGCGCTGGTGATGTTGCCCCCCGTTGCGTTACCCGCCGTATTGTTCAACACCTGATAAATCAGCGTGTCGCCGTAGGCCGTGCCGCTGATGAGATCGTTATGCTCCGAACTGACAAATTTCGGCGCCATGTTGATGGTCAGCGACGCAGTATCCTTACTACCGTTGGCATCGGTCAGGGTGTAGTTAAAGACCTCCTTGCTGGTAATGGTAGAGAACGATATCCCCGGGTTGAGCGTGTAGGTGTAGCTGCCGTCTGCGGCAATCGCCAGCGTGCCGTAGTGGCCCGTAATGTTCACCTGCGTGCTGCCGGTGTACGGATCCAGCGTGGTGGTCACGCCGTCGTAGCCGGTAATGCTGAGGCGGGTATCCACCGAGTGCAGCTGGTCCATTGCGCCCGCGGAGCCGGTGCCGTCGAAGATATTGCCGTCAACGGTGTGGGTGCCCGTGGCGTCGAACTGCGACAGCGAGTAGCTGGTGCCGGTAACGCTTGGGGTAACGGTGATATTCCCCACCCCCAGCGGCCCCATTTTGCCGGTATAGTTCAGCGTATAGGTTCCCGCCTCCAGATCGAGTCCCGTCAGGTTGATGGTCGCCCTGCCGCCCAGCAGCAGCCCGCCGTTGAACGAACCGGATCGGATGGTGGTGGTGCCGTTGGTCAGCGTCCAGTCCACCGTTAACCCGGTAAGCGTCAGCAGCGAGGCGACGTTAAACGACAGCACCACGTTATGCAGCGCGGTATTAGGATCCACCACGAAGGTACCGGTGCCGGTACCCTGGGTTGAGGTAAGCAGCGCAGCGTTCCAGCTCGCCGACCCGACGGTAGTATCCGAGTAGGCGGCGGTGCGGTGTACCGAGTTCACGTCCATCGCCGTGCTGACATCGTTTACCGCGTCCATTGGCCGCGCGGTTGGGGTGATGTTCAGCGATGCCGTGTCTTTCGAGCCGTTCGGCGCGGTGATGGTATAAACGAAGGTATCCGGCGTGCTGATGCTGTCAGCACCGACCCCACTCTTCAGGGTGTAGGTGTACTCCCCGGCCGCGTTGATCCGCAGCGTACCGTACTCGCCGGTAATCTCCGTCAGACCATTGCCGTTCACCGTCACGCCGTTAACGTCGGAGACCACGGTACCCGCCGGTGCGATATCGTCGGACAGCACATCTCCGGTGGTGGACTCGCTCACGCTTGCCACGCTGTAGACATGATCCTGCAAGACGTTCAGCGTGTAGGCCGTCAGCGCGGTGATCCCCGCCGCCGTATTCAGCAGGAACAGGTACTCGCCGGCGGGCAGGTTCAGCGTCAGCTGCGGCGAGGTGCCGCCCAGCAGCGGCGCGCGCAGCCAGCCCGGTTCAACGCGCATCTGCTCGAAGGTCTGCGTCGCATTGTTGAACTTATAGATGTAGAGGTCGAACACCGAGGCCAGCGCCACGCCGCCCACGGAGGCCTGAACGGTCATGGTGCGGGTGGTGCCTTCTTCCACGTTATAGATGATCGGGTTGGCCAGATCGTCCAGCAGGTTCAGCCCCAGTGTATTGCCAAGGTTAATGCCCACCAGGGTAAAGCCGCCCTGCGACGACGGACCGTTGTTAATGGCCTCAACGGTCGTGTCGAAGGTCAGCGAGGCGGTATCGTCCACGGCCACGATCCCGCTGCTGGTGGCGCCTTCGCCCAGCGACAGAACCAGATTTGCCGAGGCGCTGGTGCCGTTGTGGGTGATGGTGTAGGTAAAGCTCTCCGTGCGGCCAATGACCGAGGAGCTGGTGTTGGTCAGGTTATAGGTATAGCTGCCGTCCAGGTTGATGGTCAGCGTGCCGTACTGCCCCTGAATCACCGTGCCGTCAGCCGTGACGCTGGTGGTGGTGCCCTGGGCGTTGGTGACCGCGGTGACGGTGGTGCCCGCCGGGGCGTTGTCGCTGCCTGCGGTCGGGTCAACGTCGGTGATCACGTTACCCGCAAGGCTGGTGTCGCCGGACACGGTACCTGCGCTGGTCTCTTTCACCGCCACGTCGAGGCTGGTGTAGGAGCCGGTTGCCAGCAGGTTGGTGTTGTAGCTCAGGACGCGATACTGGCCATTCGCCAGGCCGGTCAGGATGAGCGACACCCCCGCCGCGCCGAGGGTCAACAGGTCAGCGAACTGCGGCTGTCCGGTATCCACAACGGTGGTCCAGGTATTGTTGACGGCGTCAAAGCGCTGCACTACCAGCTCAAGGGTGTTGAGCAGGGAGAGCACGGCACCCGTGGCGTTGGCGTTCACGGCAATATCCGCCGTGCCGCCGCTGCCGACGGTGAAACCTACCTGCGCGGTGTCGTTGCCGAGCAGCGTCAGCACGTTACCCACGGCGCCCACCAGCAGGAAACCGTAGTCGCTGTACTGCGAGTTGGTCACCGTGGCGGTGGTCGTCAGCGCCAGCTCTTCAGCGTTGGTGCTGGCCGACAGCGGCACCACCGGCGCAAGGGCTGAGCCAGGCAGCGAGACGTTGCCTGCCGCATCGGTAGCGGTGATTTGCAGCGTCTGGCCTTCCGTCTGTTTATTGAGGAAGGTGTAGCTCCAGCTGCCGTTGCTATCCGCCGTGGCGGTGACCGTTGAATTATCCGCCAGGCGGATGGTGACGGTGCTGCCCGCTTCGGCGCTGCCGGTCAGTACGCTGCCGTCTGCGTTGAAGGTCCCGGTTGGGGCCGTTGGCGCAGTGAGATCGACAATCACGGTCGTCGGCGTGGAAATCGGGCTGGTGCCCGAGCCGTTGCTCGCCGTGGCGGTGAAGGCATGCGGACCTTCACTCAGTACCGGCGTGGTGAAGCTCCAGTTGCCGCTGGCATTCGCGGTGACCGTGCCCATCAGCACCCCGTTGTTATACAGGGTGATGGTCGCGTTCGGCTGCGCCGTACCGCTCAGGGTTGGCGTGGTGTCATCGGTGGTTTTTCCGTTGGTCAGGTTGCCCGTCACCGTCCCGACGTTATCGTCGATGGTGGCGATAACCGGCGCGTTCGGGATCGCCGTGACTGGAGCTATCACTGAGGTGGTGATACCCGCGTTACCGGCCTTATCGGTAGCAAAGACGATCAGGGATTCCCCGGCGGTCTGCGCAGGGGTGATGGTGGCGCTAAAGTTCCCGCTACCGTCAGCGACGGCTGTACCAAGAACGGTTCCGGTGCTGCTGGTGATGGTGACGGTGCTTCCCGCTTCCGCCGTACCGGTCACCTGCGTACCGTTGGTGATCACCGCCAGGCCCGCCGGGGCAGGTGGCGGCGTCAGGTCAACGTTAATCGTGATAATCGGTGATGCCACGCTGGTATTGCCCGCGGCGTCGGTGGCGGTGGCGGTGAAGTTATGCGCGCCTTCCGTCAGCGTGGTGCTGGTTTGCGGCAGCGTCCAGTTGCCGTTGGCATCCGCGGTGACCGTACCCACCAGCGTCGTGCCGTCGTAAATACGTACGGTGGAATTGGCTTCCGCCGTGCCGCTTAACGTTGGACGCGTATCGTTGGTTGGGTTGGTACCGGTGACAGGGCCGGTGACGGTTCCCACATCATCCACAATCGAGGTGATGGCCGGCGCGACAGGGGCGGTGGCATCCACATTGATGGTGTAGCCGCCGGTCTGCGCGCTGGCGTTGCCCACGGCGTCGGTGGCGGAGAAGGTCAGATTGTGCGGCCCGTCAGCCAGCGGGGTAGACGGCGTAAAGCTCCACGCGCCGCCGGTGGCGACAGCGGTGCCAATCTGTACCCCATTATCAAAGATGGTGATCGTCGCGCCGGCTTCTGCCGTACCGGTGAGCGTTGGTCGGGCATCATTGGTTAACCCGCCGTTGGCGACAGGCGTCGCAGCGTTACCGACGTCATCGGTGATGCTGGTCAGCACCGGCAGCGCTGGCGGCGTGGTATCAATGGTCAGGCTGAAGTCGCCGGATGGCGCGCTGGTGTTGCCCGCCTGATCCGTGGCTTCTGCCGTAAAGGTATGCGGCCCGTTGTCCAGCGGCACGGTGATATCGATAGTCCAGTTGCCGTTGGCATCGGCAGTACCGGTGCCCACCAGCGTGTTGCCCTCATAGATATTCACGGTTGCCAGCGGCTCGCTGGTCCCCACCAGGCGCGGGAGAGGATCGTTGGTGGTCTGGCCGGAACCGATCGCCCCGGTGATGGTGCCAACATCGTCAATCGCCTGCGTGATAACGGGCGCGACAGGCACGGTCGTATCCACAACCAGCGTGAAGCCCGGTGAGGCAGGGCTGACGTTGCCCGCGGCGTCGGTTGCCGTGGCAGTCCAGGTGTGGCTGCCGTTTGCCAGCGTGCCGGGGGTGAAGCTCCATACGCCGTTGGCATCCGCCACGGCGGTGCCCACCTGCTGACCATTCTCATAAATGGTGATGGTCGCGTTGGCCGCCGCGGTGCCGTTCAGCGTTGGCGTGGTATCGTCTGTGCTTTGCCCCGAAGCGACCGGGCCCAGTACGGTGCCAACGTTATCGGTGGCTGGCGTAAAGACCGGTGCAACGGGTACCGACGTATCCACCGTCAGGTTGAACGGCGGCGAGGTGTCGCCGGTATTGCCTGCGGCGTCGGTGGCGTTGAAGGTAATGGTGTGTTGCCCTTCACTCAGCGCGGTGGTCGGCGTGAAGCTCCAGGTACCCTGGGCGTTGACGACCGCCGTGCCAATTTCCACGTCATCAACAATAACGTGTACCGTTGCGCCCACTTCCCCCGTACCGTTGAAGGTTGGACGGGTGTCGTTGGTGGCCCCGTTGCTGGCGAGGGTTCCCGTTCCCGGGCCCACGTCGTCTATCACCGTCGTGACGACCGGTGCCGCAGGGCCAGCGGTATCCACCGTAAAGGCGAACACTGGCGAGTTGGCGGAGACGTTTCCGACGTCATCGCTGGCGTTAACGCGCAGATTATACGTCCCGTCCGTCAGGACCGGATCCGGCGTAAAGGTCCAGTTGCCGCTGCTGTCGACCGTGGTGGTACCAATCTCCACGCCGTTATTCAGCACGTGAATGGTGGTGCCCGCCTGGCCGGTGCCGCTAAGGGTTGGCGTGGTGTCATTGGTGACCTGCCCGGCGGTAAGCGGGCCGGTTACGCCACCCGGGGCGTTGTCGCTGACCGAATCGATCGTCGGCACCTGTGGCGCCGTCAGATCGATATTGACGCTCCAGACGCCGGACGGCTGGCTAACGTTGCCCTGCGGATCCGTCGCTCTGACGGTAAAGTCATGCGTCCCTTCGCCGAGGGCGGTTTCCGGGGTAAAGGTCCAGGCGCCGGTACCGTCTGCTGCTACGGTACCAATCTGCGTGGTGCCATCAAATATGGCGACGACGCTGTTCGGCTCTGCGGTGCCGGTCAGGGTTGGCGTGGTGTCGTTGGTCGGATCGCCGCTTGGTACAGGCGTTGCGGCATTGCCCGCGTTATCCGTCACGCTGGTTATCACCGGCGTGGTGGAGACGGTATCGACAACGATGGTGATCCCTGCCGATGGGGTGCTTTCATTCCCTGCCGGGTCGGTGGCGGTGACGGTCAGGGTGTGACTGCCGTCATCCAGCGCAGGCGGCGTATAGCTCCAGGTGCCGGTTGGCCCGACGAGAACGGTGCCCAGCGGGTCGCCGTTATTGTAAATCGTAATGGTGTCCCCAGCCGCGCCTGTCCCGGTGAGGGTAGGACGGTTGTCGTTGGTGCTCTGCCCGTCGGCGATAGGGCCAGTAACCGGACCCACATAATCGGTCACCGCACCGATGGCTGGCGCTGTCGGGGCGGTGAGGTCGACGGTGACGGTCGCGATCGGCGACTGCCCGCTGGTCTCGCCGGTGGTGGTATTCGTGGCAGTCACGGCAAAGGTATGTGGCCCTTCCGTCAGCGGCAGGAGCGGCGTGTAGCTCCAGTTGCCGTTGGTATCCGCAACGACAGTGGTCACCGGAAGCAGCGATCCATCCTGATAAATGGCGATCACGCTGCCCGGATCGGCGGTGCCGGTAAGGGTAGGCGTGGTGTCATTGGTGGTTTTATCTTTCACGTCGCCCGTGACGGGATCGACGTCATCGTTGATTGCCGTAATCACCGGTACCGCAGGCAGATCGAGCGTGGACTCCGGCACGTCAAAGGTGGTTGACGGGCTGGCGTTTCCTGCTGCGTCCGTGGCGATCAGCGTCAGCGTGGTGGCATCCAGCTGGGCCGGGGAGAGGGCGATGGAGAAGGAGCCTCCCGTCGCAACGCCGGTTCCGATGATATTGCCGTTGGCGTCACGTACCGTCACGGTGGTGCCATCTTCCGCCGTACCGGTCAGCGGCGTACCCTGCTCGGCGATGTCGATATTCGTTGGCGTTGCAGGCGGCAGCGTATCCACCGTCACGCTGAGATCGCCGGAGCTGACGGAGGTATTCCCCGCGGCATCACTCGCGGCGACCGAGAAGGTGTGCGGCCCTTCCGCGAGCGCAGGGTCGGCGGTCCAGGTCCATGTCCCGTTCGGCTGAACCACCACCACGACCGGAGAGGCGACGCCGTCAACGGTGACCGTTACGTTCGAACCCGGCTCGCCGATCCCGGTAAGGGTTGGGGTGCCGTCACGGGTGTAAAGCACGCTGTTCGCCAGCTGGCTGTCAGAGACGGCGTCAATTTGCGGTACGGTTGGCGTCTGGGTATCGACCGTCACGCTAAAGACCGGGCTGACCGGGCTAAGGTTACCCGCATCATCCACCGCTGCAACGGTGATGTTCAGCGGGCCATCGGTTTGCGTCGGCAGGGTATAGGACCATTGACCGTTAACGACATCAACGCGATCCACTTCCACGCCGTTGTTGTAGATGATCACCGTTTCGCCGGTGGTGCCGGTGCCGCTCAGGGTTGGCGTAGTGTCGTTAGTAGACCCGCCGTTCTGCGCGCCAGCGATGTCGCTGATGACCGGGGTAATCGGGTCAAGGGTATCTACCGTTATCGTGATACCGGCTGATGGCAAAGATTCATTGCCGGATTCATCGGTGGCGGTCGCCGTGTATTCGTGCGTTCCTTCGCCGATGTTGCTCTCCGGACGCCAGGTCCAGTTGCCGTTACCGTCTACCGTAACGCTGCCTACGGCCTGCGGCGCGCCTGTACCCACCTGGTCATAGATGGTAATGACGTCGTTTGGCGTACCGGTGCCGCTCAGTACCGGACGCGGATCGTTGGTGGATCCGCCATCGGCCACCGGACCGGTGATCTGGCTCACGCTGTCCGTCACCACCGGAACACCCGGCGCGGCAGGGGCGTCGCTGTCAATGGTAATAGTCACCGGCGTGGACGGCGCGCTTTCGTTCCCGGCGCTGTCCTGGTTGGTCACCGTCAGGGAGAGATCGTAGGTGCCGTCAGGCAGCGGGGTAGTTGGTGTCCAGGTCCAGTTGCCGTCGCCGTCGATCTCGGCTTCACCAATTTTGGTGGCGCCATCGTAAATGTTCACGGTATCCCCCGGCGTGCCCGAGCCGCTCAGGGTTGGCGTGGTATCGCGGGTGGTCTCCCCCGGATTCAGGGCAGTACCCGGCGTACCGCCATCCGGGTTGACGGTGATGTCAGGAATATCCGGCGTTGCAGGCGCGGTCGTGTCGATCGCCAGCTCAAACGGTGGCGAGATGGTGGTGTTACCCGCCTCATCCGTGGCGTGGACCGTCAGCGAATGTGGACCCTCCGTCAGCGGCGTGGTTGGCGTAAAGCTCCAGCCGCCGCTGCCGTCGAGCACGGCCGTGCCGAGCAGGGTGGTGCCGTCATAGATAGTGATGGTGGTACCTGCCGGTGCGGTACCCTGCAACTGCGGCAGCGTATCGTCGGTAGTATCCCCGCTGTTAAGCGGAACCTGTACTGGACCAATATTATCGGAGACGGTGTCAATGGTGGCCGCCAGTGGCGGAGTCGTATCGACGGTAAAGGTAAAGCCGCCAGAAGGCGCGCTGGTATTACCTGCCGCATCGCTCGCAACGACGGTGAAGGTATGCTGGCCGTTCACTAATGGCGTGGCAGGCGTAAAGGTCCACGCGCCGGCGCTGTTAACGAGGGCAGTACCAATATCCTGCCCATTCAGACGGATCGTTACGGTGGTTCCCGGCTCGCCGGTACCGTTCACGGTAGGGAGCGTGTCGTTAGTGATGCCATCGCTGTCCAGCGCCCCCGTAGTGCCCGGTACGTCATCAACGACCTGCGTAATGGCCGGGGCGCCCGGAACGGCGGTATCCACCGTGATGCTCCAGGTGTTCGATGTCCCGCTGAGGTTGTTGTCGGCATCAATCGCGGTCGCCGTCAGCACGTGCCCGCCGTCCGGCAGCGCGGTAGCCAGCGTGATGGACCACTGGCCGTCAGGCCCAACCGTACCGGTGCCAATGACGGTAGTACCGCTGTAAAGGGTGATGGTGGTGCCTGGCTCGCCCGTTCCGTTGATGGTTGGCGTGCTGTCGTTGGTGAGACCGTTCTGGCTGACGGGACCGGTATCGCCTGGCGCATCGTCCACCACGCCGGTGATGACCGGGGTTTGCGCTGCGGTGATGTCCGGCGCGTCAAACGGCGCGGTCGGGCCGGTGTTGCCGGCGGTATCGGTGGCATCGGCGGTCAGGGCTTCGCCGTTGGCTTTCGGCGGGATCAGATCAACGCTGAAATTACCCTGATCGTCGGCAATCGCTTCCCCGACCTTCACGCCATTTTCACGAATGGTCACGGTGCTGCCCGGCTCGGCTGTACCAGTCACCGTGGTGCCGTCGGCAGAGATAACCACATTTTCCGGCGCCTGCGGCGGCGTGCTGTCTGGCGCGTCGGCAAAGCCGGACGGACTGGTGTTGCCGCTGCCGTCGGTAGCCGTCACTTCAAGGGCCTCGCCGTTGGTCTGGGCTGGCGAAATCGGGATCGTGAAGGAGCCATCCGGGCCGGCGGTGGCCTGGCCGATGGTCGTACCGTCTGGCGCTTTAATGATAATCGTGCTGTTTGGCTCGGCGGTTCCGCTGACGCTTGCCCCGTCTTCTGCCACCACAAGGTTACCCGGTGCGGCAGGCGGGGTGATATCCGCGGCGTTAACCAGCGCCGGTGAACTCTGGTTGCCTGCGGCATCGGAGGCGACCACGGAGATGATCTCGCCGTTCACTTGTGCAGGGTTCAGGTTGGCGACGTAGTTGCCGTTGCTGTCGGCAGTGGCGGTCCCGATTTGCACCCCGGCGTTGTTGGTGATGACAATTTTACTGCCCGGCTCGGCGGTACCGGTGATTTGCGTGCCTGCGGAGTTGAGCGTCGCAACCGGCATGTCTGGCGGCGTAAGATCGACGGTGAAGTTGATCGGCTCAGACAGGCCGCTCTGGTTGCCTGCCGCATCGGTTTCGCGCAGGGTAATTGAGTGTGCACCCTCTGCCAGCGGCGTTGTCGGCGTGATGCTCCAGGTACCGTTCGGCAGAACGGTGGTGCTGCCAATCGCAACGCCGTTATCGTAAACCGTAATCGTGCTGCCCGGCTCTCCGCGGCCCGTCAGACGCGGCTGTGACTCGTCGGTAACCTGTCCGGCAGTAATCGCGCCTTTCAGTCCTCCGGTATCGTCATTAACGATAAACCCTGTTGGCGCCGGCGGGGTGGTGACATCCACCGTTACGGTAAAGGCCGGCGAGGCCGGACCGGTGTTACCGGCGACGTCGGTGGCGCGTACTGTAAGCTGGTGGCTGCCTTCGCTCAGGTTTACCGACGGCGTAAAGCTCCAGCTTCCGTTGCTGCCCACAACCGCAGTGCCAATGGCAATGCCGTTGTCATAGATGGTGACCGTAGAGCCCGCTTCCGCCGTGCCGGTGAGCTGCGGGCGCGGATCGTTCGTGGTGCTTCCGCTTCCGAGCGTGCCGGTATTGGGCGCAACGTCATCGGTTATGCTGACGATCGCCGGGGCACCCGGCGCGACCGTATCCACCACGAAAGTCACCGCCGTGGACGCCGGGCTGGTATTGCCTGCGGCATCGGTCGCGGTGGTGGTAATAGCGTGGTTTCCTTCAGACAGGTTGGTCGACGGGGTAAAGCTCCATTTACCGCTGGCATCGGCCGTGGCGGTACCGATCGGCTTGCCGTTGTCATAGAAGGTAATGACGGTGCCAGCTTCGCTGATGCCGCTGAACGTCGGGCGTGCATCGTCCGTGCGCTGTCCGTTGCTCAGCGGGCCCGCGTCGGTGCCCACGTTATCACTGACGGTGACAATCTGCGGCGCATCCGGCGCGGTGAGATCCGGTGCCGTGACCTGACCGCCCTGGCTGGTATTGCCGGACGGATCGGTGGCGGTGGCGGTGATCTGCTCCCCGTTGGTGAGCGGCGTACCCAGATCGATAGTAAATTTACCGTCGCTGCCCGCCTTGCCCGTGCCGATGGTGTTGCCGTCGGCATCTTTCAGGGTCACGGTGCTGCCCGGCTCAGCCGTACCGGTCACGGTTTTGCCGTCAGGTGAAACCTCCAGATTAGCAGGCGCATCCGGCGCGGTGAGATCCGGCGCCGTGACCTGGCCGCCCTGGCTGGTGTTGCCGGACGGATCGGTGGCGGTGGCGGTGATCTGCTCCCCGTTGGTGAGCGGCGTACCCAGATCGATAGTAAATTTACCGTCGCTGCCGACCTTGCCCGTTCCAATGGTGTTGCCATTGGCATCTTTCAGGGTAATCGTGCTGCCCGGTTCAGCCGTACCGGTTACGGTTTTGCCGTCAGGTGAGACCTGAAGATTGGTGGGGGCATTCGGAGGCGTAGTATCAGGTTCGGAAGGATTTCCCGGATTGCCAGGATTCGGGTTGTTGTTATCGTCATCTCCGCCCCCTCCACCGCCGGTTCCCGCCGCGATGGCAATCCCCCCTGCGACGGCCAGGCCACCCAGCACCCAGGGCCACGCTGCGGCGCCGCCGGCATCGCTCCCTGACGCCGCCAGTAATGCATCGGTGGAGGCGATGGATTCATAGGTCGCAGCACCGGTTGGATCTTCAATCCACCACAGTGCGCCGTCACTCTCCTCAAGCACCAGCTGGCTTACGCCCTGCGCATCAGTGACGTAGAAATTCTTGAGGGTAATCACTTCTCCCGAGTTGAGGGTGATCACCAGATCGTTTCCGCTGCGGGAGTAACCTGCGATGTCGGCTCGATCCACGTTAAGCTTAACGACAGATGAGTGATCGAGTGTTATCTGTGTCCCTTCCGTGGTCGTTTCCACGCCAGTTAATTTAGATATAACAGATATTTGGCTCATACAGTTATTACTCCAGCAGAGTTATTGGTTACGGCGTGTCAAACAAGGCCATCGTTTCTGAAGGGATGAGCGCGCTCCCGGCGAAAATACTGTTTAAAAAACAGAATTTACCGTCACTTTCTTTAGCGCGACCGATGCCCGCCAGGATTAAAAGTGGCAACCTCAGGGCAAAGCTAATTATTTAGTCAGGAAACTGTTGTTTATTTATATATTTGCGATTTATAAGCCTTATTATTTGTGCAGGTATTGATTTATTTCGTTATGAAAATGATATAGCTATAAATGTCTGAATATGCAAATTAAGCGTTCGTAAACCCAGCGCGGTTATTGCAGGGGGAATTAATTGATAGCATGAATATATTTCGTTCGCTACAAGGGCGCGTGGCGAAAGGGTTTTGGCGTAAAAGGTGCAACCCTTAAAACGTGACTGGCAGGGCGATAATAATAATTAAAATGTGCGATATATATATAATTTTGGTTAGGTTTAATTGTTGCTTAATTGCGGTTTAAGTTAGGGTGAATTATCTGGTGTATGATATATTTAAAATTATCTCATTTATAAAATATATTTTTATGGGGCCTTTAATTTCTGCTACTCAAAAAATAAAGTGATTTCTTCTCATGTTTAATAAATAAAAGGCCACAAATGTGGCCTTTCAGAAGTAACCGGTTTAGCCGAAAGAAATTAGGCCGATTTCCACGAGGGCGGCTAATGTCAAAAGAATAAAGAGGATAACGACCATTGGTCTGTGCATTTTTACGGTTCCATCCTTGTGTAAAGTCCTGCCCATCGTGTCCTTTGTCATTTTCCATGGTAACGCTGTGCTGTCGTTGATGCTCATCAAAAGGACGCGGTAGATTGAGTAAAATCTGCATCCAGGGCTGGAACCGTTTATCGCTGAGCAGGTTGCGTGGCGGGGAGCTGGCGCCACTGGCGGATGTGCTCGATCAGGGCTCTGAGTTTGGGGGCCATATTGTGGCGTTGGGGAAAATAGAGATAGAAGCCAGGAAAAGACGGAAGAAACGAATCCAGTAAGGAAACCAGCTGTCCTGATTCAATGTAAGGCGCGAAGGTATCCTCCGTGGCAAAGGTAATTCCACCACCCGCCAGCGCCAGACTGAGCATAAGACGCAGATCGTTAGTAGTGATTTGTGGATCAATGGCCACATCGAAAGGGACGCCTGCTTCCTCAAATTCCCAGCGATAGGGGGCAACGTCCGGGGAAGGGCGCCAGCCGATACACCGATGAGCGACCAGCTCTCGGGGATGCGCCGGTGCGCTGTGCGTCGCCAGATAAGAAGGTGAAGCCACCACCCGTTCACGCTGCTGGCCCGTAAGGGGAACGGCGATCATGTCTTTTTCGATAACTTCGCCCAGCCTCACCCCTGCGTCATAGCCCGCCGCCACGATATCGAACTCCTCATCTGACACGAAGACATCAAGCGATACCGCAGGATGCGCTGCCGCAAACGAGGCGAGCAGGGGGCCAGAAAGAAACGCTTCCGCAATTGAGGTGACCGCGATCCTGAGCTGTCCGCGCGGTGTGCTGTCTGACGTGACATCCTCAAAGGCCGCTTCAATATTGGCGATGGGCCCCTGCAACGATTTATGCAACCGTTCACCCGCTTCGGTAAGGCTTACCGAGCGCGTGGTGCGCATCACCAGCAGGGTCTGAAACCCATCTTCGAGACGTCTTATCCCTTGGCTGACAGCGGAACGGGTGATGCCCAGCCGCCCGGCGGCCGCGCTGAAGCTGCGCTCCTCGGCGACCGCCAGAAAAAGCGGTAACAAATTAAGATCAATTTTCATTGTTTAACATCGCTAACCAGTGAGTCCAGTAAAGGCAGGATACAAGAAACAATGTTGAGACTCTATGATTGCTTTGAACTCAACTGAAGGAGTAAAACATGAACAAAGTGATCTTAATTACCGGTGCCTCCAGCGGTATTGGAGAAGGTATTGCCAGAGAGCTGGGTAAGGCAGGCGCAAAAGTATTCCTCGGGGCACGCAGGCTGGATCGCATCCACGCCCTGGCTGAAGAAATCCGCAGCGCAGGAGGGGAGGCAGAGGCTCGGGAATTAGACGTAACCCGCCGCCAGTCGATGGCTGCCTTCGTTCAGGCTGCACGGGAAAAGTGGGGCCGCATTGACGTACTGATTAACAACGCGGGCATTATGCCCCTCTCTCCGCTTTCCGCAGGCAAGCAGGATGAGTGGGAACGCACCATTGACGTGAATATCAAGGGCGTACTGTGGGGAATTGGCGCGGTTCTGCCGATTATGGAAGCCCAGAACTCGGGGCAGATCATTAATATTGGCTCGATCGGTGCCTTGTCCGTTGTGCCCACGGCCGCCGTTTATTGTGCGACCAAATTTGCGGTCCGGGCCATTTCCGATGGTTTGCGTCAGGAAAGTTCGAACATCCGCGTGACCTGCGTCAACCCCGGAGTGGTGGAAAGCGAACTGGCCTCGACCATTACGCACGAAGAAACCATGGCGGTGATGGATGCGTACCGGGCTATTGCCCTCAAACCGGCTGATATCGCCCGCGCCGTGCGCCACGTCATCGAGGCGCCTGAGAGTGTCGATACCACCGAAATCACCATCAGACCTACGGCATCCGCAAACTAACGTAGCGGGTCAGGCATCAGCCTGACCCGCTTCACCCTCTTACCACGGCTGTTCGGTCGGCATAATAAACAGCTCTGCCACGTCCACATGTTCCGGTGCCTGCAACACGTAAAGAATCGAGTCGGCGATATCATCGGCTTTCAGGAACGTCATCTTCTCCTTCAGCTGTTCCATCTGTGCACGATAATTTTCGTCACTGATATGCTCGAATAATTCACTTTCAACGGCACCCGGCTGAAGCGAGGTGACGCGAATGTTGAACTGCGGCGCCAGCTCCATACGCAAAATATCCGAGAAGGCGGCAACGGCGTGCTTCGTCGCGCAGTACACGCCAAGCCCGGGGAAGGTTTTACGCCCGGCGATCGACGAGGTATTGATGATATGCCCGGACCGCTGCGACTGCATAATCGGCAGCACGGCCGCCACGGTGTTAAACAGGCCTTTTACGTTGACGTCTACCATACGGTGCCATTCGTCAACCCGGAGGCTGGCGATATCCGAAATCGGCATCAGCCCGGCGTTATTGAAGGCGATATCAATATGCCCATAGCGTTTGTGCAGTGCCGCCACCCCTTCATTCACCGAGGCCGGGTCAGTGACATCCATCGCCAGCGCTATGGCTTCACCGCCAGCAGCCTCAATGTCAGACACCAGCGCCTGAAGGCGATCCAGACGGCGGGCGGCGAGACCCACCCTGACGCCCTGTTGCGCTAATTTTTTTGCCGTGGCGGCGCCAATTCCGCTTGAAGCACCGGTGATGAGCGCGACTTTACCTTTGAGTTCCATAGTTGATCCTCTTGAGAGTTAATTTCAACGCTTCAGAAAGAACGTCTGAAGTACGGTTCAATAATGGATTTTTCAGGCGCTGGCTTCGCGCGGGCTTTTGCTCAAACTGTCGGGCTTTTGCTACGCACCATCGCCTTGCGATAGTGCGAGGGCG
The DNA here is from genome assembly GCF_014982165.1 of Enterobacter cloacae complex sp. P24RS. NCBI lineage: Bacteria > Pseudomonadati > Pseudomonadota > Gammaproteobacteria > Enterobacterales > Enterobacteriaceae > Enterobacter > Enterobacter cloacae complex sp. P24RS. The sequence continues at coordinate 166,150 of NZ_JADCKU010000009.1, forward strand.
TCACGCCGTTATGCCTGAGGAAGACGGCTGCAAAGTGGCTGGGGCTGGTGTAACCCACGTTCAGGGCAATATTGATAACGGAATCAGTGGATTCCGACAGCATGCGCCGCGCTTCCTCCATGCGTAGTCGGATAAAATAGTGGGAAGGCGAAAGCCCGGTAGACTGTTTAAAGGCGCGGCTAAAATGGTATTCGCTCAGATCGGACAGCTTAGCCAGCCGTGCCAGGTCAAACGGCTGGGCTAACCCGTCACGCATTGCCGTGAAGACCCGGTGCAGTTTAAACGCCTGCAAGCCCCCGCGGTGTCGTTTCGCACGGGTGCCGTAGGTGCGAATAAGGTGTACCGCCAGCGCCTGTGCAATCCCCTGAATAAACGGGCCACTTGGTGGATTTTGCAAATACAGCTCGCGGCGTATCTGCTCCAGCAGGACGGACAGCGTTTCGTCGCGCGCGCCGGAAACCTCCCGCAATTCACACTCCTGCATCATCGCCACGCCGATGTAAACATGCATGACGACAAACGGTGTCTCTGGCTCGGCGCGCCAGCGCATTTCGCTTGGGTAGTCCGCCGTCGTGAGAAAAAAATCACCTGCGGCAACGCGGTTTGATAACCACGCTTCCCCGGGAGAGCGCTCCTCAACGACGGCATTACCTGAAAGGATCCAGACGATAAAAGGCTCTGGTACCGCCGGAATAATGACGTTTTCCTGAACGTGCCTTCGCGCCAGAATTTGCACAAAGACATCCCGGGAGGATTGCGCCCGATGCTCCCTGAGCAGTTCGCCGGGAAGGTACTCTTCAAACGTCTCTGCGGAAGTACGCTGCGTCATGTTTATCGTGCCTTTCGTTATGGCAGTTGCACCAGGTTTACCGCCGGAAGAGGCCCGCCGGGGAATTGCTGAAGCGTACCGCCGACCTCCAGGCTGCCTAAATCGATAGGTGCGAAACCGAGCTGCGCTGCCAGCGCGCTGACGTCCGCCTTCGCGTCTGGATGGACTCCGGAGAGAAAGACGACACGACGACCACCCGCCTGCGCCGGATCCTGAGCCAGCACCCCTGCAAGCAGGGTATTAAAGGCTTTCACGACGCGTGCACCCGGCGCCCACTGAGTCACAACCTGGCTCGAGTTTTTCCCGCCCAGTTCAGCCAGCGTAAAGCCTGGCAGTATGACCGGGTTGGTCGCGTCAATCAGGATACGCCCATCCCAGTGAATACCCCTTAACGCGGCTTCGGTTTTGTCCCAGTTCGTGCTGACAAAGACGATATCGGCGTCAGCGGCCTGTTGTACGGTGCCGGCGCGCGCCCCGTGTCCCAGTCTATCGACCACCGCAGCCAGGCTTTCCGGCCCGCGGCTGTTACTCAGAATAGCGTTTATGCCCGCTTTAACCAGCTGTCCTGCAAAGGCTTGCCCGATTGCGCCAGCGCCGATAATGCCTACCGTTGTTGTTTTCATGCTGAATAACCTTCAATGATGTGTAGTGAACATGCACAGAGAGTAGTAATCTTTAACCTATCTGAATAGCCTATATAATTAGATGGAATCCATCTGCTGGAGCGATACATGCTGGACGGTATGTCTGTTGATCAACTGCGCACCTTTATTGCCGCCGTTGATGAGGGCAGTTTTTCCGCCGCCGGGCGCAGGCTGCGGCGCGCGCAGTCGGTTGTCAGCGCGACGCTGGCCAATCTTGAGGCGCAGGTCGGGTTTCCATTATTCGATCGTTCCGGGCGCTATCCGAAACTGACGGAGGCGGGCGTCGCCATGCTGGAAGCGGCACGTCTTGCCGCTGCCGGGATGGATGCCTTTAAGGCTAAGGCGCGCACCTTAGCGGAAGGACTTGAGCCTGAGCTGGTGGTGTCCGTCGACGTGATGTTTCCCGTTGCGCAGCTCACCGCTGCGGTGCAGGCGTTTCATCAGGCATTTCCTGACACGCCGCTGCGTTTGTATGTGGAAGCGCTGGGGGCGGTGCTCCAGCCTTTGCTGGACGGTCACTGCCGGGTGGCGATAACCGGATCGCTGCCGCATCTTCCGGCGGGATGCACCTCAGAATTCCTTCTCAGCGTGCCTGCGGTGGCCGTTGTCTCCCCTGAGCATCCGCTGGCGACCGCGTCTGGCCCGATCCTTCGTTCACTCTTACAGGAACACGTCCAGCTGGTGCTGACCGATCGCTCCGCTCTCACCGTGGGCCGAAGCTTTGGCGTCATGTCGTCGAAGACCTGGCATTTGGCGGATATGGGCGCGAAGCACGCCTTCCTGCGTGCCGGACTGGGGTGGGGCTATATGCCGCTGCCAATGGTCGAGGAAGATCTCGCAGCGGGAAAACTGGTTACGCTGAACGTGCAGATGCAGCCCGACGTCGGGGCCGGTTTTTCCATGCAGGCGGTGCACCTGGAAGAACATCCGCCCGGGCCGGCCGGGCGCTGGTTCGTTAACATGCTGAAAATGCAGGCTGGCATGCTGGGTAACAATAGCAGCGTCGGGTAGCCAGCATTTATGGCTCAGGAGGGCTTTCCACCCTCTCAGTGCGCTGGTTGGAACCCACGGTTTTACCGGCGCGATCCGAAATCTCATACTCAATGGTAACGTTATGCCTGGTGGTCGGTGTGACGGTGATGTCCTGGATCCTGCTGCCCGAATCGGGGGGAAGCGTAAGGGTTGTATTGCCTTTAGCCAGCACCCGACCATGTTGCTTCACCTGCCACTTCAGACGACACGCCTCACAGGCGGACCAGGTGTCATTTATTGCCCACAGGCGAACCGTTGCTTCGTTCCCCTGACGCCACACCGCCGTCACGGGTTCAATCGACGGCAGAATGGGCTGATAAGCTTTTTGCAGCGCGTAGTAGCCCGCTTTCGGCTTACGCAGATAATCCACGACGCCCCAGTTGATGGAGGGCCAGGTTTCTACAAACATAAAGTGGAAGAGGGCGGTAACCGGCTGATAGCGCTGCCGGCGATAGCTCTCTGCCGCCATTGCCACCAGCTCCGCCTGGTAACGCTGGGTGTTGGCAATCATCTCCTGAATGGTATTACCCCGCGGAATATTGGCAAATTTAAAGGTCTGGAAGGGCTGGAAGTTATGATATTTCCAGTGCGTCCAGCCGGGATCGTCGGCGGCGGTGCTTTTCGGCCACATCAGGCGGGCGGGAATGATGGTTTTCAGGGTTGAGAGTCGCGGTAGCGCCTGAGCGCCAAACTCCGTGATGATCGCGGTTTTGGCGGGGCCGAGCAAATCGCGCATGGTGCCGAAGTACCAGCCGGCCCAGTAGTGTTCTTCCACCGCGGAAAAATGATGCACAATGCGCGAGGTGTCTTGCGCAAGCGCGTCTCCCACGCGTTTCGTCAGGTTCTGGTTCAGGGTTTTATTCCAGTCGGGGAAGCGTTTTTCCATCCACGGTGAATTCCACGGCGGCTCGTTATGACCGCCCCAGACGATAATGGCCGGGGAATTGCCAAATTGTTCAACCATCTCGCGGGTCTGCCGCGCGGCATTGTCCGCAAAGGCGTCGCTGTTGTTGTAACCCCATTGCAGGGGGACATCCTGCCAGATCATCAGCCCCATCTCGTCAGCCACATCGTAAAGCGCCCGGCCTGCCACATGCGCGTGAACGCGTATCGCATTGGCGTTCATCGCCTGTACCAGCCTGAAGTCGCGGCGATATTTCTTGCGCGTCATGGTGCTAAGCCAGGGGGAACCGATGTAGTTGCTTCCCTTGATAAACAGGCGCCTGTCATTGATCAGCCAGCCCCTGTTGTCCGGCTGCTCCTCCATCTTGCGCAGGCCGGTTCGGGTCACCGCGGTATCCATCACGCCCTGTTCGTCCGCCAGGGTCGCACGCACCCGGTAGAGATTTGGCCTGCCATAGCCCACTGGCCACCAGAGCTTCGCGTCTTTTACGGGCAGCGTGACGCTGAGCGACCGCGGCTTACCGTCCGTTTTCGCAATCTGAACCGAAAACGCCTGCTCTGTGCGCTCGCCGATGAAATTATCAGGGGTCGCTGACAGGCGCAGCGTGACGTCACCGGCAGACAACGCCCGATAGCGGATCTCGGCGCGCAGCGCTGGTTTGTTCAGCCCTTCACGCCAGTCCGGACGCAGGATCACCTCATCGATAGTCACGCCGCGACTCAGGTGTAGCTTCACCGGTGCCCAAATCCCACCTGAGTTGGCGTCCTGGCCATTCTCTGCCCACGCCCCGCCAGGGCGAGTGTCGTGCTGGTTAAGTACGCCTTTAACCATCGTTTTGTGCAGCGGCCAGATTGTTTTCGGATCTTCCCAGGGGCTGTCCACCCGCACGGCGAGCTTATTGTGTCGCTGCAAAGCATCGCTTATGTCTACGGAGAAGCGCTGAAAATACCCCTCGTGACGGGCAAGATGCCTGCCGTTGAGCGTGACGTCGGCAAAATAGTCCACGCCATCAAAGACCAGGGTGGCCATGGTATCGGGCGCGCGCCGGGGCAGGGTAAATTCGTGCCGATACCAGAGAGCACCCTGATGATCGTATCCGGCGCTGTACCAGTTGGCCGGAACCGCAACCGATCGCCAGTCGCGGTCAGGTGCGCTGGCGCCATCAAAGGTGCTGAGGTTGGCGTCATGCACGCGCCACATTCCGGCCAGTGACCAGGTGACGGGCTGGCTGGCCTGGGCCAGCAGAGGGCTAATTGCCAGCAGCAGAAGAAACCTGATCATCTTTAACCTCCTGAGCTCTGCGGCGCAGCCAGGCCGCAGAGCGTCTGGCCTCCTCGATAAGCTCGCCATGTAAAACGCTCAGCCCCGTCTGGTTCAGCGAGACCGCCTGACTCTCCATTTGCTGAAGCACTTCTGAAAGACGAGTGAAACCGAGGGTGACGGCTTCGCCGCGAAGCTTATGAGCGGCCCGCCGCAGGGCCTCGCGGTCATCATGCGCAATGTTCAGCGCTATGGCTGCCACCGCCTCGTCAAGACCGTTGCCGAACAGCGCCAGCAGCTCATTAACCAGTTCAGGATCGTCCGCGCACTGTTTTAACAGCTGTGCCTCATCCGGCAGACCCTTTTCTTCTCCGGCGACAACACGGGCTATCTCCTCCCTGAGCGCCTCCTGACTTACCGGCTTGGCAATATAGCCGTCGAAGCCCATTGCCAGACAGCGCGCCTTGTCGCCCTGCATGGCATGGGCGGTCATCGCGATGGTGGGCTGATGGTTACGCCCTCGCGCGAGCGTTTCTTCACGAAGCAGGCGAATGGCCGTTTCACCGTCCATTTCTGGCATTTGCAGGTCAACCAGCATCAAATCCCACGGCTGTTCACGCCAGCGTTCGAGGGCCTCCCGGCCATTGGATACCACTTCGCAACGGTGCCCGAGCTGCTCCAGCAGGCGTCTGGCCACTTTCTGATTCACCAGGTTGTCCTCAGCCAGCAGGATACGCAGACTGGCCTGCGCCGTAACGGGCGCAGAAGCGGGCACAGCCGCGGGGGAGGCAAGGGGGGCGGGCGCAAGGACGCTGGCTATGGTTTGATAGAGTTCACGTTGGGCAACCGGCTTATGCAGATAATGGGCGATCCCGATGCGCTTCAGCATGTTGGCGTCGAAATGACGGCTCATGGAACTGAGCATAATGATGTGGCTTTGCCCGGCCTGCGGCATAACGGAGAGCTCAAGGGCCAGCGATACGCCGTCCATATCCGGCATCTGCGCATCCAGCAGGATCAGCGGCCAGCATCCCCCTTTTGCGATCAGGCTTAACGCTTCCCCTGCGTTGTTAACACAGGTCGGCGTCAGACCCATCTGGCGAAGCATCGTGTCCAGCAGTCGCAGGTTGGTGCTGTTGTCGTCGACCACCAGGACCGATTCGCCGTTAAAGCGGGCTACAGGAGCACCGGGAGTGGAAGCAGCCAGCTGGCTCTCCAGCGGCAGAGTAAACGCAAATTCGCTGCCTGCCCCCGGCTCGCTCTGAACCGTCAGCTCTCCGCCCATCAGGCTCACCAGACGGGCTGAAATGGTCAGCCCGAGGCCAGTACCGCCGTAGCGGCGGGTGGTTGAGCTATCGGCCTGGCTAAACGCCTCGAAAATGGCTTTTTGTTTCTCCACCGGGATGCCAATGCCGCTGTCGCGAAGGCGAAAACGCCACTGACCTTCACGTTGTGCAGGCTCTATTGCCAGCATAACCTCACCCTGAGGGGTGAACTTCAGCGCGTTGCCCAAAAGGTTAGTCAGAATTTGACGTAGCCGGGGACCATCAACGATGAGCACGTCCGGCACTTCAGGTGCGATATCCACCAGCAGTTCGATGCCCTTTTCGCTGGCGGCGGGCATGTGCGGGCGGATCAGCGACTGCACAAAGGGACGGATCTCCAGCGGCTCTGTATCGACGGTCATCTTACCTGACTCAATGCGGGAGAAATCGAGAATGTCATTGATGATATGCATCAGCGACTGCGCTGAACTCATCACCAGAGACAGGTATTCCCGCTGTTCGGGGTTGAGATGCGTATCGAGGCAGAGCTGTGTCATGCCCAGAATGCCGTTCATCGGGGTGCGAATTTCGTGGCTCATGTTCGCCAGAAATGCACTTTTCGCCTCGTTGGCCTCCCGGGCGACTTTCGCCGCTTCAATGGCCAGCAGCTCGGCCTCCTTGCGGCGGGTAATGTCCTGTAGGGTGCCGATCACCCGTTCGGCCTGCTGCTGCATGCTGAGGGTGACCACCTGCCCCGAGATCAGCATCCAGCGCCAGCCCTGGGACGCGTGCTGTACGCGAATCTCACATTCAAAAACCGGCATATGCTCCTGTCTGGAGGCGATCATCGCGTTGCGCAGCACGGCGCGATCCTCTTCATGGACCAGGTTAAGTAAAAAGCGCAGCGGGTAGTGCAGGTGCGTACGCGACTGACCCACCATCGCCAGCAGCGTATCGTTCACCTCCAGGCTGTCTTGAGAGACCTGCCAGTTCCAGATGCCGATCTGAATGGACTCTGCGGTCAGTAAAAAATCATCGTGCAGCTGGTGGCGCGAACGCTGGGCGTCGTCAAGTTCGGTAATATCGGTATGCAGGCTGAGGATGCCGCCATCCGCAAGACGCTGATGCTGCACGTAGAGCCGCCGGTTTCCCGACTGCCGCACCTCACGATGGCTCGACTGGCGGCAGTTTCGAACGATCGCTTCCCGCAGGGTCCGGCGGCGGGTGGGGTCGATGTTATAGCCTGCATCAATGAATTTCTCCGCCAGGCTTTCAAGCGAAGCGCCAGCGCTCAGCCAGGGGGTGATGACCGGGTAAAAGCGCGTGATCTGGTCATTCCAGGCCAGTAGACGCTCGGCGGGATCGTAAATCATCACCCCCACGGGCAGCGCGTTGAGATCGAACCGGGATGTGGATCGCATGGTTACTCGCCTCCGGCCTGATAGTGCAGCTCCGCCTGGCGGCGCAGATACTCCAGCCCGGGCGCAATCGCCATCGCCCAGGCCGTGAGGATCTCTTCGTCGCAAAGGGGATCGCAGGCGCGCACGGTCCTGAGCATGGCCTCCCGCCAGAGTCCGAAAAAGCGCGGCGGCAGGCGTAACCCTTCATCAGTCTGCTCCCGCGCCAGACGTTCCAGAAAATCCGGCACGAAAAGCGCACCGTCAACGGCAAGCATGGCGAAAAAGCACTTGAAGATCGTCTGCTGGCCATCCCGCCCCTGGCCCCGGGCAAAATGCTGCTCCGTTTCGGGGGACATATGGATAAACGTCTCCCAGAAAGCCTGCAAAAAGCGCCGTTTATCATTCTCCGGCAGAACGCGGTTCAGGCTGGCGTCAAAGAGATCGCGATAAAATTTCATGGTGCGGCCCTCGCGGCGCGTTCGCCCGGCAGGCAGAGACCGGGCGGGTTGAAGGGATCCGACGTGCGGCGGGCAAAATAGCCATCGTTTTCCACCAGGCCATTTTCAAACAGCGGCCCGGCGTTGTGTTTGTACAGCAGCGCTTCCAGCACCATGGCGTTCGTCGAGAGGGTGAGCGTCGGGTTGATATCGCCGGTTGCCTCAACGCGGCCCTCAAACCAGCCCTGTTTCGGGTTATTCAGGTGCCGGGTAACGGCCATCAACGCGTCAGTGTAATCGGTCTCCCACAGCGCCCAGAGCACAAAGACGGCCTTCGTGCTCACCTGTGCAAGGCGGGGATAGCTTTTTCCGTCGTCGCCCAGGGTGTTCCAGGCATAGCCATTTCCCCAGACGGTGTCCTCTACGTGCCAGGGGGCCTGAGAGAGGTAAAAATCGGCGCGTGCGGTGAGCGCGCGCTCACGCTCCCAGCGCGTTTTCTGGCTAAGCCATACGGCTTCGGCCCGCGCGCGCAGCGTTTTGTGAATATCGGACGTCACGCCGGGCGGTTGCCAGCCAAACTCCAGCCCCGGCAGCATGGCGGGGAGGGTGGAGAGCAGCGACGGCTGCCAGGTCGTTCTGGGATCGCGCGCGTCAACGGCGAGGCTACGCTGGTACAGAATGATGTTCTGAGAAGGCGGAGAGAATGCCTTATCCGATGAAAATCCCCACAGCCGAAACGCGCTGGCGGCATATTCGCTTTCACCCAGCCGCAGCTCGTCGCGCACCACCGGCTGCCCGTTCTGCACGGACGCAGACCACAGCTCCCCGTCCTTGTCCATCACTGGACAGAAATTCCAGCGCAGGATGATTTTATCCAGATATTCACGGTACTCAGGCGCACGCTCGGCTGCGAGCCGCAGCGCCAGCATCAGACGGGCCATATCTTTTGCCGACCAGCCGCGCGGCGCCGGTTTTCCTGTGAAATTGATGGGCGACGCCGTTCGGCTGGAATAGAGCCTGCCGGGGGTGCGGGTTTCGGTCAGCGTCAGGCGATTGAGGGTTCCGAGCAGGCGCGTCAGCCGGGCGTCGAATTCGTCCGCCTGGATAAGATCAAGCTCGCGGGCAGCAAGCAGGGCGATAAGCGTATCGCCCATTTGCCACAGCGTAACGCGCGGCTGTTTATCGCTGCCGTTGACCAGCCCTGTCTGAGGCTGGGTATTATTGTCAAAATAGCGCCAGGCGATACGCGCCCACTCCCGCTCCTGAGGCGTCAGGCTACTGATGCGCGCGGTGGTGTGCCAGCCACCTTTGGTCAGCCAGCGCCACCCCGCGCCTTCCTGGCGGAACAGGACGAAGGCGATAATAAGAATGAGGACGGCGGCAGCCAGCCCGCGGGCTAAGGTCTTAAGCATTGTGCGGTCACCGGCGGCAGTTTTACAGGCTCGTCCGTATTACAGGTGGCACACTGACAGGCCTGGCAAGCGGGTTTGGTGCGCAGGGTAGTTCCGGTCTGTTCACACCATGTCTTCACCGCTGGCGTACTGTTCAGGAACGGGCGGTTGCGCGAGGCATTATTGGGTTCAAAGAGGTCCACCAGCTTTTTCTCCCACAGGGAAGGGGCGAAGTGGCGATCTTTGGGATTATCGCTGTTGAACTGCAACAGCTTGCCCTCTTTCTTGAACAACAGGGCTTCAAGCATGATCCCGTTGTTATTGGCGGTGAACTCTTTGATGGGGCCGTCGCCGTTTTCGTACAGCCCTTCGTAGTATCCTTTGTCCGCCTCATTGGCGTTTTCAATGGCGTCCAGCAGGCGGTCGGTATAAGGCGAATTCCAGAGAACCCACATCCCGAGCGCCGCTTTCAGCGAGACGGCGGCCGTGTTGGGAACGTACACGCCTTTATCGGTAATGGTGTTCCAGTTGAAGCCGTCACTAAAAACGGTGTCGTAGACGAAGTAGGGGGACTTATCGAGTTGATGCTCAGAGCGAGCGGATAAAATACCGGTGATGGCGTAGCGATTCTCCTGAGCCTGGTAAACCCTGTCGGCAAAGTTTTTCATCCACGGATGAGAGTAATCGCGTGGGCTGTTCTCCCTGTCCGTCGGCTTGTCGAAACCAAATTCCAGGCCGTAAAGCACATAGGATTCGGTGACGACGTAGTTATGCTGGCTGGTGAGGCGCGGATCGCGCGAGTCATAGGGCACCATGACGCAGTAGATCTCAGCCAGCTCGTAGGGCTGGGGCTGGCTCGACTGACAGGTGCCAAAGCCCCACAGCGCAAAGCCCGCGGCGCCGTACTCTTCATAGCCCAGCCGCCCCTCCTGCACGTACTTTGGCTGGCCATTTTCCAGATAGGCGCCGTACATCATCCCGCAGGGGTTGATGACGTTGGTGAAATTCCATCCCAGCATCACGTTATCAATGCTGTTGCTGTATTCCGGATAGCGCTCCTTAATGACCTTCAGCCAGATCAGCATCCTGCCGATGTCCAGCGCCGAGAAGCCAATCTCGCCAGGTTTGTTCTGGTAGTTAACCTTCTGGGCGGTGATGGTGTTATAGGCTTTGTTGGGCAGTTCGTTGCGGAACAAATCCAGTTTGTTGAGGGTGGCGAGTAATTTCAGCATTCTGCGATCGAATTCGGCTTTATCAATAATCCCCAGCTCCCTTGCGGCCGTCATCGCGGCCATATAGGAGGCGCTGTCCCACATGGTGGTTGAGGGAAATTTATTGACGGCATTCACCAGCCCGGTAGTGGGCTGGTAGTTCACAACGAAATATTGCCAGGCGTTTTTGGCAATGGTCATCTCCCGAGGCGTGAGTTCCCCGCTACGCGGCGGGTAATCCGAGGCGGGAAGGCCGGTCGCTGCCTGGGCCGCAGAGAGTGAGAGCCAGCCTGCCACAAGCCCGGCCAGAAGAGGAAAGAAGAGTATTGATTTCAGCTTCATGGCTTCGCTCCTGCTGAAGATGTGGGGGGAGTGGCGGGGCCAGGGCAGGCCAGACAAAGCATCTGACCGTGAGCAATGTACGCCAGGCTCTCAAGGACGACCGCATTGGTATCGGCGTCAACGATCTCGTTCACGCTGCTGTTAAGGTTAAGCCCGCGCTGCCAGCCCTTACCCGGCACCTGTAGCTTCTGCACCTGCTGGCGCAGCGCTTCGCTCCAGCCGTTGCGGAACAGGGCGTACCAGGCAAAGGCGGTGCGGGTCGAGGTTATCGCCGTTTGCTCCGGCGTGGCGTCAAGCAGAGCGCTATTTTGCAGCGGCTGGCGATCGGGCAGATCGTTGACGTAATCCGGCGCGGGCTCGGCGTAATCGGTGCTGATCGGCGGCTTGCGGACCCGCAGGCCGTGACGTCGCTGCTGGATTTGCATTATGCGCCAGGCAATTTCGGCGCTCTGCGCGTCGAAACCCAGCTCAAGGCCCGTTAATAAATAGGGGAGGCTGATAAGCGAAGGCTGCCGACCCCACGGGGTGCGTAGCCCTTCATCAGGCACCATTATTCCGTCGATGTCGATCATCTGCTGCCCTTCCGGCGGGTTCGTCACCGCCAGCCCCGCCGCGCTGTCGATCAGCCGAAGCGTATGGCTGGCATACAGGCGATAGCCGAAGCTGTTTCGCGGCTCGTCCGTCGCCAGCGCCCAGTGGTGGAGTGGGACCGCGGCCTGGCTGCTGGTGTTGTGGGCAATCAGGGCGCCCAACTTCCAGCGATCTAAAAGATTGCGCACGTCGGCGGCATGCTGGGGGTAGCGCCACAGCAGCGTTTGCAGGGCGTTAAGCAAGCGGCCCAAGCCGATAGCCGAGGCGTCCGGTTTACCCAGGGCTTCCAGCGTGTCGGCATGGTAATAGGCGGCGGGCAGCCCCTGCGGGTTGAGCGGAAGACGGGCGAGAGCAGCCAGTGCGGCCGCGATGCGTTCATCAAATTCGTCGGGAGTAAGAATGTTGAGCTGCCTGGCGGCTACAGCGGCAAACAGATAGCTGCCGGTGCTCCACAGGCTGAGCCAGGGCTCGCCGTCGTGCGCATTGGCCAGACCATTCGGCTGCGTATTGTTCACATAATACTGCCAGGCAACCCGCCCCCAGATGGCCTCTTCGAATGTCAGCTCACGCGGAGCGGGCAGGGGCGGGAAATCGTTACTCAGCGACATCCCCGCGCTGCCTTCAACGCGTGTTGGCATCTGTTTTTCAACCCAGACGACGATGGCGAATCCCAGCAGAAAGCCGAGCAGGATCGTGAGGTAGCTGCGGGCTGACAAAAGCGCGTCGCGTTTTCTCATTCGCTCACCTCTTCTTCAGCCGGGGTCCACATGGCGGCGAAGATCAGCGGCAGCATGGCGGCAATGTTGACTGCGCCCCAGAAAATGTTGATGACGTAGCCGGAGGGATCGTCAACCTGCCCGCGAGCGACCTGAATACCGCCCCAAATCAGCCCGGCCAGGGTGAGCACGACGATGGCGATTTGCGGTTTCACCAGATAGAGAAACCTGCCCGTCTGCCGCTCTTTCGGCGTGACGTGGAATTTGATCTGTTCACCGCGCAGTACCGTATCGAGCGCACGCAGGTTCATTGAGAAAAAGGAGAGATATGACGCTCTGCCGTCCCAGGCTGAAATCCCCCAGGTGCCGAACATAAAGGCCAGCTCCGACATGATGAAAAAGGGTAAAAAATGAAGATAAAAGGGCTCTGACCAGGCTGAAACAGGCGGAATGCCGGTAAACAGGTAAACAATGGGCGATATCAGGAAAATGGTGTTCCACACGCAGGCCAGATAGGACCAGAAGGTGGTGGCATACATCAGGGTCTGCGGCAGAGAAAGCTTAAAACGGCGGCGGCTGAAAATATTGTCGTGGAACAAAATATCCAGTGAACCCGCGGCGTATTTGAAGCGTTGGATCATCCACGTCAGCATGTCCTGCGGAGAGAGCATTTTCGATTCGATCCGCGGGTGCATCACCGAGCGCCAGCGGCGGGCGGCATCGCCGTGGAGCAGGATGGAGGTATAAATATCTTCCGAAACGTGAAACTTATAGGGCGTGAGCTCTGTGTCGAAAGCCACGTGAGGGCGCATGGCATCCTGAAGGGTTTCACGCATGACGGGATCGCGTATATCCCGCGTGTGCCGCTCAACCTCCTTTTCCACCGTCCAGACATAGCTGCGCAGCGCAGCCTGCATTACCGCTTCGCGCCTGTGTACAGAGGCCGCACCGCAGCAGAAGGCGGCGTTGGCCCAGTTTCGCCGGCGCAAAATCACGTCATAAAACATGCGCGGATCGTTAAAAAAGGGGTCACGGCCAATGGTCACCGGCCCGATGAACTTCTGCGCAAGCCATCCCAGCCCGTATCCCGGTTTGCCCGCTTTCCGCCCAAGCCAGCGCGCCAGGTTTTCCCCTTCCGGCAGGTCGAAAAACCACTGCGGCGTCTGGACCCAGGCGACGTCAGGATCGCGAAAGTAGCCCAGCGTGTGGCTGAGCAGGGTGGGGAAGACGCGGGTATCGGCATCGCAAATGATCAGGAAATCTCCGTCGGTTTGCTCAAGTCCGTTTCGCAAATTACCGGCCTTGAAGCCAATATTGGTCTGGCGGGAGATGTAGTTAGCGCCTTCCTGATCGCAGACGGCTTTCATTTCTGGCCGTCGACCGTCGTCAAGCACGTGCACTTTATAGTCCAGCGGAACCGGGTAGACCATCTTCATGGCGTCCCGAATAGAAAGCCTGACCAGCTCCACGTCTTCTGAATAGGTTGCGATAAAGAGATCGACCTTCAGGGGTCTGGATGCTTCCGCGTCTTCGGGGCGCAGGCAGTCATTGATCTCAACCGGGGGCGAGTTTTGCGGCGGATCGTCCTCTTTCCACAGGTTAATGGTGAACAGCACGGTGCCGATCCAGGCCAGCGTTTCCGCCAATACCAGCGGAATGGCATACCACAGCGCGTCGGTATTTAAGGAGGCTGTCCAGCGCCAGTAAAGATAATTAGCGCCTAAAATCAGCGCGGCAACCGCTAATACCTGCCATGTTAGCATTACCCAGCGCGGTGTCTTGAGCGGTTCAGGCGGCTGGCGATGTTCAAAACGGGAAAAATAAAAATCCATAGAGAAGGATATCCTGATTCCACGATGGCTATTAATAACTGACCCGTTACCGACAGGGAGCGCAAAACAGAAAATAACGTCCGCTAAAACAAAAAGTAAACTAAGTGTAGATGGTGGGTAAAATAATTCCAGAGGCGTAAAAAACCGATCTTTCAGGCATGCTTAAATAATAGTTAACTACGCTTAATAATATCGGAAGCGTTGTCAAAAATTGCCAGATGCTTTTCTTTACGCTATCTAAATAAAATACAAGAAACTTTTTAGCATGGAGAACGCGACGCCCCATGAGCCAGATTGCGCCTGTGCTTATAAGAAAAGATACTGAAAAACCAACAGCATGGCGTTACGTCCTGTCGGATAAACGTGATTTACGTATAGATTTTATGCGCGGTATCGCGTTAGTGATGATGGTGGTGGCGCACACGGAAGTGATGTCGATATTTAATATATTCACCTGGGAAAGGTTTGGTCTGGTCACCGGTGCTGAAGGGTTTGTGATCCTTTCCGGATTTATGCTGGGAATGTTAAACCGTGCCAGATTGCAAAAAGCGGTATTGTTGACGATATCCTGGGGGTTATATCTGCGCGCATGGAAAATATATCGCGTAAATATCATCATTATTCTTTCATTTTTGCTGTTAGGGTATCTTCCGTTTATTAACGTTTTTGAGGTTACCCATTTTACCGATCGTTACTCAGGTACAACCTGGGCATTGTATCCGGTGACACCGCAAATTAAAGAAACCTGGTTTAACATTGTCCTCTACCTGCAAATTGGTCCTCATCAAACGCAAATTCTTGGGCTCTATATTTTTCTTCTGCTGTTAAGTCCCCTGTTTTTGGGAATGCTCCAGAGAGGATACGTCTACTGGCTGCTGGGGTTATCGTTGCTCGTCTACGGTTGCTGGCAGATATGGCCGGTGCGCGTGACGCCGTCTCAGTTTGAATTCGCGTTTCCGCTGCTGGCCTGGCAGTTCATTTTTGTGCTGGGAATGTGCAGCGGCTGGTACAAAGAAGATTTGATCTCTTTTGCCCGCACCCCCGCCGGTAAGGTGGTGCTCGTGGCGCTGGTGATGATTGCGCTGGTGCTTGGCTTTATCGCCCAGAGTCATACCAACCCGTTTATGCCCCCCGCGTTGCTCATGCACAGCCTTTCACCCGAGAACTTTAACGCGTTTTATCATACCTGGGCGGCAAAAAATGGCCTTGGACCCGTCAGGGTCGTGAACGATATCAGCCTGATGGTGACGGTCTATCTGCTGCTGACCTGGTGCTGGCAGCCGCTGTATCGCCTGGCGGGCTGGTTTCTCATCCCGCTTGGTCAGCATTCGCTTTACACCTTTATTTTGCACGTCTACGTCGTATTCCTGGTAAGCCAGTTCGTCACGTTCGATCTGTGGCGCCAGGACTGGGTTGTGAATACCTTCATCCACGCGGTGACGCTGGGCGTGCTGTGGCTGATGGCGAAATATAACGTCGCCGCGCGCTGGATACCTAACTAAGGAAGGGCAGATGCGGGATAAATTGTTGCTGACCTGTGCGCTGTTGTGCGTTGCCACCGGCACAGAGGCTGCGCCGAAGGACGATGCGGAATCGCTACGTGACAAGAACGGCGAGCCGGTGCAGGCAGGCGTGTTCACCAGCCGCTGGGGTCGCCTGTTCTCGGGGAATGAAGACGTCTTCTCTGGCGCGCTGAGCTTTAGTTCCGGACTGAAAGAGCAGTGGATGACCATCCCGAACAGCTCGGACAGCGCGGAGCAGAAACGTAAATACAACCAGACGCTCAATCTCAGCCTGCAATACTCACCCTACAGTTACTGGTTTGCCAACGTGACATCGCGGTTGCCGGTGACGGACACCAGCCGCTATACGGCTGATTTTCGTTACAGCTTTGGCTATGACGACTGGCATGCCAACACGGTCAGCCTGGTGTACAGCAATTACGGGGATAATCGCTTCTGGACGTCAGGAACCCGTCGTCACACCTATTTTGAGCAGGGGGCCGTGACGCTGGCGTATAAATTTTCACTGCCGAAGCCCGTGGAGAATACGCTCCTGATCAACAAAGGCGACTCCATCATTTGCCAGGTGGGCTACAGCTGGGTTCCGCGCTATTACGATCTGGACAGCAACGATATCCGCAAAAACAAGAACGTGGTGTTGGGCGGATGCGGTTATACCTTTAAGCAGCACTTCTTCGTGCGCGCCACGGCGTTCTGGTTCCCGGACAGCAGCCAGCAACAGCCCTGGAACGGCGACTATAGCTATAGCTTTGGCTACGCGGGCTATACGCCGGGTTCATTCTCCGTTCAGTACGCTAACTATTCCGGCACCCGTTACCCCGGCCACCAGAGCGGCAGCGGCAAATTCCGGGAAGGCACCGTCAGCGTCATCTGGTTCTTACCGCTTTAGGAGGGCGTAGGGTGTCACAGCACGTCCTGATTGTTGAAGATTCACTGGTTTATCGTCGCCTGCTCAGCCGAATGCTGACGCAGTGGGGATACATCGTCTACGAGGCGGAGAACGGCGTCGCCGCGCTTGAGATCCTTGAAAACCAGCCCGTCAGCCTGGTGATCAGCGACTGGGATATGCCGGAAATGGATGGCCTGACATTGTGCCGGGAGGTTCGCAGCCGTCAGTTTGGACATTATGTTTATTTAATTTTGCTTACCGCGCGCGAAGAGCCGGGCGATCTGACGGTGGGGTTTGACGCCGGGGCGGATGATTTTCTCAATAAGCCGGTCGAGCAGAGTGAGCTGCGGGCGCGACTGCACGCGGGGGCACGGGTTTTGTCCCTTGAAGCCACGCTTGCTGCGCGTAATGCGCGCCTCAGCGAGGCGCTAAGGCAGATAGAGCAAGACCTTGAGGTGGCGGCACGGATCCAGCAGTCGGTGCTGCCCGCGCATCAGCTGCGCTACCGGGATTATTTTGCCGACTGGATTTTCCTGCCGTCAGCCTGGGTGTCTGGCGATATTTTCAATGTCTTCCCGCTGGACAATCACCTGGGATTCTACTGCGTGGATGTATCCGGGCACGGCGTCGGCGCGGCGATGATGTCGCTTGCCGTGGCCCGTCAGTTTCTGCATGGCAGGGCGGTGGAGCGTTTTCTGTTTGCGGACGATAGCGATGTTGCCTCTCCCGCGGACGTCGTTCGGATCCTGAACGGTCGCTTTTGCAGCGAAGAGGTGGAGATAATGAGCTATTTCACCATGATTTACGGTGTTATCGACCTGTCGACAGGTGAAGGCAAGCTTTGCCAGGCCGGGCATCCCACTCCCTTTATTGTGAACCCTGACGGCGAGATCAGGACGGTCGGTGAAGGCGGCGCGCCGGTAGGATTGATGCCGGATCTGAGCTGGACAGACGTGAACTTCTCGCTGGCACCGGGCGAACGACTTTGCCTGTTCAGTGATGGTATTACCGAGTGTGAGAACCCTGATAACGAACAGTTTGGGCAGGCGCGATTGCAGCATCGGCTTCAGCGTGATGCCACGCTAGCGCTGGAACAGCTCTTACCGCAGTTTGCGCAGCACCTTGTTCACTGGCGCAGTGGGGAACGCCGGGAACCCCTGGCAATGGCCGACGATGTTTCCCTGTTAATTATTGAGCGTACTGGAGAAAGACAATGAATATTGATACAGAAAGGCATCCCGGCGTGAATATCATGACGCCCTCGGTGCGAAGACTTGACGCCTCGGTGGCGGCGGCCTTTAAAGATGCCGTCACCCGGGAGCTCGGTGAGGATCGTAAAGCTTTGATTGTCGACTTCAGCAAAATCGATTTCATCGACAGTAGCGGTTTGGGCGCGCTTGTATCGCTGCTCAAAATGATGAACGGTAAAGGTGACATGGTGCTGTGCGCGCTGAACCCTGGTATACGCAACATGTTCACCCTGACCCGTATGGATCGCATTTTTCGCATCTGCCCGGATCGCGCTACGGCACTTGCGCTGCTTAATCAGTGAGTTGACCGTGGCTAACGACATCACTCTTCCCGCCTCGTTAAGCTCAGTCTCGCCGCTCGCGGCGTGGCTTGAACGTCAGATGGCTTCGCTGTCCGTCAGTGATGACTGGCGCTTTGCGCTCGATCTCGCCGCCTGTGAAACGGCAACCAATATTATTCGCCATGCGCTACATGAGGACCCGGAACGTTGCTTCACCGTGGAGTTCATCGCTACCCGCTCGGGCGCGACGCTGCGTTTTACGGACGATGGCGATGCCTTTCCTGCTGAACGTCTCGCGGCGGGGCGTGAAGACGTGACGTTCGACGGCTGTCTTTTGGCTGAAAGTGGCAGAGGACTGAAACTCATTTTGCTGTATGCCGATAATTTCACGGTGGAAAACGTTGCAGGGAAAAATATTACCGTTCTGGAGAAGGCGATGGTCGGATAATGTTTGACCGTGGAGAAGGTCTGGTGAGGGACGGAATGGGCGCAGTTAACAATCTGCGCCAGTATCGTGATGACGGTAATAAACCCAGTCAGGCATCCGCCTGCCATTTCTCCAGTATTGCACCGGCCCGACGGGCCGTGGCGGGCAGGATGTCGGCATCGGCCACGTAGCCATCGGGATCGAGACAGCGATTGTGTTCTCTCGCCTGTTGCAGGATCGCCTCGTCCCATGTGACCTCCAGCTGGCCTTTAAAGACCATGATGACCTGAATATCCGGGCACAGGTGTCGGCCCACAACGTGCTCCTCAGAAAGACGCAGCCATTCGACGGAAAAACCGTGCGGACTCACGATAGCGGGAGCGGAATCCCGATCCTGTGAAATGCCAAAACCGATGACCGGCGCAATTTCGCCCCCGTGTCCCGGCAGCACCGAATCCAGCAGTCCCTGCGTTGACCAGCAGCGGTCATCGCCGGTTACCGCGTGCTGGCGCATCTCCTCGATGCTGTAGTCGCGCAGCCCGGCAATATAGGCCTCTGACAGCGGCGTCAGCAGCGCAGCGGGATCAGGCTGCGGGTCGCCAGCCTCCTGCGCAATCAGCATGTTATCTTTGCTCAAATACATTCCGTATTCGCCTGCTGCCGTCAGCACGGGATCCCGCCCGGCTGCGCGCCGGAGCTGGCCGCCATCAGCGGTCTGCCGGCAATAACGTTGCCGTGCGGCGTGAGCCGCAAAGGGGTGCCGGTGGGTATGGAGATTTTATCATTGCAGGAGGATGAGACGACGCTGATGATGCTGGCGTGTGAGGGGGCGCTGGGCGGGTG
>NZ_JADCKU010000010.1:0-175759 GCF_014982165.1 Enterobacter cloacae complex sp. P24RS
TAACTCATCTAGCCCATTTACTTTTAATCCTGTAAATTTTGAGTTCTCTTTATGCGCTTTCATTATTCGCAACTCATCTCGCGCATTGCTTATAAATGAGGCACATTGTAGATTATTCTTTTCATTTAAAAAAGAACGAAATTGATCCGGTATATTATCTATAGCATACTCAATAAGGTTATCATTTCTCATGGTAAGAACACCTCAACATCGCCACTTCTTATCCCTTTAAGTAAGATTTCGCGTTCCATCCATTCATCAAAAGAATACTCCCACGACCACGAATCGCCAGGTTTGGGAGCACCAACTTTAACTCTCAATATGACTCCATCAGGTCCTGCGAAGTTTCTGGCTACCTCTGGACTATCTGTCCACGACGTATATGGACTGATACTAGATACCCCACCGAAATTATGTTGTTCTGGAGTTATCGATGAATTAACATCTCCTGGTATTACCTTGCCACGAAGAGCATTTTCCCATTCGGGATGATCTTTATGTATACCTCGGTAATTATACTGTCCTAGTTCCGCATCCGGCAGATGTTTATCGGGTTTACAAGGAGTCAACCCCCACGGATCCACCCACCCCAGCGCATTCGGCGCATACTGGTAAAGGTTTACCCCCCCCGCCAGCCCTATCGGGTCCTGCTGCGTAAACCTTCCGCAGTCCGGGTCGTAATACCGAAACAGATTGTAGTGCAGCCCTGTCTCACGATCCAGGTATTGCCCCTGCATGCGCAGGTTCTGGGAATATCCTGATACCTGCGTCTCGCTTTCCCGCAACAGCTTGCCCCAGGCACTGTTTACCCCTTCCCAGCGCACCTGTCCTTCGCTATCCGTCATCCGCTCCGGCGTGCCGTTCGGCTGGCAGTGGAACCAGAAGATCTCCGGGGCATCAACCCCGTCGATACGCGCCAGCGGATCGTAGCTGTCCTGATCGCTGTAGACGTAGGTCAGCGGCACTTCTCCGTGCACTTCCTGCAACAGGCGGAACCCTTCCCAGACGAACCGCGTGGTGACAGGCTTACCGGTTGGCTGGCCGCCCAGCATCTGGCGGCGCGTTTTGCTGATGCGTCGCCCGAGCGGATCGTAGAGGAAGCTGACCTGCGTCTGCGGCCTGTTGCAGTCCCGCGGCTGGCTGATGACCTCCGTCAGGCGGTGCTCACCGTCGTAGCGGTAGTGCCAGCGGGTCTGGCCGTTATCTTTCTCCACGGTGCGGCCGTGGATGTCATAGCGCCAGTGAATGCCGTTCAGCTGCGTCAGGCGGTTGTGCGTGACCTTCTCGGTAGAACCTTCTAGCGGGTTACCGGCTGCATCCCAGCGCCACTGCTCCTGGCCGGGCAGCGTGCCGTCCTGAACCAGCAGACGTCCGGCGCTGTCGTACTGCCAGCGGTACCAGCTGAACGGATTATCGTCCCGCTCTTCGCGAACCAGGTTATTACGGTAGTCGTAATCCCAGCGGCGGGACCAGCGGCGCGGCGACGGGCGCTGGGCGTTGCCGGTAAAGACGTCCCGCCGATGCAGGCGACCAAGGCGGTCGTATTCGCTGCGGGTGGTCAGCAGCCCCTGCGTGCGGCTGGTCTCGCGGTGAAGCTCGTCGCGGGTAAAGTCGGAGACCGACAGCTTATCGAGGGCAATGCTGAGCAAATGTCCGCTGCCGTAGTAGAACTGTTTCAGCTCACGGCCATCGGGCAGCGTGACGGAGGTGCGGTTGCCCAGCGCATCATATTCCCACGTCAGCTCCCCGTGCTCGCCCGCTTCGCGCGTCACGCGGCCGAGCGCGTCATACTCAAAGGCGAGCTCCTGCTCCGCCTCGGTGCTCCATGCATCGGCTGAAAGCGCAGGATGCAGCCCAATCCGGCTTAACAGCCCGGACGGCGTGTAGTGGTAGCGGGTCTGCCCTTCCGGCGTGGTGCGGGCCACCAGCTGACCGCTCGCGCTCCAGGCGAAGGCATGGGTGATGGCCTCCGGATGTCCGGCGGCAAAGGTGCGTGCTATCGTGCGGCCACAGGCATCGTAGCGATACTGCGAGGCCACGCCATCGAGCCCCACCTCTTCCATCAACAGCGAGTCTGCGCCCCAGATAAACCGGTACGCTTCGCCGTTTTCGTTTTCCAGAGCAATCAGACGCCCGCGGCTGTCCCAGCGGCGACGAACCTCTTCACCCTGCGTATTACGCGTGGCGGTTAAACGCCCCGCGTCATCGTATTTAAACTCGCTCTCTTTCCCGTCGGCACCTGCATGCTTTACCGGCAGGCCACGCTCGTTCCATTTGAGCGACTCTGTCCACCCTTCCGGGCGATCGAGCTGTACCGGACGCCCCGCGGCATCGTAGCGGTAGCGCGTCTCTTCGCCGTCAGCGCTGATCTCAGCCACCAGCCAGCCCAGCGGATGATAGCGATACTGAGTAACCCGACCAGAGCAGTCCGTGGCGCGAACCACCTGTCCGGCCTCGTTGTACTCCTGGAAGCGGCTGTTGCCGGCGGCATCCACCTCTTCAACCACCTGCCCATACTCGTCCCGACGCAGTTGCGTAACGTGCCCGATTGGATCGACCACGCGCTTCAGCCCGTGATGTTCGTCGTACCAGAAGCGGGTCGCGCTACCGTCTGCTTCAATGATTGACGCCGGAAGCGCACGGTGCTCCAGCCAGGTGGTGGTGCGGGCGTTACCGTCTGCGTCGATCTCCTGCACCCGATTGCCCATCTCGTCATAGACGAAGGTGACGGCATTGCCGAGCGGATCGATGCGGCGCGTAAGGAGCTCGTTGTCATCCCACTCGTAGCGCCAGTTCTCGCCGCGCTCGTCAACGTAGCGAACAATCAGGCTCTGCGCGTTCCAGTAGTGCTTTCGCGTCTGTCCATCGTAGTGCTCGACGGTGGTCAGCCCGGCGGTTAAATCGTAGCTAAAGCGGCAGCCGTCGCCGGTGCTGGTGCGATTTTCCACCACGCGCCAGTGGTCGAATTTTTGCCAGCGGTATTCGCTCTCCAGCCCGCCCGGCAGGCGGTGCCAGACCATCAGGCCGTTATCGTTATAACGGTATTCACGGGTCACTACGCCGGAGGCATCCGTCGCGCTGGCCAGCTGGCCGCGCCCGTCGTAGCCCCACTGCATCAGCGGCCAGGTGCGGCTTCCGTCAAAATGGCTCGCCGAGGTAACGCGCTGCGGGAAACGCTCGTCCTCATAGCGCAGGGTGACGTCAATCGCCCGCGGCTCGTCGTGAAGACCGACCAGCCTGCCGTGCTCGTCCCACTCCGTCAGCAGCGCGTTGCCGTATTCATCGCTGAGGGACGCCAGACGCAGGATGGAGGGGTTAGCGCGGGTCGGTTTATACAGACGCCACACCGCGCCGTCATCGTCGGCAATCGCCACGTCGCCGCTGTCATTGCGACGGATAATAATGCCTTCGCTAATGCTGTAAAACGCGCGGTCGACAGGTGGCAGCGCAAAGCTCAGCTCGCGCCCGGTTTCGTCGAACCAGGTGGCGTTGTTTTCTTCCAGCGTCAGGTAGCTGTCAAAGGTGGTTGCCCAGCCGAGGCCAAACAGCCCTTCGCGGGTAGTCAGGCTGTTGTAGCTGCGCTGCCAGCGCAAAGGAAAGCGCCCCGGCAGCGAGAAATCGAGCTCATCGTCGTCATTCAGCACCTTCACGCCGGTGGCGGCGTGAACCGGGTGCGAGGAGCCGAACACGGCGTTGACCGCCATATCGGCCAGCATCCCGCCGCCGGCAGACGCCAGCGCGCAGGGCATGTTTTTCAAAATCTTGCCAGGACGCCCGCGCAGCAGGGAGAGCGCAATCATCCCCAGCGCCAGGCCCGGCGTTTTGCCGCTTTTGATGTCGCGGACCGTCAGCGTGTCGCCGCCGATGATCACGTTCGGGGAGACGTCGTCGGACACGGTGCCCTCGCAGGTGGTGCGATCTTTCGCGCGCACTGCGGGCTGCCCGTTGATGAAGACGCTTTTGGAGCCTTCCGCCAGATACTGCGGCCCGGAGTGTTTATCGCACGCCACCTTGTCTTCTTCCAGCGGCGAGGTGCCGGCAGCGGCAGAGGCCACGCTCGGCTGCCACATTTCGCTGCCGAACTGTCCGGCGGCGGAAAGCAGCATGCCCGCGTAGTCGGCAAAGCTGCCCGGAGACTGCGGCTCAGGGGAAGGAGTATCGGCAGGCGTTAACGTCCCGGCTGCGCGTGCAGCCGGGATCGCATTGGTCAGAACGTTGCTGGAACCGGTGGTGATCTTACCCGCAGGCGACGGCGGGAAAAGCGCGTTACCCAGCCCTTCAGCGGCGTTGCTGATATCGTCGGTGATCCCGGCGACGTTCGCCAGAACCCCGCCGATAATGCCGCTCAACAGACAGCTGGAACCTATCGCCGCCACGCCTGCGGCAGCGGCCCCGGCACCCAGCAGCGGAGCCGCGGCGGTCGCTGCCGCGCCCACCGCCGCGCCGATCACCGCATAGGCGGCACCTTCCGCCACAATGCTGGTTATATCAGCAAAAATGCTGGAGTGAATAATCTCGTCGCCCTTACGGGCCGCGTTGTTATCGCTCATGCCTTACACATTCCGGTTGTCGTTTAGCGTCAGACTTTGCTTAAGCGCGCTCCAGCGCGCCTCGTCCTCTTCGGTGAAGGCTTTGAGCGACGAGAGGGTAAAAATCATCAATACCGGTTTGCCTGGTGTCTGCACGGCCAGCTGTTTTTGCCACAGGCGCTGGCCGTTACGGTCAAAGGTGGTTTCAACCTCCAGGCCGTTGATTTTTCCGTCAGGTCCCGCGTTGACGCGCTGGAATTCGCTCTGGGCGATCTCACCCATCTGAGGGCGCAGCACGTCCCACTGGCGGTGAAACTCTTTTTCGTAGTCGCTACCATCCGGGATGACGCCGCGGCTGACCACTACAGATAACCCGCTCTCGTCATCGCGAATGATGTTCATGCTGTTGTCCTGCCAGGCGGCAGGAAATAGGGTGAAGGAACCTTCCTGGAGGGTGTATTTCATAAGTGAACTCGGGATGATTAGTATTGAGAGAAATAACAGAGGCCAATCCACATTGGCCTTTTTACCGATGATTCTGTTATTTAAGCCACTGACCTGACTGTTCGACTAAAACATGGTTGCCTTTGCTGACAACCAATTTCGCAGGCGCATACGTCACGGTGTAAACGGTCTCGCCATTCTTGAAAGTTGAGCCGATTATTTTTCCTGCGGAGTCGTGTAACGTTTTTCCCTTTAAGGAGATCATACTATTATCGCTTTTGCGCATGCCGAGATAAGCCATCTGGTCACATTCGCTCTCAAAATGGCCGCACTTGTTTATCAGCGAAATAGCGAATTTATCGGTGTCCAGTTTTCTGGTTTCAGCGTTTTGAACCGAAGCGGCTTTACGTAACGTATACCGCAGCGGGGCATAGTAATTTCCATTTTGAGGAGGAGTTACTAAACGCCATTCCATTTCACGCCCCTTTATTTCCAGAACAGCCTGTCCGCCTACGCCGCCAAATGATGAGTTGAATTCAACGTTGGCATGATTGCCTGCGATCGTACCGCTAAGATTACGCTCATCATCCTCCGGGCAATCTATGCGGTTCCCTTTCTGGGATATATAGCAATAAGAGCCGGTGATACGGTTGCCTGATTCCGCTAACCGCAGGGTTAATGACGAGTCGTTCTCGACCCCGGCAGCCCAAATCCCGTCAAAAGGAACCTCACCGGTAACCTCCTCTTCCACCGGCACGTCGATTTTTCGGGCAATATCAGGAGTCCATCTGTCGCCCAGGGCGACAGATTTGTCTCTAATCTGTTTGGAAAAATCCTGTTCAGCCAGAATGGGTGGCATAGCCTGCGCTAATACTTCATAACTGCACAAAAAGGTCGAGATCAGGGTAAAACAAAGAGAAACAAAAAGGCGTTTATTCACGTTAATCGTCATTTGCTGGATAAATATTATGCTACTCACCACTTTAAAAAAACGGTGAGTAATGAAATCAGCATTCTTAGTCGGCGCTAATAGCAACCCCACCCAGGCAGTCAGGTTTTTTTACCGTGAAACTGAAGCTTATTTTTTGCCCATTCTTATCCTTTGGCGCTGTATAACTGGTCACTTCGTTCTCCGAACGGCCTCGCGGATAATCAGTTAACGTTAGTTGCGGATAATGTTTTTTAACGGTATCAAGAGTGATGCACTGGCCGGACGGTGCAAAATTCAGTAACGGTGCCATACCATCGCTTTCTTTACTTAAACGTAAATCTATTGCAGTAATGTTGGTTCCATCCGCGAGTTCAACATCGTCGGCATTGTAGAAATTGATATATTCATTCTGTTTCGTCAGCTTAAATGACAACGGAGCGTTATTCAGACTTGTAACGGACAACTTTTCGAGTGATGCGCTCATTTCTGTAATGAACTGCCAAAGATCCTGTTTCTGCATGTTACCTCCTGCCATTTCCGTCGTTAATAAAGCCGCAAGCACCGCACCAGTTTTTAGACTATGGATAATTTTTATCATACCAACCGCCATAATAATCTTCGTAAAATTGCCCTGTGTTCGACGTTTGTTCGCCTTTACCAAAGATACGGCCTATCTGCGTTCGCGCTTCACTTTCCTTAATAGTCCCTCGTTCGAGAGAATCATAGATGCGATTATATTGTGAATGATTTGCCGGATTGCCTGCAATACCTATATCTCCACCCTTATTGGCTAAGATTTCGCGTTGTACTCGAATATTGTTCAGCGTCGCAGCGCCCTCATCACTGAGAGCACTGTTGAGGTAAACATCACGCGATGAAAGATCAATGTTGGGTTCATATAAAGCGTGGCCACTTTCATGTGACAGAGACTGAACGACTGCATCCGGATTACCGAGCTCATTTTTATCAACGGTAATAACGCGCTTTTGACGATCGGCGTACGTCCCTTTACCTGCTTCACCCTTTTCAAATGTCCAGCCTCGTTTCTTTAAGGTTGCAATGTCATTCTTCATGGTAGGTGATTTGTCTACAAGGCTATCTACATCTTTGCCATAACCGCTTGAAGGCACACTGGACGTTGGGGGAGTAGCCGTTTTGGATGTTTCGGCAGGCGCACTGGCAGCCGCACCCGCCTTACTCTCCTTTCCCGGCGAAAATTTCTCCTGCACCGCCGCATCAATATCCCCTTTATGCCCTGATCCCGGCGCCGTCGTGCCCGGCTTGGTACCCGATGTATTCAGGTGCAGCTTGCCGCCAGTTGTAATGTGGCCATCCCCTTCAACGAAGAAGTTAAACTCTTTACCGATCAGGTTAATTTTGCCGTTAGCGTTAAGTTCAATCGCGCTTTCACCCGAGACCAGCCGCAGCTTCGTCCCGGACGCGATCACATACTGCTCCACCGCCGCATCCAGCTTGCCTTTCCCCGTCAGGATCTCGGTTCCGCCTTTCACGGCCTGGATCTGATTAGCCTCGACGCGATGCAGCTCATTTTTCTTCACGTAATGGCTGCGCGCCCCGCCGACGCTGTGCGTTTCATCATTTTTAACGCTGGTATCAAGATTGCGCTCGGCCTGGATCCACACCTGCTCCGCGCCCGCCTTGTCCTCAAAGCGCAGGGCGTTGGCGTTGTCCACAGAGCCGTCCTTCGTCCGGCTCATAAAACCCATCTGCGTTGCCGCTGCGGGCAGTGCCCACGGCGGCATGCTCGCGTCGTTGTACACGCGCCCGGTGATAATCGGACGGTCCGGATCGCCGTTGATAAAGTCCACCACCACCTCGTCGCCGACGCGCGGAATTTGCACCCCGCCGTAGCCCTGGCCTGCCCATGCGCTCGACACACGCACCCAGCAGGAGCTGGTGTCATCGCCCTTCGCCAGACGGTCCCAGTGGAACTTCACCTTCACCCGGCCATATTTGTCCGTCCAGATGCTCTCTCCCTGCGGCCCCACCACTTTCGCGGTCTGTGGGCCGTAGGTGCGCGGCCACGCCGTGGACTGCGCCGGACGGTACGACACCGCCGCCGGAATGACGCTGAAATCGGTGCGGTGAATGGTTTCCCCCTCGCCGCTCGCGTAGCGGTTCTCCTCGAAGTGATAGCCCGCCGCCGTGACCAGATACTCCCCGTTATCGCTGAAGAACGGCGCGTTGGTCAGGGTAAAGATGTGGCCCGGCGCAATGCCCGCTGCGGTAGCCGTCGCCTGAATCTGCTGGTGCTCCACCTGCCAGCGCTCCTGACGGATACGGGCGTAGAACTCCGCATGACCCGTCTCCACAAAGCGCCCCGGCCAGTCGTACACGTCTATGCTGCCCGGCTTCGGTGACGCCGGGTTCTGCTGGGCCTGGAACAGCCACGCGTTTGGCTTGCGGAAGTCGTAGTCGTCGAGGCTGTAAATCCCCGGCGTCACGCTGTCCTCCAGCGCCCACTGGCTGATGCCCTCTTCGTCCGTACTGCCGCCGGACGGCGTCTGGTGGTACGGGATGACCTCGTAGCCGCTGAACGGCTGATGCTGCGTCGCGGCATCGGTGAGTACCAGGGTGTGTTTGTCGGCCTCGTGGCTGAAGTAGTACGCAATCCCCTCCAGCTCCATCAGGCGGCTGATAAAGTCCAGGCTCGATTCCTGATACTGCACGCAGTAGTCCCACACCCGGTAGCTGCCGGTGAGCTTGTCTTCGAGGTTAACCTGATGCTCACCCAGCAGAGTTTTCACAATCTGCGGCACCGTCTGGCCCTGGAAGATCCGAAGGTTACGGTCGCGCTTCATCGGCCACAGGTCAGGCTCCACCGTTAGCTGGTACACCGCGTAGCGGGTGCCCGTCAGCTCCACGGCGCTCACCGCCACGCGCGTTACCTTGCCGTTGATGTAGCGGGGAGTGAGCAGGCTCTGCGTGGGGATGGTCACCGTGACCGGCTGACCGAGCAGCCTGCTGCGGTCAATGCGCGCATCCGTGCCGAGCAGGGTCAGCGTCAGCGCGAACGACTCGGACATCGCCTCGCGGCCGGAGAGTTTCCAGAAAAGCAGCCCTTCAACCGGGAGCTGAACGGTAATTCGGTTGAGCATAATCTTAATTCCATAATGGTTTATGCTGAGAATATTTTTAACGCAAGGCTTTTTTAAACGTGAATGTACTGGTTATTGGCCGTATTACTCTTTAACCGGGGGCCTTTCCCCTTCATATTTATAAATCCACAGGGAATAGATTTTCAGAAACTCTGACAAAAAGAACAAAAAGCCATTTAGCCAGACATTCATCACGCCCGTGAAACTTAACACCAGGGGAAAAAGGGAAACTGAGTAGCGAAATGTAACCAGACGCAGTATTTCCTGACAGAATGCCAGTCTGCTCGCGTATAAATTCCGGGCAAGGAAGCACCATGCTGAGGCAATAAAAGAGAGCAACAGCAAGAAATCGAGAATAAAAAAAAGAATAACCAGAGCGCTATACCCGCCAGCAGACAGCGTGTTCACAACCGTACTGAAGGCGTGTATATCGGAAATAAAAGGGATCCTGTCATGACGCACGGACTGGGCACAATAGAGCACAATGGCCAGGGCATCCATGCATCCCCAGAAAATGAAAACCTTATCTCTGACTTTCATGGCCGTTAAGCAATTACTTGACGGGCTGAGGTGGCCATTCGCCCCCCTTCTGGATGAGCTTCTCTTTTATTTCGTTTAATTTCTCGTACTGCTCACTGCCTCGGTCCAGTCCATTCAGCGCGTCCGCGAGCGCATTGCTCATCGACCAGCCATTTTTGGCCTTAATTGACGGATCCGCTCCACGATCGAGCAGCAACAAGACATGATCGTATGACTGGTTATCCAGCGCATCAAACACCAGCGTTTTACCCAGTGAGTTGGTTGAGTTGGCGTCAGCACCGCGATCGAGCATGGCTTCCAGCGTCTCTGTATTTTTCGCTTTAAGCGACTGGAAGACGATCGGTTCGTGGAAAACCTTATCTTTCACGTTGGGTGAGAGGCCACCGTCCAGCATCGCGTCGATCCAGTCCGCGCTGTCGCCCTTCAGGGCAAATTCAGCAGGACTGCTTTTTCCCTGTGGTCGAGGCTGGAGCGGATCTGCGCCGGCCTGAACAAGCAAAGTAATGACCTCTAAATGGTTCGACGTTTTTTTATCATTAATTGCGTTGCCAAGGGCCCAGAAAAGCAGGGTCATATCCTGCTTTCCTGGTTGATTAAGGTCGCTGTCCGGCGCAAGCGTCTTTACCGCATCGACGTCGCCTTCCTCAATCGCTTTCGCCAGTTCAAGCTGCTGGCCGCTGAAGTAGTCCTGTGGATTAAGTTCCATATCCTGCTTGCACCCCTGAATCATGAATAAAAAACATAACGCGACAAAAGCCATCAAACGTTTTTTCACAATCGACTCCCGATTATCGAAATATCCTCATTCTTCTGTTGCTCTATGCAATCTATCGCCTGGTTAATGCCATGGCGGTCCAGCGCGCTTCCGGTTCCACCAGGGAGATCGTGAGGAATTCCGGCAGCGTTGGGGCTCAGCGCAGAAATTTCCTCTTTGAGGATCCACGAAGGGACATGCCCTTTCATTGTTTTAAGATCTTCCCAGGGATTAACTTCCTGGATCCTGGTGAGCAGTTCACCTTCTACCCGATACGCCTGGATATTATCCGTACTGCCTAATAGCTTGCCGCCGTATTTTTCTACGGTTCCGGCATTCAGACCTGCGGCGTTGAACGTCCATCCCGCTTTCCCGCTGCCCATGGAGGTTGCAGAGGCGAGGCCACCGCCAAGGGAATGTCCGGCAATATCAATATTCTGGCCTGACCTTGCCAGCTCCTTACCAATACTCACGGCCTTTTTATAATAATCTGAAGCCATACCCATGCCCTGCGAGAAGTTATTCGACCAGTCAGCCCCGTTTACCACTGGTGCCAGCTCCCCTTTGGTCAGTAAAGAGGAGACATTCTCAGACAGTGAGGCGAAACCAGGCTCGCGCGATCCCCTGAATACCAGCGTGGGGTTCATGTCAGTGCCGAACACGTCCGGCTTCGGTTGATAGACGCGCGCCAGAAAATTGGGGGATGTGTCATCGTCAAAAAGCATCGATTTGTTCAGCCCGAACTTTCCTAACAGCGCATCGTCATTACTGATATCCGTCCACCCCTCCGGCACGCCGGGCGTGGCTTCCAGCGGGTTGACGGTCTTGTAAATATTCTCCGCCAGCTTCGCTTTTTCCACCGCGATATTATTCGCCGCCAGCCGCTTAGCCGCGATCTGCGCGTCCGGATACAGGCTGCTGCTCCCCTTCGCGATCAGATCTTTACGCGCCTGCCAGCGTTCTGCTTTGGTCATCTGCTGAAGCTGTGCGGCATAGGTTTTGCCGTCTTTGCCCGGGGTCGGCTCGTCCGGCACCTGCGCCGCTTTCGATTTCACCACCTGCTTCGGCAGTACCGTTGGCGCAGGGCGAGAACCATACGTTCTCACCATGGTTTCATAACGGTCGACAATCGTACTCACCGGATACCAGCCCAGCCCGACCAGGGACGCAGCCTGAAGTTGCCCTTTGGCGTTGATATAAAAAATTTCCGTTACTGATGACCAGTCACGAAAACTTTCATCAATGGCGACCACCCTGCCCATCTCCAGATCCTGCGCGATCAGCGTGCGGGTATCACGCCCGGACTGATAAGGATTCGCGCCGGTGATCGTGCGCAGCAAATCGTAGCGCGTGAAGAGCGAGCGCAGCGAGTGGTCGGGAACCGACATAATCCACTGCCCGGCAACGGACGGGCGGATAATTTTCGCAAACAGCGCCGGCGAGACGTTCTCGTGGAAAAGATAGACAAACTTGATGTTATACATTCGCTCCGTCCTGTTACCCGCAGGCTTACGGATTCACCAGCCAGGTGCCTGGCTTCGCAATATCCAGCGTCTGGGTACGCGTTCTTCCATTGCCTTCCAGTTCAATACGTGTTTCACCCGCCGGCAGTTTCAGCGATGCGTAACCGTTATTGCCCGGACGCAGCGCTTTCGGCTCGCCGTTAACCTTCAGCGTCTCGCCATCCAGCATGCGGATATAGACCAGCGCGACCGGGCTGGCGTCGACTGGCGGCGCACTCTGCTGTGCCGTAGCCGGTGGCACAACCGGTTCGCTCACCTCTGCGGTTGCCGGTTTGGTTTCCGGTGCGGCGGCGGTGTTAGCCGGAGGACTCACGGCAGGCGTTTGCGCCGTCTGCGTTGGCGTATCCTGACTGCCGCCGCCGAACAGCATCGCGCCGGCTACAACCCCAACCAGCACGCCCGCAGCAACCAGACCCGGCAGCTTGTAACGTCGCCAGTCCAGCGCGGAAGCAGACGCTTCCTCTTCCACCGGCACCAGCATCGTGCCGGTCTTTTTCGCGGTCAGCACCTCGTCGATACCGGCGACGGGCATCTCGATCAGCGCCGCGAACGCCTCAATGGATTGCGGACGGTCTTCCATATGCAGCGCCAGCGCCTTGTCGATGGCCTGTAGCAGCGGGATGGAATACCCCTGCGGCATCAGCTCCACCAGCGGTTTGCAGGTGTCCTGAATCGAACGCACCACGCTGACCGGCGGCGGTGAGCCCACGATGAGGGTGCGCAGCACGGCGCCGAGCGCGTAGATATCCGTCCACGGCCCCTGCTCGCTTTCATTGTCGTCGGTGTACTGCTCGATAGGCGCAAATCCCGGACGCAGCATGGTTTCCGTCTCGTCCGAAAGGTTGCCGATGGTGCGGCGCGCCGAACCGAAATCGAGCAGCACCGGCAGGCCGTTATCCTGAATCTGAATGTTATCCAGCGAGATATCGCGGTGCAGATAGCCTTCGTCGTGGATCGTTTTGATGGCGCCAAACAGCATCGGCAACATACGGCGGATCCACGCCTCGTTAATCAGCTCCGGTTTTTCTTCGCGCAGACGCGACAGCGTGGTGCCGCTGTAAAACAGCGTCCCCATGTAGGCCGTGTCGTTTTGCACCCAGAAACGCAGCACGTGCAGCAGGTTCGGGTGGTTAAAGCGCGCCAGCAGGCGGGCTTCCTGGATGAAGCTGTTGAGGCCCGCAGAAAACGCTTTGCCAAAGCGCTCGCTGCGCAGCACCAGCGTCATATCCTCGCCGCGTACGGCGAGGGAGGAAGGCATAAACTCTTTGATAGCGATAGTGCGTTCGAGCTGGTGATCCCAGGCGCGATAGACGATGCCGAATCCGCCGCCGCCAATCACCTCTTTTATTTCAAACTCATTGAAACGGTACCCGACCGGGAGCGCGTTTGGGACAGTCCGATTGTTATCATTATCCGTCATCTTTTACAGTTCTCTTGATGATTATTACGCGGCAAACTGACAGTGGAACTCGCCCTGCTCGCAGGTGACGTGCAGACGTCGGTACTGCTCGTCGCTGCGGCTGGCGGTAAGTAAAATCTGGCTCATCTGAGGCAGCAACGTATTGGTCAGAATCGCATCGACCATACGTCCGCCCGACTCGACCTCGGTACAGCGCTGAACAATCTGTTCGACCACGCTGTCGTCAAATTCAGAAATAATGTTGTGATTCTCTTCCAGACGTCGCTGAATGCGCTTGAGCTGAAGACGGACAATCTGCCCCAGCATCTCGTCGCTCAGCGGGTAATACGGCACCACCAGCAGACGCCCCAGCAGCGCTGGCGGGAAGACCTCCAGCAGCGGCTGGCGCAGGGCGCCGCTCAGCGCATCGGGCTCCGGCATCAGCTCCGGGTCGGCGCACATGGCGCTGATCAGGTCGGTACCCACGTTAGACGTCAGAATAATAATGGTGTTACGGAAATCGATGTGACGCCCTTCGCCGTCCTCCATCCAGCCCTTGTCGAAGACCTGGAAGAAGATCTCGTGCACGTCAGGGTGCGCTTTTTCAATTTCGTCCAGCAGCACCACGCTGTAGGGACGGCGGCGCACGGCCTCGGTTAAGACGCCGCCTTCACCATAGCCCACATAGCCCGGAGGCGCACCTTTTAACGTCGATACGGTGTGCGCTTCCTGGAATTCGCTCATGTTGATGGTGATGACGTTCTGCTCGCCGCCATAAAGCGACTCCGCCAGCGCCAGCGCGGTTTCGGTTTTACCCACGCCGGACGGCCCGCAGAGCATAAATACGCCGATCGGTTTGTTCGGATCGTCAAGCTTCGCGCGCGCGGTTTTCACCCGACGGGCGATCAGCTCCAGACCGTAGCGCTGGCCAATGACCCGCTGGTTCAGCGTGTCGGCCAGGTTAAGCACCGCGTCGATCTCATTTTTCACCATCCGGCCCAGCGGGATCCCGGTCCAGTCCGAAACCACCGCCGCCACCACGTTTTCATCCACCGCGGCAAACAGCAGCGGTTCGTCGCCCTGTAAGGTCGTCAGCGCCTGCTGCTGCTCCGCCAGCTGGCCGCGCAGTTCAGCCGTATCCTCATCACCCGCCGCAAACAGCGCGGCACGCAGGCGGATAATCTCCTGCACCCGCGTACGCTCTTCTTCCCAGCGGCGGGAAAGGGCTTCGCGTTGGGTTTCGAACGCGTCTCGCTCGGCTGTCAAGGTTGCCACGCGCGCCGGATCGCCTGCCCCCACGCGGGCTTCGCGTTCGGCAATCTCCAGCTCCACGTCCAGGGCCGCCAGATGACGCAGGCAGTCTTCCAGCTGGGCAGGCGGCGCGCTCTGGCTGACGGCCACGCGCGCACAGGCGGTATCCAGCAGCGCTACCGCTTTATCCGGCAGCTGACGCGCAGGAATATAGCGATGCGACAGCTTCACCGCCGCGCTGACCGCTTCGTCGAGAAGTAAAACCTGATGATGGGTTTCCAGCGGCGACACGGTGCTGCGGAGCATCAGTACGGCTTTCGCTTCATCCGGCTCGTGAACCTGTACGGTCTGGAAGCGGCGGGTCAGCGCCGGATCTTTCTCAATGTATTTTTTATATTCCGCCCAGGTGGTCGCGCCGATGGTGCGCAGCTGGCCGCGCGCCAGAGCTGGCTTGAGCAGGTTAGCGGCATCGCCGGTGCCCTGCTGCCCGCCTGCGCCAATCAGGGTGTGGATTTCATCGATAAACAGAATAATCGGCGTGGCGCTGGACTGCACCTCGTTAATCAGCGCCTGGAGGCGCGCTTCAAATTCCCCCTTCATGCCCGCCCCGGCCTGAAGCATGCCGATATCCAGCAGCCACAGCTGAACGTTTTGCAGCGGCTCCGGCACGTCGCCGTCGGCGATACGCAGCGCCAGCCCTTCCACAACCGCGGTTTTCCCGACGCCGGCTTCCCCGGTTAGCAAGGGGTTGTTCTGGCGACGACGCATCAGGATATCGACCATCTGGCGGATCTCTTCATCGCGCCCCACTACCGGGTCAATCTTGCCTTCCCGGGCGCGCGCCGTCAGATCCTGACCATACTGCGCCAGCGTGCCCTGCGCGGCCGGTACGGCACCGGCAGGCGCGTCCGCCGCGGCGGCAGCCTGCTGGCTCTCTTTGCTGTCGGCACAAATGGCGTCGAACTGCTCGATCAGCACCTCGACGTTAAGTCGGGTGAACTGCGCCGAAATGCTTTTCAGCACGTTAGCCAGATTCCACGTTTTCAGTATGCCGATCAGCAAATGGCCGCCGCGGATGCGGCTGACGCCAAACTTCAGCGAGCCGTAAACCCAGGCGCGCTCGACGGCGCTGTCGATATGCTCGGAAAGGTCAGAGACGGAACTGGCGCCGCGCGGCAGGGCATCCAGCGCCGCCACGATATCGCGCGTCAGCTGCTGTTCATCAAGGACGAAGTGACGGATGACCCGTTGCAGATCGCCATCCTGCTGCTGCATCAGCTGATGCAGCCAGTGCACCAGCTCAACGTACGGGTTGCCGCGCAGTTTGCAGAAGGCAGTCGCGCTCTCCAGAGAGGTAAATAACAGCGTATCCAGTTTGCCGAAAAGCACGGCACGGCTAATTTCTGACATGTTAGTTTCCATTAACAATGATTCGGTATACGGAAGGATTATCGCTCTGCGCGATACACCAGATCGCCACGCGGAACAGGCTGAGGCTGAAGGCCCAGCCAGGTGTTGTACCCTAATCGCCCGGCACTGCCGAGCGTGGCGCCCTGCACCGCATCGGCGCGCAGGATCACCCGTGTTTCCCATTCAAATTCCACCCCGGCATACTGTCGCACCCAGTCGCGCAGCTCGGTGACCCACCCTTCGCCCGGCAAAAAACGGTTGTACTCGTCTGCGCTTAAGGGGCCAATCTCCAGCCGAAACTTATGCTGCACGTCGCGTACCGCAATGCCGAGGAAGGCGGATTCCCCCATGCGCGGCAGGCGCCGCCCCTCACCCAGCTGTGCCTGCTCCCGCGTTGAGAGCGGCATCCACTGCGGGACGTTGGCCACCAGCCTGACCGGAACGTTGAAATAGTTGCGCAGGATCTTCTCCAGCCCTTCCGGATCACGCCCGTGGCGGGTCAGGTGCCCGGCGTGGGTAAAGCGGGCATGCGCGCTCAGGCTGCCTTTCGACATCTGACCGGGCTGGCCCATGCCAATCAGCGACGCCAGATACCCTTCGAAGCGCCTGTTGTCGTCGCGATCCAGTGAAACGGCAGGCTGCGCGTCCGCCCAGGCGCGGTAGAACAGCAGCGTCAGGCGGTGGTGAAAGAGGTCGGCAAACGCGCTGAGGCTGTGATCCTGATGATGATGAATACGCTCGCGGGCATACTCGGTCATGTGTACCGGCAGCGGGCCATTAGGACCAAACAGGCCGAAGCTCAGAATAGAAACCTCATGCAGCCCGTTCTCTTCTCGCTGCCGGACCTCGGCAACGGTTGACGGCGCAAAGCCCATCGAAGGCTGCTGACCAATACGCAGCGGCTCAAATTTCGGCAGCGGCGCGCGTCCCAGCGGATAACGTTCACCGCCCTGGGCATCAATGCGTCTTAACAGCTGGAACAGATCGTAGCGCCACGGCGTCTCGCGCACCCCGCGCCAGAAAGCATCGGGCAGCGGCGTCAGGCGATGCACGCGCAGCGTTGCAGGGGCAACCTCGCTCATACCAGCGCCCTTTTACCCATGCGCGGCGCCCAGTAGCCGATTTCGCCGCGCTGCTGGCTCTTGAGCGTGAATTCCGTAAAGCTGTTGATGGAGACCAGGCGGGCAAAAAGGCGCTCCAGCACGCTGCCGAATAGCCACGGGCTGGCGCCGGAAAAGGCGCGTTCATCCACGGTCAGGGTGATGCCGATCCCGCGGGCGAACACCACCGGGCCCGGCTCCGGCACGCGGCGGTGAACCGGCTCCAGCACGCAGTGGCGAACGCCATCCACCTGACGAGCAACCGGCGTCTCCGCCAGGTTGGCATACAGCCCTAACAGCTGACGCAGCGCGGCGGCGCCCTCTTCGTTTTCACTGTCCATCAGGCTGAGGTAATTCATTTGCAACTGGCTGATGAGTCGCCAGGTGCTGAACCCTTCCGCCAGCGCCGGACGCGGCGGCGTCGGGCCTTTGCGCAGGGTTAACGCCTTCACCGGCATGGAGTCGGCCATAATAAACTGCCCGAGCTCCTGCTGGAGCATCAGCGGCAGGTCGCGGCTGGTGCACAGAACCTCGGCGGAAATGTAGCGCAGGTTCTCCTGCCACGGCGCGTGCTGCGCATCCACCAGCGAGACAAAGACCTCCGAGCCGATATAGCCCGTGCGGGTGCCGTAGCGCAGCGCGTGTTCCGAGAGAACGCGCTGCTCGCGGCGCAGGGAAAAGTAGGCGCCGTAGTTACCCGCGTCGCCGCTCCAGGTACTCCAGAACGGTCGAAACGTCTGGTCGTCCCGCTGCCCGTCGGCGCTGGCGTAGATTTTTTTCACGGCATAAATTTCATAATCCAGCGGTCGGATGTTATCCACCACCAGATGGTATTCATGCTGGCCTTCGTTCAGCTTCTGTCGTGCAGCCACTTTCGGGAACAGGTTGATCACCGGCGTGCAGTGCAGCGCCAGGTGGCTGGCGTCCACTACGCGCTCCAGCTGATCGTCGCTCTTGTCGAGCAGAATAAAGATATCAAACGCCTTTTCATCTTCGCAGCGCTGGATCAGCTTGCCCAGCCCGCTCAGGCTGATGAAGCGAAAGCGTGCCGGGAACGCAAAGTACTCCTGCAACAGGCGATAGCCGTCAAAGTTGCGCAGATCGTCCGGGAGCAGCGCCTGGTTCGCGTCAAAGCCTTCCTGACGCAGGGCGTCAGACGACAATAGCTGGCGCTGGGGCTGCTTGCTGACCGTCTGGCAGACAATGCCCGCGTGGTGCTCCATGACCAGCTCCAGCAGCTTCAGCGCCTCGATGTCCGGGCCGCTTAAGAAGAACTCCAGGCGGTCAAAATCCAGGTGTCCAAGGTGCTGCGGGCCATCGCAGGCAATGCGGATCCGCAAGGCGCTGCTGATCCCCCGCTGGTTCAGGCCGAGCTGGGCCAGCGGCAGATCGGCGGGCACGCCGCCGAGCTCGATTCTGTCGATTTTTAGCGGCAGCAGGTTCACCTCGTGCGCCGTGGTATAGCTGCACGTGACGCCGGTTTTTTTCAGCGCCAGGCTGTCCATCATGGTGCCGCGCGGCACAATGAAGCCTTTGCTCAGGTCGCCGCGGCTGCTGTCGGGCTGAATTTCAGCGATCGCCATCGACGGCGTGGGCGCCAGATAATTCGGCGCAATCATCTCCAGCATGCGCTGTGAAAAGCGCGGGAACTCGGCGTCCATCTTCATCTGCACGCGGGAGGTCAGAAAGGCAAAACCTTCCATCAGCCGCTCGATGTATGGGTCCGCCACTTCGATGCCGCGCATACCAAGCCGCCCCGCCACCTTCGGGTAGCGTTCGGCGAACTCCGCGCCCATCTCGCGGAGATAGGCCAGTTCACGGTTGTAATATTCGAGCAGTTTGCTTTCCATAATTACCCCGCATCCTTCAGTTCAAAATGGCCATTTTCAAGGTCGACGTCGGTGCGAAAGAGAAACTCCAGCGGATACGGCACGCACCACAGGCGCCCTTTGATTTCGATAGACAGCACGTTGTGCAGATCTAACGACGAGGTATCGGATACGCAGCGAACCTGAAGCCCCTGCGGCAGGATCCGCGGTTCAAAGTTAATAATCGCTTCGGTGAGCTTACGCTGAATGTCGTGCCATTCGATATCGGACATTCTTTTCCCCGCCAGCGGCGCAACGCCAAAGTTGACGACGGAACGGCTCACCTGCGTCAGCCCGCTTAAGTCGCTGGAGGCATCGTAGTTGATGGTATTAAACAACCACTGTAAATCCCGCAGAACGTTGCGACGCAGCGCGGCGTGGGTGATCAGATTGCTGTTGGCGGACTCGCGTTTTTTTTCCGGATCGTTATCCGTCAGGCGATCCAGCAGCGAGGGCTGCATCTTGTCGCGTGCCCCCACTTTCTCCTGCCTGCTGCGGGCCTGCCAGCCGCTGCGCAGCAGATCGCCTTCGCCAGCGGGATTACTCATCCACACCATCCGCAGCAAACGTCACCAGGCTCAGGGTGAGCAGCGGGCTTTCGCTTTGCTCGCTCAGCCAGGCTTTCTGCCCCATGCCTTCATACAGGACACCGTCGTCGTCGAGCGGGAGCCACTCGGTAGTGCGCCCCAGCTTAACGCTATCGGAAGCGCCGTCAGCAAACGGATAACGCGCCGGGATCTGACAGACCTGCTCGCTGCCGTCCGTGAGGCGGACCAGCGCATGACGCCATACCAGATCGGTCACGCTGGCCGGAGCCTGAAACCGGATCGTGTCGATAGCGCAGAACGGCACCCAGAAATAGCGGCCATTGACCAGAGTTTCACACACTGGACCCAGACGGGCATCGCCGTCCATCAGCCATTCGAAGGGCTGGTTTTCTTCATTCTCCAGCGTGACCCGTCCACGGCTTGCCGGGGCCTGTTCGAGTGCCGCCAGACGCAGCGTTTGCGCATGCTCGCTGCTTTCCGTCAGCGCCTGGGCTAACGTCGTCAGCCACGGCCACTGCGCCTCGGGCATCGCCGGACGCGCCTCTCCTGCAAACACGCGGGCCCGCTGCTGTTCGCCCTGAATGGCCTGCTCCAGCAGCGTCACGGTCGGTTTTGCCTGCGGCTTCAGCGCCAGCCAGCTTTTCAGCTGGGTCAGGGCGCGCGCCCAGTTACCGCTGAGGATCAGAAACTGCACAAACGCGGCGCGCAGGTCGGCATCCGCCGGGCGGGCTTTAATATCGGCTTCCAGGCGAAGCAGCGCGTCGTTAATCGACTCACCCGCCAGGCGTTGATAAAGCGTATTCATGGCCACTCCTTAATTCGCCGCGCGCCAGGCGCCTATTGCCGGATCGCGCAGCTGCGGGCGCAGCGTGTCGATCAGAACAACGTTCAGCTCAGCGTCCGGTGCAACCCATGCGCTCCAGATCTTCTTGACCTCGGCGATACGCGCCTGAAGTCGGGCGTCGTCGCTGGCGATCTCGCGCGTGATTTCCACCGCCACCGTGCCGTTGCTCTTCCAGCCGTTCAGGGTGCTGTCGTACGGCAGGATCATCCAGCTCTGGTCGCTGTTCTGGGTGCTGAAGACCATGCGCTCTTTGTTGACGGAGGTGATCAGCGCGTTTTCAGGATCGACCGCGTTGTTCAGCCCCATCACCGGGAAGCCGTGAATGTAGGTGACCGGAATCGCTTTCTGCGTCCCGTTACGGTTTTGCGTCACCACCGTGTGGCCGCTGAGCCAGCTGCCGTTACCGCAGCGGGTGGTGTCGGAGTCAGGAATAAACAGCGCCGGCGCGGAGGAACCCCCCTCCCAGAAGGTGCGCAGGTGGCAGCCGTCCTGAAGGGTAAACTCCTGCCATGGGGTACGGTCTGCCGCTACGGTGTGCGTCTCCGGATTCTGGTCAGGCGGCAGCAGCGCGCCTGGGGTGGTGGTTGCTGCCACCGCCGTTTCCTGCTGCTTCACCACCAGCGCCCAGTCCTGCGCTTTAGCCGCCGTGCCACGGGCAAGCGTCGTCCCCTGCGGATCGTTCAGCGTCCAGTTGAGGGTATTCAGCTTGCTGCACTGGTGCTCCAGCAGCGAGCCAAGGCGCGGCACGAAGTTTTCCAGCACCGAAACCTCTTTCTTACCGTTCGCCACGATGCGCAGCGCCACGTCCGACTTACACCAGCTTTGCGGCGTATTATCTTTAATGTTGTCGATCCAGATATCCAGCTTCTGCGCAGGAGACTGCACGATGCGGAAGTTTTCAGCCTGTGCGGTGGTCGCCACCGTCAGAAGAGCCAAACCCGATAGCCAAAGTTTCATATCAATCCTTGTGTGTCTAATCAGTTCCGCAGGGAAGAAATTGTGCTGCGTCAGAGAGCGTATGCAGCAAAGTGGTGTCCTGAGGGTTGCCCATCCACACCGCCACGGCGGTGTAGTTATCCTGAGCATTGCCCTCCTGTTCGCCATTCTTTTGAATGATTTGGTTCATTAAGGTCAGCCACTCCTGTGGCGTATTGACCATGTGCAGCGACTGCTTCATCTGCTCTTCGCTGACGCCGTGCCAGAAACCGTCGGTGCAGAGTAAAAAAGCATCGCCGTCTTCAACCTGCACCACATCGCTGTAGCTCGCTTCCGGTCCGCCATTCTCAATACCCAGCGCCAGATACAGCAGGTTACTGTTGAGGTCATCGGTCTGATGTCCGGCATCCTTCATCTGCTGGACGAGGCTGTGATCGGTGGTGACGTGCCACAGCCAACCGCGACGAAACAGGTACAGGCGGCTGTCACCGGCGTGTGCCCAGTAGGCCAGACGGTAATCCCTGTCGATAAACAGGCTGACCAGCGTGGTGCCCATCCGGCGATAGTCCTGCACCGCCTGTTGTTCGCTGAGGATGGTGCGGTTCGCCGTTTGGACGTAGTCACGAATATGCTGCGCATTCAGGTGCTTGTCGCCATCAAAGCGGGAAATAATGCTGTTGCGGGCCAGCTCAGCGGCCACCTCGCCGCCCGGCAGGCCCGCAATGCCGTCGCAGACGACAAAGCAGGCTGAACGTTCCCCGATGGTTTCTCCCGTCTGATCCTGGTTGCTGGCGCGCGTCCCCTGGCGGGAGAGAGAAGCCGTTGCGATATTCATTTTTCTTCGGATCCGCTTTGTGAGTCTTTGTACTGATTGACCTCCATGTCATAGGCATGGAGGAAGGCTTCGCCAAACAGGGTATGGAAGTCATCCTCGATCTCGCCCGCCGTCTCGCCATAGCTGCGAACGAAATAATCCCACAGCGCGGCTTTACGGCTGCCCGGCAGCGCCAGGCGCGACGTCATCCCGTTCTGCTTCGCCTGCTCTTCCAGCTGTTCCGGGTTAAAGGATTGCAGCATAGCGGCGATAATGGCGCGGATACCGGAGATCATCCCCAGCTGGTGCGCCTGAAGATCGATCAGTGCATCACGCACCGATTTGGTCGGCGGCATAAAGCCCGGCATCGGCGTGCCGAACATCTGTATCAGGACCGTTTTACCGGTTGGCAGCAGCTTGAACGGGTTGTTGGCATCGTCGAGCACCATGGTCATATCGGCCTTCACCCCGCGCTTGAGGATGGAGCGCGAGGAGAGCAGCGCCACGGTCCCCTGCGAAAACATGCCCAGGATCTGGCCCAGCTGACGCATGTTTTCGCGGTCAAACTGCGGCACCGGCTGCATTTCGCTCAGGCCCATGCCATCCAGCAGCGCCTCCAGCAGTTCGCCCTGAAGCACCTCGCCCCGCTCGCCGGTCTGTGCAGCAGCAGCGGGGGATGCGGCGTTTTTAACCGGGTCGATGCGCAGGCGGCCCTTAGGCGCCTGGGCGTGACTGCGCGCCACGGCCTGCGGCGTTGGCATGGTGAAGCCGGCGTAATCGGGACGCGCGGGCTCTTCTTCTTCCGCGCGCGGCGCGTCCTGCGGTTCAGTCGGTTCCGGATCGAACAGCGGCGAACCGGCAAGCGCATCCTCTTCCGGTGCGGGCTGAGGTTCAGGCTTTGGCTCCGGCTTATCAGCCGCGATTTCATCCGGATGGGTTAACGGCGCGCCGCCCATCAGGCCGAGCGGGTCGTCGTGACGCGCGGCAGGCGCACTGGCCGTCCCGCCAAACAGGGCTAACGGATCGAGTTCATCCGCGGCCTCTTCCTTTGGCTGGGCAGGTTTGCTTTCGTCCGGCTGCACCAGTGTTGAAGGGGTGACATCGTCAAAGATGCTCTCCTGCTTGAACAACGCGTCATCGCTGAACAGCGAGTCCGGATCCACGTTCTTACGTTCCAGTGCCGGATCGGTGTCGTTGAACATCGCCAGCGGATCTTCGGCATTCCGCTCCGGAGCCGCGGGCTGGGAGAACGGGTCGTGGGACGCGGCGGGCTGTGGTTTCGCCCGGTTGCTGGAGATGCTGTCGGAGATGGAGAACTCCTGCATCAGGCTGTCCCAGATTTCCGACGGCACGGCCGTAGGTTCAGCTTTTCCGCGAGGCGCGGCGCTGGCCGGTTTTGGTTGCGGCGCCGCTGCCGGTGCGGGTGTTGCCGCTGGACGCGCCTGCTGCATGCTGGCCGCCATGCGGCTCACGGGCTGGGTATCGTGAATAAGTTCGCTGACTTCGATGCGATAATCATCAATACCGAGAATATCCCCATCCTGAAGCTCAACCTGACGCCCACGCTCCAGCGGAATATCATTCAATACCACGCGGGTGACGCTGCCACGGTTCGTGACGCGACATTCGCCGCTGGCGTCGACGTGAACGATAGCCTGCAAACGCGAGATAGTGCGATCGTTGTCCGGCAGCACCAGATTGTTATCCGTACCGCGCCCAATGGTGCCGCCCGGGGCATAAAAATCACAGCTGCTTTGCGGCGGCTGATGACCGGGTTTCGTAGAAATAATCGTGAATCGCATGGCGTATTCCTGCTGGTATGATTAGCGCTCAAACGCTGCCGCTCTCGGGGATGAGAACGGCGGGGTTTGGGCCCGCTTCTACTGCTTCTATTTTGCGGTTTTGAGCGGACGAATCGCGTCGCTGTTGGCGATTAAGCTGCACTTCAATACCTGATAATGACCCGACTGAGTACCGCCCACGCTCTCTTTCAGTAAAGTTGCAATCACCTTGTCAGCTTTTTCAAAATTTTCAGCAGGCAGGTCGCTTGCTTCCAGCCATGCGGCCGCGCTGGCCTCTGCATCATCTTTCAGACTTTTACTGTCCGCGATCTTACTGATGCACCGATTTTGCACCCAGTTTTCAAAAATTTGTTGCTGAGAAAAAGCGCTGACGGCAGGCAGCGTTTGGGCATAAACAACAGAGGCATTTAATGCCAATACGAGCAGCAGTAAACGTTTCATTTCAGGCTCCAGAAGGTGGCGTTGGTAGGAATAAATGAACCATTACCCGGCGAACCAAGGAAATGACAGTCATCAGAACAAATATTACCATTCCAGAGTGTTACATGACCTGTTGCGTCGCTCCAGCCATGCCCGGTAAAGATGATAATGCCTTGCTTACCTGCAAATTGCGCAGGCGTTGGGGAAGAGACCGACATATCTGCATTGCCCAATACCGTGGGTAGGAATGCAATCATATCTTTAACGCGGAACATATAGCGTTTTTTGTCGTTTCCGGTCACTGTCGCATATTTACTGTTAGAAGGAATCGGAATGCCACAGTAATTTAAAACGTAGCTCATACGAATTGGGCAGGCATTTTTAAAAATTCCGGCGTCGATATTATGCTGAACTTTTCCACCCAATAATTTGCCAACCTGTTCTACGTTTACGTTCACTTCTCTGAATCTGTTCCAGGCGGCACCAAAAGCAGGACGCATAAGTATTTTCCCTTTTAAATAGCCCAGGAT
The DNA here is from genome assembly GCF_014982165.1 of Enterobacter cloacae complex sp. P24RS. Lineage (NCBI taxonomy): Bacteria > Pseudomonadati > Pseudomonadota > Gammaproteobacteria > Enterobacterales > Enterobacteriaceae > Enterobacter > Enterobacter cloacae complex sp. P24RS. The sequence goes on from NZ_JADCKU010000010.1 coordinate 24,763, forward strand.
AAAGTGAGCCCTTTCGGGCCCACTCCTGTTATGCTTCTTTGTTTTCTTTGATGTTCCAGCCAGCGCTGCTTTCAGCACCTTTACCACCGGCAGTGGTCTGCTCCCAGTACTGCTGTTTCACTTTCGCAGCCTGGAATGCATAGGTCACGCCAACGGTATCGCCGTTGTCTGCACCGGTGTACTGAACGGAAGTCACGAGAACGTCTTCCAGGGTGATGCGGGTGTATTCAACCTGCTGACCACCCGCTTTGCAGACGGACAGTTCAACTTTGGTCAGGTGCTTACCGCTTGCGCAGTGTTTCAGGATTGCTGTAGTGGATTTGTCGATCAGAGCGTTAACGTGCAGATCGTTAAAGTTAACCTTACCGGCACCACCGCCACCACCCACACTCATATTACCTGGCTGGGACGCGCCCCAGGAGAAGGAGGTAATGTCAGTCCAGCCGGTGTGGTTAGAATCTTTAGATTCGCCCGTAACACCCTCGACCTTCAGAAACATATCAATAGCCATAATATCTACTCTTCGTGGATGAACAATATTGCTTTCGAAAAAGCCCTTATATGGCAAACAGGAAAGCATGGGGCTGAATAAAACCGTCCATATTTTACCTCTGCCTCTAGTCTGTCGATATCGTACTCGCACAGACTGTTCAGAGTGGCTGCAATAACAACCACCCTAAATTATGGTTTGTCACTCATCACTGTGTCTCAACGCTAGACAATCATTGATTTCATCATCTAGAATAATTTCAATCACTTCCGGATTACATAAGGACACAAATGAAAAATCTTCTCTTAACAATACTTGCAATTGGATTATTCATTGTTGCAATTTTCACTACCGTGAATCTATTCCAGTCCGCATGGTATGTTTTCACGCTTGAGCAGATGACTACCCTGGCGGCTGGCTACCTATTTGGGAAATTACTTTTCCTGCTTATCGTTCTTCTGGTGATTTATTATCTACTGAAATCATTACGCAAATCAAAGTCGTGATTTTAATTTTTCAGCAAAGTAATAAATAGCGATAGATGCAGCCACAGAAAATATTAACAAAGCTGCATTTATCGTTACTTCAAAAGTACTCACACTCCAATCAAAGACGAAAACATAATAACCAAGCACCGTAAAGAAAAGCATGAAAGATAGTAGAAGCATGAGATATACCCCTATATATCTAATTGCTTTATCAAACACGAGGAACCCCCGTTAAAAACCGGTTAAAAATATCTTGATCGATAGCGCCATGACTTTGTTGATAGTTTATAGCTTCAATGAATGGTTTAACGTTATCTTCAACAAGGAAATATAACAAATCCAAATCTCCCGCACCACGTAACTCGTTGTAAACATCTTTATTTAATTTTAACAAATCATATGATGTATAAACTGAGCGAGAAATGGAAGCACCAACGCTTAACACTCCTGTAATTCCAGCAGAGACCAGAAAACGCGGTACAATTTTCGAAACAAACAATGCAATTAGCTCGTTTACAAAAATCATTTTAAAGGCAATACCACCGACTTGCGACCCACCTATTTTCAGGAGTAGCTCCTTAGATTGCTCTTCAGATAATCCAGACAGGTAGCGTTTTATAACTGTATTTATTAACCGACGGACATCCTCTGACGTGAGCCCTTTTTTGATAAGGGTCAGTAGTCTGATTTTGTCGGTTTGATTTCGCCACCGGTGATCTGAATCAAGGAAATCCTTCGTAAGCATCCATAAATCTTCTGGGATGGACATAAAACCATCGACCGTACTCCGGGCAAAGATTTCAGGACCGCTTTGTTTGCGCGTGTTGAATATTTTCAACATACCTTCGGCAATTTCTGTTGGCGAACTAGCTCCCAATTTCAGATCTCCCTGAGGTGAATAAATGTCGTTGATGAAATTTAAAGAAGTTGGTTTCGAAGAACTAGGTTACCGGCCCTTGCGGGCCGGCAATCGTCATTACGCATCTTTCGTCTTCAGCGACGGCAGTTTGGATACCAGACGCAGGGAAACGGTCAGACCTTCCAGCTGGTAATGCGGGCGCAGGAAGAACTTCGCGGCGTAGTAGCCCGGGTTGTCTTCGATTTCCTGCACCTGCACTTCCGCAGCCGCCAGCGGTTTACGGGACTTGGTCTCCTGAGAGGAGTTCGCCGGGTCGCCGTCAACGTAGTTCATTACCCAGTCGTTCAGCCAGCGCTCCATCTCTTCGCGCTCGCGGAAGGAGCCGATTTTGTCGCGCACGATGCACTTCAGGTAGTGGGCAAAGCGGCAGCAGGCAAACAGGTAAGGCAGACGGGAGGCCAGACGCGCGTTCGCGGTGGCGTCCGGATCGTGGTACTCGGCCGGTTTTTGCAGGGACTGCGCCCCGATGAAGGCGGCAAAGTCGGAGTTTTTACGATGCACCAGCGGCATAAAGCCGTTTTTCGCCAGCTCGGCTTCACGACGATCGCTGATGGCGATCTCGGTCGGACACTTCATGTCCACGCCGCCGTCATCGCTCGGGAAGGTATGGCACGGCAGGTTTTCCACCGCCCCGCCGGACTCCACGCCGCGAATCGAGGTACACCACCCGTACTCTTTAAAGGAGCGGTTGATGTTGGCCGCCATCGCATAGGCGGCGTTCGCCCACGAGTAGCTGTTGTGGTTCGCGCCGTCGGTCTGCTCTTCAAAATCGAAGCTGTCCACCGGGTTGGTGCGAATGCCGTACGGCAGACGCGACAGGAAGCGCGGCATCACCAGCCCCAGATAGCGGGCATCTTCGGATTCACGCAGGGAACGCCAGGCGGCGTACTCGGTGTTCTGGAAGATCTTGGTCAGATCGCGCGGGTTAGCCAGCTCCTGCCAGGATTCCATCTGCATCACGCCCGGCGCGGTGCCGGTGATGAACGGACAGTGGGCGGCAGAGCCGATGCGCGCCATCTCGCCCAGCAGCTCAACGTCCTGCGGGCTGTGGTCGAAGTAGTAGTCCCCGACGATGCAGCCAAACGGCTCGCCGCCAAACTGGCCGTACTCCTGCTCGTAGATTTTTTTGAAAATCGGGCTCTGGTCCCAGCCCACGCCCTTGTAGCGCTTCAGGGTGCGGCCCAGCTCCTGCTTGGAGATGCTCATAAAGCGGATCTTCAGCATCTCGTCGGTTTCGGTGTTGTTGACCAGGTAGCTCAGGCCGCGCCAGGCGCTTTCCAGCTTCTGGAACTCATCGTGGTGAATGATCTGGTTCACCTGCTGCGAGAGCTGCTCGTCGATACCGGCAATCAGGTTCTGAATGGTGCGGTAGGTGTCGTTAGAGAAGGTGACGGTATTTTCCAGCGCCTGCTGCGCCAGGGTTTTTACCGCGCTTTCGACGGCTGAGCGCGCCTGGTCGGTTTTCGGACGAAACTCTTTGTTCAGCAGCGCGCTGAACTCGTCCTGGCTGAACGCCTGGCCCGCCTGCTGATCGTGTTGTTGAGTCTGGTTGCTCATCGATTATTCCTCGCTACCTTTCGCACTTTCGTCATTTTTTGGCATCTGGCTCAGGGATTTGAGCAGCGTCGGATCCTGAAGGATTTTTGCAATCAGCTCTTCCGCGCCGTTTTTGCCGTCCATGTAGGTCAGCAGGTTAGAGAGCTGGGTGCGCGCCTCCAGCAGCTTGTTCAGCGGCTCAACTTTGCGGGCCACCGCGTCCGGCAGGAAGTCGTCCATGCTGTCGAAGGTCAGATCGACGTTGAGCTTACCTTCGCCGGTCAGGGTGTTATCTACCTGGAACGCCACGCGCGGCTTCAGCGCCTTCATGCGTTCGTCGAAGTTATCGATGTCGATTTCCAGGAATTTACGCTCGTCGACGGCTGGCAGGTTTTCCACCGGCTTGCCAACCAGATCGGCCATAACGCCCATCACAAACGGCAGCTGAATTTTGCGTTCTGCACCGTAGATCTCTACGTCGTACTCGATCTGCACGCGGGGAGCACGGTTGCGTGCGATGAATTTCTGTCCACTGTTACTCATTACCATGATGTTCTCCATCAAAGATGCGCGGTGAAGGTGAAACGGCAGACTCCATGCCTGTCGTCATAATGCCAGGACGCGTCATTCGCGGCGTCCAAAGATGTTTTCCAGTTGGTTAACGCCGTCCGGCGCCAGGTCGCGAATAATGTCCATAAAGTTGAGTTCAGACAGCCGCTGCACCCGTTCAATCATCAGCGGTGCGGGATGGCTTGGTTCGTACTGCGCAAAATACTGCTTCGCTTTTTCCAGCATCAGCTGCGCGTCGGCGCGGCTGGTCACCTGCACGCTGCGCCAGTCCGTCACCTGCTGGACGGGCTGGGCGGCCACCTGCTGTGGCTCGGCGTGCGGTTCAGCCTGCGCGTCACGGTTTGGCAGCAGCTTGCTGATATCGGTGACCTGACAGGCGCTGGAAACCAGCCCGACGGTTTTCAGCAGTTGTTCCATCTCCGGCACGCCGCTTTCACCGAGAAAGCCGGTAAGCAGTTCGCGGATAGCCAGCAGGCGCTCGTTGATCACGATAACCGCCGCGGTGCCGGGCTGGTCGCCGCGCGCCAGCTCGTCAATGAGCCTCGGGCGACCGCCGGGGTAGTCCGGGCATTCGGTTTTGCTGCCGTCGAGCAGCGCCTGCGCGTCACGCAGCGAAATTTCATCGCCATTTGAGCGCAGCAGCGAGGCGTTGCGCACCGCGACGGTCAGGTCGGATTTATCACTCAGCCCGGCGAGGGCGTTGATGCGGTAGAACGGATCGGTTTCCCCATACTCTTCCAGCAGCGGATAGAGCTGTTCCCAGTAGCGGGACAACGCTTCCTGCACCAGCAGCAGCCCGTCGGCGTAGCCTGCCAGCCCGCGGCGACGCGTCCAGGCATGGGTGAGCGCCAGCAGCACGCGAAGATCTTTGGTGCGGGTCAGCAGGCCGGTGGCGAGCTTTTCAACGGTGTTCCAGTCTGCGGGCTCTGCCGGGATGATGGTGTCGCCAAACTGCTGCTCGGCTTTGCCCTGGCTTGCCTGGTTCATCGCCTGGAAATCGGCGTCGTACTCCAGGTTTTCACCGCAGGGGTTGTCGGGGCTTATCGGCGCGAGAAATTCATCGATATTCATAAGGTCCCTGCTTATTCAAACATAGGCGGGTAAAGCCCGTGACGGCCCGGTCGGGCGCCGCCTGCCGGATCGAACAGCAACGTAAAGAGCTGCCCGGTAAAGTTTCCGCTGTGCACGTGGGTGTAGAGCGGGTAGCCGTCGCAGCGGTTCGTCCACCAGTAGCTAGTCTGGCGCAGCGGATCGAAACACTCCGCCGCCTGCGGCCAGCCCAGGGTGTTCTGACCATCGTCGTCATAGCCAATCACGTCGAGAATGTCGGAACGCTTTTGCGGTTCTACCGGCTGTGGCGCCGGGATGGTCATCAGCATGTCGTCCAGCTGGGAAGCAGAATAGCTGTTACGCACCGCGTGCAGCCCGAGACGGCCCAGCTGCTGGTACCAGCTTTCGGCCTGCCCGAGCAGGCGGGACGACCACTCAGCCGGGGTAAAGCTTAGCTGAATACAGACCGGATAGTGGCGGCCCACGCTGTCACGGCCCGGCAGCAAGCAGCCCATCTGAATCATCTGGCTGCCGAGCATCGGCGGGACGACAAAATTCCACACCGGGGCTTTAGAAAACGGGCGCTCGCCGCTGCGCTGCTCTTCCTGCTGCCAGGCCAGCAGGCCGACCTGGAACCAGTGCGACCACTGGCGTTGCAGGGTATCCGGAAAGCGACGCTGCAAAAAATCTCCGGCGCTGGGTAATTTGCCATACCAGCTGTAGCGGTTCATCGCAGGGGTATTCGTCATACGGCTGTCCTTGCGGTTATGGGCATGAGAAACGGGGAAGCTGGAACGGGTTGCGGATGCTGTTCGGCGCAAACTCCAGCGTGACCTGATGTCCGTCGACGTTGAAGGTGGCCTGACGGCTCAGGCTACCCGCGCCAGGGCTGGTGCGCGCCTTGTCGAAAAAGCGGTTGAGCGCCCATGAACCGTTGGTCACCAGCGTTGCGGTGCTGCCGTTTGCCAGACCGAGCTGCATACGCACCTGGTTCGTCCCGCCCGGCCCCGGCCAGTTCATGATTTGCACCGCCTGCGGACCGTGGCTGTAGCGCAGCAGCTGACCATCCACGTCCAGCGTGAGGTTCAGAATAGTGTTATCCATCCGCACGGTGCGCACCGTGACCTTAAAGGATGGCGTGGTCGCGCCGTTGGCAAAGAAGGCGTCGCGGATGGACTGCGCCTGCTGGAACGGACGCAGCAGCCCTTCGCTGCCCGGCAGCGTTTTGCCGTCGATACCCGGCATAAAACGCCAGTTCGCCTGGGTGGTGTCCACCTTGTTGGTCAGGTTGTCGCGAAAGAAGGTGTCCATCAGCCCGGTGCCCGGCGCGAACATGCGGGCAAGATCGTCCGGCGTCACTTCGGTGCTGGCGCTACGCACCAGCGGGTAACGCCCGGCAATCGCCTGACGGCAGAACCCGCCCACTTCCACGTTGATGCGCTTACGCACGTTTTCCAGATCGCGACGCTGGGTATCGCTGCTGGCGCCCACGGCCATATTACTGAACATGGTTTGCAGCCCGCCCGGCAGACGGCCCGCACTGGCTTGCAGGCGGCTGATGGCATCGCCGCCCGGCGCGGGCATACCGCTGTTTGCTGCATCCTGAACGGCAGTCAGGTAGCGATAAAGCTCGTCAACCTGCTTGAGAAAATCATCAAAGACGATGGTTTTGCCGCCCTTCTCCAGCGGCTGCGCCAGCTCAATCATCGGCGCATAGTGTTCGGTCACCAGCTGCTCGGGTGCCTGCGTTACGACCGCGCCCTGCGTTGGAGCGTTGTCACCGTTGCTGAACAACGCTTCCAGCGTACGGGTGGTGCGGTTGCTTTGCTCTTCCGCTTTCTGCGCATCCTCCGGCGCAGGCGCAGTGCGCGACAGCGTCAGCACCTTGCTCAGGTTGAGCACCAGGCGGCGCAGCGGCGAGTTGGTGCCTGAAAGCAGGCGTGCGGTGTTGATGCGCTGGGAAAGATCGGCGCTGTTGTTGAGCTGTATGTCCGCGAGAAAGCGATCCCAGTTGACGATGAAGTCGCGCATGTAGAGCTGACGCACGGCGTTGTCGATCTGCTGTTTATCTTCCTGAGCGGTGGTCGCCCCCAGAACCCAGGCATCATCTTCGTGCAGGGCGGTGGTCACGCTGTCGATCTGGTCGTTAAAACTCTTCCAGTAGCCGTCCGGCGTATAGAGCCCCGGCACGCCCTCACTCACCGGCTTGCCGCTTTTACGGGAAAACACCAGCTCGCTCTGCGGGCCGCCGAGATCTGAAAGCGAAACCGGCTTCAGGTTTTCATCATGCTCCAGCAGACGCTTCAGGCGTCCGTACACGCGGGTGGAGAGCGGCTGCTGGTTGATAAGCGCCCTCTCGCGGGCCACCAGATCCTCATCCTGGGCATACGGTGACGCCTGAATTTTCGGTTCCAGCAGCTGCGTCAGGTGCCACTCCAGCTCCTGAAGCTCCGCCTGCGTCACGTTCTGCGGCAGGTTACGTTGCAGGTTGAGCATCACCCACGAGTGCAGGAATTTGCCGTCGTAATGCTTCGGCTGGTAGAGCATCTGATAGGCCTTCAGCGCCTCATAGCTGTACTCCACGTCGCTGCCGTTGTCGTTGCGCAGCCAGGTGGTTATGTGCATCGCCACGGCGGGCAGCAGCATCTGATCCAGCGCTTTCTGATACAGCGATTGCGAGGCATCGCTGACGTCATCGCCGCGATAAAGCCCCATACGGCGTGAAACCGGCGGATCGTTAACGTCAAAGGCCTCGCTTTTCGGCAGATCCACCAGGCTGTTAAGCAGCGGCAGAAGCGCAAACAGATCGCGCTGAGGCTGGTTTTGCAGCGCCTTGCTCTGCTGCTCCAGCCCCGGAACTTTTGCATCCACCTCTTCCAGATAGGCTTTATTTTTGGCGTAGCTGGTCAGCCACAGGCCGCCCAGGATCACCAGCAGGGCCAGCAGCGCCGCATAGCCGGACCACATCACGGCGCGGTTGCGCAGTTCCCACCAGCGGTTTTCGCCGGCGATGCCCGCCTCCTGGAAAATGACGTTTTGCAGCAGGTTCTTAATGAAGAAACTCTGACCTTTCGCCCCCGGGATCGGCGCTTCTTTACTCACCGAGTCCCAGCGGTCGCTTTCGCCCCCTTCCGGCAGCGAGAGCGCGCGGTTCAGCTCGCCCATCACGCGGTCAAACGGCATGCCTTCCTGGGTGCCGCTGGCTAAGTAGATGCCGCGCGGAGAAAATTCGGTTTCGAAATTTGAGCGGGCAAAGACCGTGCTCAGGTAGTCCGCCAGCAGCGGGCGCAGCGCGGCGAACTCCTGCGGGAAGAGATAAGCTTCCGCCCGGGCTTTTGCATCGTGCTCTTTCAGCATGGTTTCCGGCAGGCCGGCATCCAGACGCTGTTGCAGCAGGGAAAACTCCTGCTGGAAGTTGCCCATCAGGTCGTAATCGGCGTGTTTAGTCTGCTCCCACGGCAGGGTAAAGCCCCAAATTTGGTCGCGCTGGGCTTTGTCGTAATCCGCAAACCAGGCGCGGAAGCCTTTAAGCAGGTCCGCCTTGGTGACCATCACGTACACCGGGAAGCGAATGCCCAGCTGTTCGTGCAGCTCGGAGAGACGCTGGCGCAGGTTCACCGCCTGCTGGCGGGAGGCCTCCGCGGACTGCGAAAGCAGGTCGGAAATGCTGATGGTGATAATCACGCCATTGATGGGCTGACGGCGGCGGTATTTACGCAGCAGGTTGATAAATTCCAGCCACTCGCCGGCGTCCTGAACCTGCTCGCTCTCCTGAGTGGTGTAGCGCCCCGCGGTATCCAGCAGCACCGCCTCATTGGTGAACCACCAGTCGCAGTTGCGCGTGCCGCCAATGCCGCGCAGCGCGGTTTTACCGAAGCGGTCCGCCAGCGGGAATTGCAGCCCGGAGTTGGCCAGCGCGGTGGTTTTACCGGAACCCGGTGCGCCAATAATGACGTACCACGGCAGTTGATAGAGGTACTGGGTGCTGAAGCGCTGCGTCCACTGCGCGCCGTGCCCCGCTTTGCTGAAGTGGGCTTTTTTCAGCATCTGGGCGGCTTCGTCGAAACGCCCGGCAAGGATCTGCTCCTCGCTGTTCAGACGTTTCTGCGGATCGGCCGCTTCCGGGCTGGTGGTGTTTTCGTTGAGCTTGTCCATCAGCTTGCGGTTCAGCCAGGCGTTATACAGCCGGGGCAGAATGTGGCTCTGGGCCCAAATCAGGTAGACCACCGCAATGCTGATGACGCGGTTCTGCTCGGATTCAAGAGGCCGGGTATCCACGATGGACAACAGCGGGCCAATCATCCAGATCACCGCCGCGAGCGCCGTTACGCCCAGGAAGCTCCACAGAATGCGATTGGTCAGTATAGAAAGTAGAGTAGTCAGCATCCTTAGTTTCCTTGCGGCAATCCGTTCAGCTCGGCCTGGGTATTGTCAGGCGACACCAGCAGCGTAATTTCCACGCGGCGGTTACGGGCGCGATTCTCAGGCGTCGTGTTAGGCGCTACCGGGTTGATCTCGCCCCGCCCTTCGGCTTTGACGCGCTCAGGCTGGGACAGGCTGCCCTGTAGCTGTTTTTGCACCGAGCGGGCGCGCTCAAGCGAGAGTTCATAGTTGGAGGCGAAGCGGGCGCTGCGGATTGGCACGTTGTCGCTGTACCCCACCACCAGAATTTTGCCGCTGACGTTATTCATCGCCTGGGCGATGCGGTCGATGACCGGCTCATAGCGATCGCGCACCACGGTTGAGGCCGAGGCAAACAGTCCGTCCCCTTTCAGGATCACCACGCTGCGATCCGCCTCATCCTTCACGGCCACCAGACCGGCCTCAATTTCCGGTTTCAGGAAACCGCGCAGGTTCAGCACCGCCGGCAGCTGACGCGCAGGCTGCTGGATAGTGGTTTCCGGCAGCTGGGACTGGTAAATCTTCGCCAGCACCGGGCTGGTGTTATCGCCCAGGCGCCAGTTGAGGACGATATAGAACAGGCAGGCGATAAAGCCCACCAGCGCCACGCACGCCCAGAGAGGAATCATTGGCCGCCAGAGCTTGCGCAGCACGGGGCGATCTTCCGGATGCGGGGAGAGTGGCGGCGGGTAGCTGCCGCGCACGCCGCGGATCATTTGCCACAGACGCTGTTTGATGGTTTCCAGCTGGGTGCGGCCATTGTCCAGCACGCGGTAGCGCCCTTCAAAGCCGAGCAGCAGACAGTAGTTGATCATCTCCAGCAGCAGAATGTGTTCACGCGGATTCTGAGACAGACGCGCCAGCAGCTGGAAAAACTTCTCGCCGCCCCAGGTTTCGTTATGAAACGTCACCAGCAGGCCGTTGCTTGACCAGACGCCGCTGCTTCCCCAGGGGGTCAGGGCGGCGGCTTCGTCCAGCGCCGTGCAGAGGCAGTAGCGCGCGCCGACAATCACTTCATACGGTAAGCCCGCCTGCTGGCACCGCACTTCGAATCGGCGAATTTCGTCGATCAGGCGCTGGCGCAGCCCGACCTGATCGTCGTGGGAAACCGAATGACGGATTTGCGGAATCGCATTGAGCAGCGGATTGGCGGCCGCCACCAGCTGATTATTCCCACTGGCTCCGGTAAACACGGCATCGCTGCCGGTATCCTGTCGTTCCTGCATATTAAGCGCTCGCTTTATTATTCTGTCGGGCTACGGATGGCCCAGAACTCCATATCGAGACCCGGGAATTCTCCTGCGAGATGCAGCGCGAATGCCCCGGACTTGTCCATCTCGTGCCACAGCTCGCTGCCCCTCTCGAGCTCGAAATAGCTGTAGCCCGCATGCCACGGGATCTGCGGCGGTGCGACGGGCATGGCCCGCAGCATGATGCCCGGCAGCTGAAGCTGAACCAGATCGCGAATTTTTGAGACTGGCGCAACCTTCATCTGGGCAGGGAAATGGGTTTGCAGGTGTTCGCCCGGGACGTTGGCTTTTACCGCCAGCACGAAGCAAAACTCGCGAACCATGCTGGTCTCCGGCACGGTGGCGATGTTCAGTCCGTGAGAGCGTTCGTGCAGCGGAAGCTGAATGGCATGATCTTCCATGACCAGCGACAGCCCCTGACGCAGCATCAGCATCAGTTTGCTGAAGCAAGCGGCGAGATCGTCATGGTCGTATACCGGCAGAATGCTCTCTGCGGTACGCTGCGGCGTCCAGGTGGCGAGTTCCGTGGCAAACGGCAGCCAGCTGTGCCAGAGCGCTTCCGGGTGAAGCAGCGGCAGCGTTTTTAAATGCGAGACGTCGCCCAGGTGGCGGTTGATCAGCGAGAGAAGCGTGAACTCGACCATCTCGGACGTATTGAAACGCCCCGGCTGGCGCAGACGGCCACCAATCTGCTGGCTACGCTGCACCAGCAAGCCGTGCAGATCGTTGATCATGCCGTACAGCTGCGGACTGTTATTGGCATTCAGCATGGGCGGGATGTAGCTGTTATCCAGCCGCACGTGGTTGTCGTTGCGCTTTTCGGTGACGAACGCCACGCCGATGGCGGTCCACTCTGCCGTCAGATCTTTCTCCAGCATCAGGGTCAGTCGCAGGCGGCCAAACTGGACCGTGGCCTCCCCGACCGACATGGCGTTATCGTCTTCCACCTCTTGCTCAAAGGTAATAAAACGCGCCAGAGAAGCGTGCTCTTCGCTGAAAATCACCTCTTCACGGCCACCGCGACGAACCGGCAGCGCAAGCACCACTTTTTCATTGGTGAGGTTATCGGGGATTTTTAGCGGGGCCGGACCGTTGCGATCGCTGCGAACCTGGAAAAACGTGCCGTCAGGCAGCAAACCGCTACAGTAGCTCAGGGCAATGCAGCCCTGGCGAAGCATCGCTTCGTCCAGCTCAAGGTCGAGAAAGCCCCAGAGGTACGATCGCTGCAATGCTCCCCATTCACGAACGTGGTTGAGGAGGTAACGTTCTGTCCGCTGAAAATGGTGGGGACGCAGGAACATGCCCTCTGTCCAGACGACCTTTTCTGCTTTCGTCATGATGATCTCTTTCCTGTTATGAAGGGCGTTACTGGCTGATGACCCGGATACCGTTTACGTCAAGGAAGACGCTGGCCTGGAGTTCATCTGCGGACCATTTCCAGAACTGGTAAATCGCGTTTTCGCCGGGAACAGGCAAAGGGAGTGAGACACGCCATTTTTTGCCGTCCAGCGCCTGGTATTCCGCCATCACGCCGATATAGCGCGCGTCCGGCGAGCTTTGACCGCTCAGGGTTTTCGAAAGCTGGCCCGGCATCAGGAAGAACACATCGCTGTTCAGCAGATTCGCGCCAAGCGTGGCTGACGCGTTGTTCTGTAAGGAGTAGAAGTCGCTGGACATGAAATCCGCATCGGATTTCAGCAGCATCACTCTGACCTTAAGCGGCGCAGAATCATTGATTTGAGGATGAGCCTGAAACTGTAGATTGTAGCGGGAGGGGTCGCTGTGTGAAGACGACGTACAACCACCGATCAGCGCGAAAATCAACGCAAAAAATGGGAACCACATCCGATGAAAATTTTTATTATTCATAAAAATATGCTCGTGAAACCCGTTTAGTTCAGGATCCAGGTACCGTTCGCGCTGTCTTTGCAGGCTTTGCTGTTGCCATCGACATCGACGCAGGTGGTTTTCTTGCGCGCTTTAGGGCGCTGCGCCTGTTTACGCACGGTGGCTTCGTACTGGTCAGCCTTGATCACGGCACGCATCGGCACGTAACCAATCAGCTGTTCACTCCCTTCATCGGCCAGCGCCATCCAGAAATGTTCAACCTGCCCCAGCACAACGTAAGTTTTGCCGGTCTCAAGCGTGCGAATTACCTTTCCGCCGTAGTCAGGGCGGCTCATCAGGGATGCCGGGTACATGGCACGATACGGTTCATTCACCTGAGTGAACTCCGCTGGCGGGGTAACAGCGTGACGGTGGGTCAGCGTGACGCCATTAACCTGGCTCGTCACGATCGTATCATCGGTGATCGCTGGTTTCTGCGGCGCCTTACAGCCCGCCACCGCCATAACAAACAGAAGTGATAACAATACGCGCAGTTTCATATGCTTTTCCGTAGCGATATTTAGAGGATGAAGAGAGGGGATAAAATTTGACTTAGGTGCTATTGTTAAAATAATCAGGATATTTTCAGCATGTAACTATTTTAGGGCATAGCTACCGCACGAGCCCTACAGAAATAGGCCCAGCGTGTTCCTGACATATTTTGACAAACGGTAGACAAGTTTACATGAGCTTGCCATCAATTCAATATTTCCCGTCTGCTTAATGGCGTATAACGATCCGCCCAATGCATTATAGGATTAATCTCATTAAAAATGCGCACTTAGCTTAAATCTGCTTTTTCTTAGGCAGGGAATGCGTATATCTTGTTGAAAATTAATAATTAAATATCCAAAAGAGAACCACTATCATTAACGTAAGCCACCTATTATCGCCACTACCATAATTAGTAGAATTTCATTTTTTCTGTGCGCTGTGGGATATATTTAGGATATTTACATTGTTGCATTTCAAAGATAAGTTTTATTCTTAACGAGTGCCCGCATTAACCAAGGCAGAGGGAAATAACGCCAGTATATTAATTTCGCGTGCCGAAATAACTTTTGAGAATTTAGCCTTCGGGGTTATTTTTTGTACCTTAATAATTAAGTCCGGCTACATCTTTTTGTTCTTTTAATGTTCAGCAGGAAGCATTTTACCCCACAACAAGGGGTATTGACGGTAAACCTGTCGCTAAAAGTTTTACCATTGCTACATATTTTTTTACTTCCTGCCAACATCTTCCTGGCCATTCATCCCGCAGCTTGACTTATTTTGTGATAAAGGTACTTTTCAGGACATGAAGAAGATCCTGATTATCGTTCCTGACGGTGGCATGCTGTTTGAAGCCGCCGGTATCGCCGACATTCTGATGCAGGCCAACCGGCTGCACCCGGACGGCCTTGCGCAGCCTCGCTACCGCATCATTATTGCCACCACCCAGCCTCATCTGGTGATCCACGGTCAGTCCGGTTTAAACCTGCTGGCGGACTATCGCCTGCCGGAGCTGGATCCGCGCGAGCCGCTGGACACTATCATCATTACCGGGCGCGGCATAAATGAGCAGGAGAGCACCGCCGTGGTGGACTGGCTGCACCTTGCCGCGCCGCATGCGCGACGCGTTGCCTCTGTTTGCGGCGGAGCGCTGCTGCTGGCACAGGCCGGACTGCTTGATGGGCGCCGGGCAACGACCCACTGGCGGCTGCTGGAGACGCTGAAAACGCTCTATCCTGCGGTCAACGTTGAGGGTGGCCCGCTCTATGTTCAGGATGGTCCCGTCTGGACGTCCGGCGGCGTCAGCTCCGGGTTTGATTTGACGCTGGCGCTGGTAGAAGACGATTATGGCTTCACCCTCGCCCGCAACGTAGCGCAGGATATGGTGATGTACCTGCGTCGGCCCGGCGGCCAGCTACAGTTCAGCCGCTATAATCTGGAGCAGTCCGGCGCGACCGGACCCGTAAGCGAGCTGCAAATCTGGATCCTGCAAAACCTTACCGCAGATTTGTGCGTCGAAAAGCTGGCTGAAAGTGTCGCGATGAGTCCGCGCAATTTTACCCGCGTGTTCACGCGTGACGTCGGTGTACCGCCGGCGCGTTATGTCACTGAAGCGCGCCTGGCCGCCGCCCGCCAGCTTCTGGAGCAGACCCAGCATCCGCTGGAGGTCATTGCCGAAAAAAGCGGGTTTGGTTCCAGCATTAACCTGCGTCGGGTGTTTGAAAAGCAGCTTCATCTCACGCCGGGCGAATACCGCCAGCGCTTCCACTGCCGCAAAATGGCGTAATCTGATCCTTTTTTGTCATTTACGCCATCCGACCTGACGCCTACAGTCACTTCAGACAACACAGATAAGGAGTGCATCATGGTTAAGGTCGGTATTAACGGTTTCGGCCGTATCGGACGTAATGTTCTGCGCGCGGCGCTGGGCAACCCGGATCTCCAGATTGTGGCCATAAACGATCTGACGGACAGCAAAACCCTCGCCCATCTGCTGAAATATGACTCTCTGCTCGGCACGCTGCCGGTGCCTGTTGAAGCGGCGGACGGCGCGCTACAGGTTGACGGGCAACGCATCACCGTATTCAGTGAACGCGACCCGGCAAATATTCCGTGGAAAGACGCCGGCGTTGAGGTGGTAATAGAAG
The DNA here is from genome assembly GCF_014982165.1 of Enterobacter cloacae complex sp. P24RS. Taxonomy (NCBI): domain Bacteria; kingdom Pseudomonadati; phylum Pseudomonadota; class Gammaproteobacteria; order Enterobacterales; family Enterobacteriaceae; genus Enterobacter; species Enterobacter cloacae complex sp. P24RS. The sequence continues at coordinate 39,993 of NZ_JADCKU010000010.1, forward strand.
CGACCGGGTTCTTTACCGAACGTGAAAAAGCGGCGGTGCATATCACGAGCGGCGGCGCAAAACGCGTCATTATTTCCGCGCCGGCTAAAAATGACGATCTCACGGTGGTGATGGGCGTGAACCACACGCTGTACGATCCGGCTCAGCATTTCGTGGTCAGTAACGGGAGCTGCACCACTAACGGGCTGGCACCGGCGGCGCAGGTGCTGCACCAGCAGTTCGGCATTGAGCACGGGCTGATGAACACCACCCATGCGTACACCAACAGCCAGGCGCTGCATGACCAGCCGGAAAAAGATCTGCGCGGCGCGCGCGCGGCAGCATTATCGATTGTGCCCTACTCCAGCGGCGCGGCAAAAGCGCTCGGGAAAGTGATCCCCGAGCTGGACGGCAAGCTTACCGGGTATTCCCTGCGCGTGCCGGTTCCGGTGGTGTCGATTGTCGATCTGACGGTAACGCTGAGCCGCAATGTGACCGCCGAAGAGGTGAATGACGCCTTCCGTCAGGCTGCCGCCAGCGGGCCGCTGAAAGGCATTCTGGGCTACAGCGATGAACCGCTGGTCTCCAGTGATTATCAGGGCGACCCGCGCTCATCCATTATCGACGGACTATCAACGCTGGTGATTGGCGGGAATATGGTGAAGATCCTGTCGTGGTACGACAACGAATGGGGCTTCTCGAACCGTCTGGTGGATCTGGCGGTGCTGATGGATAAGAAAGGGTTGTAAGGCTTAAGCCGGGTGGCCTGAAGCTTACCCGGCTTGTCAGTCACCGTTTCATTTCGTTAATGCTCAAAGCCTCAGGAATCGATCTGATCCCGGTGCGGTGAAAGCGCGCCCGAATTGTCTGGTTATGCGAAAAATGGGATATTCAACACGCTAAGTTAACGATATTCGTCTAAGGTTTTCAGGTAATTGACAACAGCGGTCACGCTGCTCAGTGAAGACAGGAGACGAACCGATGATAAGACCTCGCGCACGACGCCCCGCTTTTTTGCCCCTTGCGCTGGCAGGCGCACTACTCGGTGTTACCGCATTTGGTTATGCTGAAGACCAGCCAACGAGCCAGCAACGCTCACCGGATATTCTCCTTGGCCCTCTCTTTAATGACGTACAGAGCGCCAAACTGTTCCCGGATCAGAAAACCTTCGCGGATGCCGTTCCCAAAAGCGACCCGCTGATGATCCTGGCGGATTACCGGATGCAGCATACCCAGTCCGGTTTTGACCTGCGCCACTTCGTGGAGATGAACTTTATCCTGCCGAAGGAAGGTGAGAAATACGTTCCTCCGGAAGGTCAAAGCCTGCGCGAACACATCGACGGTCTGTGGCCTGTACTGACCCGCACCACAGACAAAGCGAACAAATGGGACTCCCTCCTGCCCCTGCCAAAACCCTATGTCGTGCCGGGAGGACGCTTCCGCGAAGTCTATTACTGGGACAGCTATTTCACCATGCTGGGGCTGGCCGAGAGCGGGCACTGGGACAAAATCAGCGACATGGTGGACAACTTCGCTTACGAGCTTGATACCTGGGGCCATATCCCTAACGGCAACCGCAGCTACTACCTGAGCCGCTCTCAGCCGCCGTTCTTCTCGCTGATGGTGGAACTGCTCGCCACGCATGACAGCGACGCGTTAAAGAAATACCGTCCGCAGATGGAGAAAGAGTATGCCTACTGGATGGAGGGGGCAGAGGGACTTCAGCCCGGCCAGGCGAACAAACGCGTGGTGAAGCTGGATGACGGCGCCCTTCTCAACCGCTACTGGGACGATAAGGACACGCCGCGACCTGAATCCTGGCTGGATGACGTGACGACCGCCAAAAACAACCCTAACCGTCCGGCCACGGAGATTTACCGCGATCTGCGCTCTGCCGCCGCCTCGGGCTGGGATTTCAGCTCCCGCTGGATGGACGACCCGCAGAAGCTGGATACCATCCGCACCACCAGCATCGTGCCGGTGGATCTGAATGCGCTGATGTTTAAGATGGAGAAACTGCTGGCCCGCGCCAGCCAGGAAGACGGCGATAGCGCCAGCGCAAGCAAATACGACGCGCTGGCCTCCGCGCGCCAGAAAGCCATGGAAAGCCACCTGTGGAACGATAAAGAGGGCTGGTACGCGGATTACGATCTGAAAACGAAGAAAGTCCGTAATCAGCTTACGGCTGCGGCCCTCTTCCCGCTTTACGTGAAGGCCGCGTCACAGGAGCGCGCCGATAAGGTGGCCGCAGCCGCGTCGTCGCGCCTGTTGAAACCGGGCGGTATCTCTACCACCACCATCAACAGCGGGCAGCAGTGGGATGCGCCGAACGGCTGGGCGCCGTTGCAGTGGGTAGCGGTGGAAGGGTTACAAAACTACGGTCAGCAAAAGGTGGCGATGGACGTAACCTGGCGTTTCCTGAAAAACGTTCAGCATACCTACGATCGCGAGAAAAAGCTGGTTGAGAAGTATGACGTCTCTTCGACCGGTACCGGCGGTGGTGGCGGCGAGTATCCGTTGCAGGACGGTTTCGGCTGGAGTAACGGCGTGACGCTCAGGATGCTGGACATGGTCTGCCCGAAAGAGAAGCCGTGCGACAGCGTACCGGAGCATCAACCTGCGGCGAACGATGATGTCGCGCCTGCAAAACAGGCGGTGCAGTAGCGCCCCTCACCCTAACCCTCTCCCCAAAGGGGCGAGAGTTAGGTCCGTGTAATAAAGTAGCCCGGTAGCGTTACCGGGCTTTTTTCAGAAGCTGTAGCTTGCCCCGACCTGGAACGTCCGGTCGCGGCCTATCCAGCAGTTGGTCGCGTCATAGCAGGTGAGCGTTTCTTTGTTCGTGACGTTCTGCGCGCTCGCCTTCAGCGTGAGTCCCTCCAGCGCTGGCGCCAGTTCGCCCATGCGGTAAGAAGCCGCCAGATCGTACTGCGTAGTCCCGCCCAGCTTGCCTGCGTCGTTGCCCGGCGAGATTTCCATCGGCCCGGTGTAGCGCGCGCCGGCCCCCAGCGTTACCCCTCTCAGCGGCGTGCTGTCAAAGGTGTAATCCCCCCAAAGGTTAAAGGCGTTCTCGGGGACCTGCGTTGGCCGTTTGCCCTGATATTTGTCATCTTCGGTGTTAATGGCGTGGGTGTAGGCGTAGTTGGCAATCAGCGTCAGGTTCTCCGTTGGACGACTGATGGCTGAAATCTCCGCGCCCTTAGATTCCACTTCCCCGGTCTGGCGGTAGTTGAGGAAGCCCGGATCGCTGGTCACCACATTTTTCTGACGAATGTTAAACACCGAGGCGGTGAAGGTGGTTGCGTATTCCGCCAGCAGGTATTTCACCCCACCCTCCACCTGATTGCTGGTGGTGGGCTTAACGTCTTTCGCGGTCAGCGTACCCTGCGGCGATACCGGGGCGAACCCTTCCGAGTAGCTGATAAACGGCGAGAGCCCGTTATCGAAGGCATAAAGCGCGCCCAGCCGTTTGGTGAGGCGATCCTGCGATACCCAGGCTTTGTCACCGTTTTGCAGATAGTTGGTGGTGACCGAACGGTAGTCGTCATAGCGCAGGCTGGCCAGCAGGTTCAGCCCGCCGAACTCCACCTGATCCTGCACGTAATAGCCGTTCTGCTGATAGCTCAGCCGGTTTTTCTGCGCAGTATAAAGCCCCAGCGCATTGCTTTCGATCTGCCCGCGATCCGGTTTGCGCATATCAATACCCGGCGTGGACGAGGCGTAACGATAGTGGAAGTGAGAGTTCAGCCTCTGATAGTCAAAGCCCGCCAGCAGATGATGCTTCCAGTCTCCCAGCGCAACGGTGCGGGTGACCTGGTTATCAATGTTGAAGCTCTGCAAATCTTCATCCGTGGTGTAGGCGAAGCGGTTAAGCTGGTAGACCTCACTGCCCGTCCCGGTGGAATAGACGCTGCGCTGGTGGGTGTCCACATCAAAATAGCGCGCTTTCTGGTTAAAGCCCCAGCCGCTGTCAAACTCATGTTCAAAGCTGTAGCCCAGCATCCACTGGCGTTGCTTAAAGCCGCTCCACTCGTCGCCGGCGTAATCACGACGATCGGCGTATTTCGAACGCAGATAGCTCAGGGGCATCGGGTCAGACGGCGTCAGGCTCGGCGTATTTTGCGCCAGCGCGTCAATGGTCAGGCGCGTTTTGCTGTCAGGCTGCCAGGTCACGGAGGGGGCAACCAGATAGTTTTCATAGCGCGTGGTATGCGCCTGTTCGTCACTTTCCGTCGCTTTGCCCAGCAGGCGATAGTGCCAGTCGCTGGTCGCGATCTGCCCCGTGGAGTCCAGATACCCCTCTTTCAGATTGCGGTTGCCGGTATTAAAGCCCAGCTCCGTTTTCGGCTCTTTCTGCGGCTTTTTACTCTGGATATTGACCAGCCCGCCCGGGGAGCCGCCGCCATAAAGCACGGATGATGGCCCTTTCAGGATATCGACGCTCTCAATCAACAGCGGATCGATTCGCGCTTTGGTGTTACCCGTGACGTTATAAGGAAGTTGCAGGCCGTTGTAGAACTCCTGCTCAACGTTGAACCCGCGAATTTTATATTCGCTCATATAAGAAGTGCTGCCGCGCACCTCCGTGGAAACACCCGGCGCATAGCGCAGGATCTCGTTTAACGAACCGGCGTGCCGCTGCTCGATCTCTTTAGCGGCGATGGTGTTGATCACCTGCGGCGTTTTACTTTCCGCTACGGCTGATTTCGTGGCGCTGTTGGTCCAGCCGGGAAGCGCATCGCCCTGCTCTGTTCCTGTCACCACGATGGTGGATTCTTCTGCGAAAGCCTGTGTCTGCAATGCCAGCGTAACGGCGCCTGCCAACGCGCATAACGCCAAACGTGAAGTATGCATAGTGTCGTCTTGTTATTAGATGATATTGGGAACGCCAATTATTATCATTTCCATTAGCAAAGCAATATGCGCGGAGAAAACAGATCGTTTGTCTTAAGTTTCATGCGAGCGTGCCGATAACCCAGAGACAGTCTGTCATCTATCGAGGAGCCATCTGGCGTGAGTAGCTACAGTGAGCAGTTCCTGAAACAAAATCCGCTGGCTGTATTAGGGGTGTTACGCGACCTGAAAAAAGGTGAGGTGCCGCTGCGCATCAACTGGACAACCCGTCAGTTTATCAGCAAGATCCTGGACGTGACGGCAGAGCACCTGATTGTGGATCTGGGTAGCCAGAGCGATGAAAACCGTGCCGCGCTACAGGCAGAAAATCTTTCGGTAATGGCCGAAACGCACGGAGCAAAAGTCGAGTTTGTGCTGCCTCGCCTCACCGCGATCGCCTACCAGGGTTTGCCAGCGTTTATCGCGCCGTTGCCTGAAAATCTCTGGTTCGTGCAGCGCCGCGAGTTTTTTCGCATCAGCGCCCCGCTTCACCCGGCCTACTTCTGTAAGGCAAAAATGCCGGACAAAAAAGAGATCCGCTTTCGCCTGTTCGATTTATCGCTGGGCGGCATGGGCGCGTTAATGGATACGCCGAAGCCGGAAGGGCTGGTGGAAGGTATGCGTTTTAGCCAGATCGAGCTGGATATGGGCGGATGGGGACGCTTCTGGTTTGATGCTCAGCTGATTGCCATCAGCGAGCGCAAGGTGGTGGACGGCAAAAACGAGACCATTACGACGCCACGCCTGAGCTTTCGCTTCCTGAATGTTGGGCCAGGCGCCGAGCGCGAACTCCAGCGCATCATCTTTTCACTGGAGCGTGAAGCGCGTGAACGCGCGAATAAAGTGCTCTGAAAGGCGTCGGGCAGCGTGCCGCCGCCCGACAAAGGGATTACATAGCGTCCATCGCTTTCTGTACTTTCCAGATATAGCGCGGCGCCTGTGCTGACGGATGGTTCTTCACAACGTGTTCGAAGAATTCATCTTTATCCATATCGTTAATCTCTTCTATCGCCTCTTTGCGATCGGAGGAGAAGGTTCTCAGCAGCGCGCCGGCCCCGTTAACGTACGACACCACCAGCGCGTATTGCATCACCTCCGGATCCTCAATTCCCTTCAGAATGCCGTGCTCAAGAATGCTCAGGTAGGCGGTTCCCATAGAGATATTACGTTCCGGGTTTTTCAGCTCGCTGGTGGAGGGTTGTCCCTTCCAGCCCATATAGCGATAGACCTCCCTTCCCGCCGTCGAGGCTTTTAGCTGCATCAGCCCCACCGCATTCGATTTACTCACCAGCGTTGGGTTGCCGCCGGATTCCACCGCAATAATTGCCGTGATCAGACGCGGGCTCACGCCCCAGGCCTTCCCGGCTTGTTCGCTGATCGGCATCCACTGCATGGCCCGCTTCACCGGCACGTCAGGGTTCCAGGGGGGATTTTGATAATCATGTTTTGAACTACAGCCAGCGAGCAACACAATCAAAAAAGCAAACCATCTCAATTTCACGTCATCTATCCTTATAGCCGGTCATCGCGGTACGTCGCCCCTTGAAGCAGGCGGCGTTTAAGCGGCATGATATAGACAATTAGTTTCTCATTCAGCAAGGAATTGCCATGCCTCAGTTTCATCTCATCGCACCGTCGGGCTACTGCATCAACCAGGAAGCGGCACAGCGGGGCGTTCAGCGCCTGCTGGAAAAGGGCCATCAGGTAGAAAATCAGACAATTATCCCCCGCCGCATGCAGCGTTTTGCCGGTACGGAAGCTCAGAGACTGAGCGATATCAACAGCCTGGCGACGCTGGAAGGCGAAAACAACGTTGTGCTGGCCGTGCGCGGCGGATATGGTGCGAGCCGGCTGCTGGAGAGTATCGACTGGGCCGGGCTGGCAGCACGCCAGCAGCAGGATCCGCTGCTGATCTGCGGCCACAGCGATTTCACGGCGATCCAGCTCGGCCTGCTGGCACTGCATAACGTCATTACCTTTAGCGGCCCGATGCTGGCCGGTAACTTTGGCGCGCCGGAGCTGGATGCTTTTACCGAGGAACATTTCTGGCGCGCCCTGCAAAACCCGACTTTTACCGTTGAGTGGCAAGGCAACGGACCGCACTGGGAATGTGAAGGACAGCTATGGGGCGGAAACCTCGCGATGCTGGTGTCGCTAATTGGCACACCGTGGCTGCCGCAGATTGAGGACGGCATACTGGTGCTGGAAGATATCAACGAACACCCGTTCCGCGTCGAACGCATGCTGTTGCAGCTGTATCACGCCGGGATCCTGGATCGGCAGTCGGCCATTGTGCTGGGCAGTTTTAGCGGATCGGCCCCCAACGATTACGATGCGGGCTATTCCCTCGAGACAATGATTGATTTCATTCGTTCCCGGCTGGACGTTCCGGTGATTGCCGGGCTGGACTTCGGCCATGAGCAGCAAACCGTCACGCTGCCGCTGGGCGCCCGGGCGCGCCTGACACACGATCATTCAGGCAGTCGGTTAATAATCAGCGGTCATCCGGTCTTAAAGGCATAAAAAAGCCGTTATTCCCCCTCAATAAAACGCTGTTACCGTTGTTAATATGTTAGGGTTTTAATAACAGCGTTCACATTGAGGTGGGAGTAAGACGACATTGGGTGCCACAGCGATAATCAGCCTTTTCATTCTCGGTTCCATCCTGGTAACCTTCAGCATTTTATTAAGTTCATTTTCATCGCGCCTTGGCATACCTATTCTTGTCATTTTCCTGGCTATCGGCATGCTGGCGGGAGTCGACGGGATCGGCGGTATCCCCTTCGATAACTACCCTTTCGCCTATATGGTGAGTAACCTCGCGCTGGCGGTGATCCTGCTGGACGGCGGCATGCGCACCCAGGCAAGTTCGTTTCGCGTGGCCTTAGGCCCGGCGCTGTCTCTGGCGACCGTCGGGGTGCTGATCACCTCGGGGCTGACCGGCATGATGGCGGCCTGGCTGTTTAACCTCGACATGATGGAAGGCCTGCTGATTGGGGCGATCGTCGGCTCGACCGATGCGGCAGCGGTTTTCTCCCTGCTCGGCGGCAAAGGGCTGAACGAACGCGTTGGCTCAACGCTTGAGATTGAATCCGGCAGTAACGATCCGATGGCGGTGTTCCTGACCATCACCCTGATTGAGATGATCCAGCAGCACGAAACCGGCCTGAGCTGGATGTTTGCCTGGCACATCCTCCAGCAGTTTGGCCTCGGCATTATCATTGGTCTTGGCGGCGGTTATCTCTTACAGCATACGATCAACCGTATTACGCTCCCCTCCGGCCTTTACCCGCTGCTGGCCCTGAGCGGCGGCATTCTGATTTTTGCCGTCACCACCGCGCTGGACGGCAGCGGTATTCTGGCGGTTTACCTCTGCGGGTTCCTGCTGGGCAACCGACCGATTCGTAACCGTTATGCGATTCTGCAAAACTTCGACGGGCTGGCCTGGCTGGCGCAGATCGCGATGTTCCTGGTGCTGGGCCTGCTGGTGACGCCTTCAGACCTGCTGCCCATCGTCGTACCGGCGCTGCTTTTATCGGCCTGGATGATCTTCATCGCCCGTCCGCTGTCGGTGTTTGCCGGCCTGCTGCCGTTCCGCGGGTTTAACCTGCGCGAGCGCGTATTTATCAGCTGGGTGGGGCTGCGCGGCGCGGTGCCAATTATTCTGGCGGTATTCCCGATGATGGCCGGACTGGACAACGCCCGCCTCTTCTTCAACGTCGCCTTTTTCGTGGTGCTGGTGTCGCTGCTGTTTCAGGGGACGTCCCTGGGCTGGGCGGCGAAAAAGGCCAAAGTGGTGGTGCCGCCCGTCGGCTGGCCAGTCTCCCGCGTAGGGCTGGATCTTCACCCTGAGAATCCGTGGGAACAGTTTGTCTATCAGCTGAGCGCCGATAAGTGGTGCGTGGGCGCTTCACTGCGCGATCTGCACATGCCGGCTGAAACGCGCATTGCCGCCCTGTTCCGGGACAACGCCCTGCTTCACCCAACCGGCAGTACGCGGCTGCGTGAGAACGATATCCTCTGCGTGATTGGCCGCGAGCGCGACCTGCCTGCCCTCGGCAAGCTGTTCAGCCAGTCGCCCCCGGTGGCGCTGGATCAGCGTTTCTTTGGCGATTTTATTCTGGAAGCCAGCGCCCGCTTTGCGGACGTGGCGCTGATTTACGGCCTGGAAGATGGCCTTGAGAATCGCGATAACCAGCAAACGCTTGGCGAGATCATTCAGCGACTATTAGGCGCTGCGCCGGTTGTGGGTGACCAGGTGGAGTTTGCCGGGATGATCTGGACGGTGGCCGAAAAAGAAGATAACGCGGTGCGCAAAGTCGGCGTAAGGCCGATGGAGGAGGATGCGGAGTAGCTGTTTTTTGCCGGGTGGCGGCTTCGCCTTACCCGGCCTACAAAACCCGCGAACGTAGGCCGGGTAAGCGTTAGCGCCACCCGGCACACGAACACGTTACACCGTCACAACAGGCACTCTTGGCGCCAGCGCGCACATCAGTTCATACCCAACGGTGCCCGCCGCAGCGGCCACGTCGTCGATTTTGACCTCGTTGCCCCACAGCTCAACCGGCGAGCCGATACCCGCCTGGGGACACGGCGTTAAATCAATGGCCAGCATATCCATTGAAACGGTACCTACCGTGCCCGTGCGTACGCCATCGACCCAAACCGGCGTGCCGCTCGGGGCGATGCGCGGATAACCGTCTGCATAACCACCCGCCACAATACCAATACGCTGTTCGCCCGACGCCCGAAAGCGGCTGCCATAGCCCACCGTATCGCCCGCTTTCAGCGTCTGCACGCCAATGATTTCACTGCGCAGGGTCATCACCGGCTTCAGGCCGCTGTTGGCGATATCCTGCCACTGGCCGGAAGGGGACGCGCCGTACAGAACGATCCCCGGACGCACCCAGCTGTAGTGCGCCTCAGGATGCCAGAGCGTAGCCGCTGAGTTCGACAGCGAACGCGGGCAGTCCAGCCCTTCTGCCGCCTGCTCAATGCGTACCATGGCATCGGCAATGCCGTCCGGCTTTTCCGCATCGGCGAAGTGCGCCATCAGCGTCATCTCACCGACGTTTTTCAGCGCACGCAGCTGCTGCCAGACCGTGTGAACCCGCTCGGGCTGGAAGCCCAGACGGTTCATGCCGCTGTTCACTTTGAGATAGATGTCCAGCGGGGCATGCAGCTTCGCGTCCTGAATGGCCTTGATCTGCCAGTTACTGTGCACGCTGGTCGTCAGACGATACTTGTCCAGCAGCGGCAGGTCTTCCGCATGGAAGAACCCTTCCAGCAGCAGAATCGGCCCTTTCCAGCCGCGCTCGCGCAGCAGGATGGCCTCTTCGAGGTTGAGCAAAGCAAAACCGTCGGTGGCGCCGAGCGCACTCCAGATACGATCGATACCATGACCGTAGGCGTTAGCCTTCACCACCGACCAGACACGAGAACCCGGCGCAGCACGGCGAACAATTTGCAGGTTATCCTTCAGCGCCTGCAAATCCAGCTGGGCCAGAATTGGACGGGACATGACAACTCCTTAATTATGCGCGCCGTGCAGGTGCTGGGGGCGCGAGGGGGTAAACCCTGATTGATAGCGTGCGGCGCTCAAATCGTCAAACGGTATAGCCGGGGTGCGACCGGAGATCAGGTCGCTCAGCAGCTGGCCCGACCCGCAGGCCATGGTCCAGCCAAGCGTGCCGTGACCGGTGTTGGTCCACAGATTTTTGTACGGCGTACGGCCAACAATCGGCGTGCCGTCTGGGGTCATCGGGCGCAGGCCCGTCCAGAACGTCGCCTGCTCAATAAAACCGCCGCGCGGGAAGAGATCCCCGACGACCATCTCCAGCGTTTCACGACGCGGTTTGAGCAAGTCGGTATTGAAGCCCACGATCTCCGCCATGCCGCCGACGCGGATCCGGTTATCGAAGCGGGTGATGGCGATTTTGTAGGTTTCATCAAGAATGGTAGAGACCGGCGCGCCGCTGTCCTCTTTCACCGGGATGGTCAAAGAGTAGCCTTTCAGCGGATAAACCGGGATATCCAGAATGCCTTTCAGCATCGCGGTAGAGTAGGAGCCAAACGCCATCACGTAGGCATCGGCTTTGATCACCTCTTCCCCACACTTCACGCCGTAAATCTTCTCCCCTTCTGACAGCAGCTTGTCGACAGAGGTGTTGAAGCGGAACGTCACTCCCGCCTGCTCGCACATGCGCGCCAGACGCTGGGTGAACAGCTGGCAGTCGCCGGTTTCATCGTTCGGTAAACGCAGGCCGCCCGTGAGCTTGTTCGCCACCTCGGCAAGCGCCGGCTCCACCTGCGCCAGCTGGCTGGCTTCCAGCAGCTGATACGGTACGCCCGCATCTTCCAGCACGGCGATATCGCGGGTAGCGTTTTCGTACTGTTGCTCGGTGCGGAACAGCTGAAGCGTACCGCCCTGACGCCCTTCATATTCAATGCCCGTTGAGGCGCGCAGCGCCTTCAGGCAGTCGCGGCTGTATTCCGCCAGGCGAACCATGCGCCCTTTGTTTTCCATGTAGTGGCGGGTGTCACAGTTGCGCAGCATCTGCCACATCCACTTCAGCTGGAAGGGCGAACCGTCCAGGCTGATCGCCAGCGGCGCGTGTCGCTGGAACATCCATTTAATCGCCTTCAGCGGCACGCCGGGGGCCGCCCACGGGGCAGCATAGCCCGGGGAAATTTGCCCCGCATTCGCCGCACTGGTTTCCAGAGCCGGACCGGATTCGCGATCGATAACGGTAACCTCATGTCCTGCCTGACTTAAATACCAGGCGCTGGTTACGCCAACGACACCACTTCCCAGTATGACAACACGCATAGCCACTCCATTATGAGCAAAAGAACAATCATCTAATTACAGATTGATAACCTAGTTGAAAATATTATTCAACATATGACTTTTTTATGGTGACTTAACTCACATATCCCGCTGTATCAGGGGATAACGCTTATTTGGGATCTCCTGCTGCGCGTTATTTTTAACCAGTATAAAATTCTGTGGACGCCGCTTTTTTTGCCGTATCGAAAACGGGAAATCGCAAAGAAAAAATTTCTGCGCCCCGCGTATTTGAATGGGGTGATCTATGCTTGAAAGGAGGCTCTCCAGTCAGAGAGAGCGACCGACAACGAGGGCGCGCTAATGGCTACAATAGATTCCATGTCCAGGGACAGTACCCGTCTGAGCGATGGACCCGACTGGACCTTCGAGTTGCTGGATGTCTACCTGGCGGAGATCGACCGGGTTGCCAAACTCTATCGTCTGGATACCTACCCCCATCAGATTGAAGTCATCACCTCTGAACAGATGATGGACGCTTACTCCAGCGTCGGGATGCCGATTAACTATCCCCACTGGTCGTTTGGCAAAAAGTTCATTGAGACAGAGCGGCTGTATAAGCACGGGCAGCAGGGGCTGGCGTATGAAATCGTCATTAACTCTAACCCGTGTATCGCCTATCTGATGGAGGAGAACACCATTACCATGCAGGCGCTGGTGATGGCGCACGCCTGCTACGGTCATAACTCGTTCTTCAAAAATAACTATCTGTTCCGCAGCTGGACGGACGCCAGCTCCATCGTTGATTACCTCATCTTCGCCCGTAACTACATTACCGACTGCGAAGAACGCTATGGCGTGGACGAAGTGGAGAAGCTACTGGACTCCTGCCACGCGCTGATGAACTACGGCGTTGACCGCTATAAGCGCCCGCAGAAAATCTCCTTGCAGGAAGAGAAAGCCCGGCAGAAGAGCCGCGAGGAGTATCTGCAAAGCCAGGTGAATATGCTGTGGCGTACCCTGCCGAAACGTGAGGAGGAGAAAACCGTCGCCGAGGCGCGACGCTATCCTTCCGAGCCGCAGGAAAACCTGCTCTACTTTATGGAGAAAAACGCCCCGCTGCTGGAGCCTTGGCAGCGTGAGATCCTGCGCATCGTGCGCAAGGTGAGCCAGTATTTCTATCCGCAGAAGCAGACCCAGGTCATGAACGAAGGCTGGGCGACCTTCTGGCACTACACCATTCTGAACCACCTCTATGACGAGGGAAAAGTCTCTGAACGGTTTATGATGGAGTTTCTGCACAGCCACACCAACGTGGTGTTCCAGCCGGCGTACAACAGCCCGTGGTACAGCGGCATTAACCCGTACGCGCTCGGCTTTGCCATGTTCCAGGATATCAAGCGTATCTGCCAGTCGCCCACCGAAGAGGACAAATACTGGTTCCCGGATATTGCGGGCTCCGACTGGCTGGAAACGCTGCACTTCGCGATGCGTGATTTTAAGGATGAGAGCTTTATCAGCCAGTTCATGTCGCCGAAGATCATGCGTGATTTCCGCTTCTTCACGGTACTGGATGATGACCGCAATAACTACCTGGAGATCTCGGCGATCCATAACGAGGAAGGCTATCGGGAGATCCGCTCGCGTCTGTCGTCCCAGTACAACCTGAGCAACCTTGAACCGAATATTCAGGTGTGGAACGTGGATCTGCGCGGCGACCGCTCCCTGACGCTGCGCTATATCCCGCACAACCGCGCGCCGCTGGATAAAGGGCGTAAGGAAGTGCTGAAGCACGTGCATCGCCTGTGGGGGTTTGACGTATTGCTGGAGCAGCAGAACGAAGACGGCAGCGTGGAGCTGCTGGACCGGTGTCCGGCGCGGATGAATACGCTGTAGTGCGTTTTTGCCGGGTGGCGGCTACGCCTTACCCGGCCTACGGTTTTTGTAGGCCCGGTAAGCGAAGCGCCACCGGGCGAAAAAAAACCTCTCATTCGAGAGGTTTTTTCTTTTACCGGCCCTGAATCGCCAGATCGCCCGGCAGCGTTTTCTGCATCCGGTGCCAGATTTCACCGGAGTCGTGACCGTAACGACGCACCGTTTCATAAACCTGGTCGTGCAGCCCCTCGGTGCAGAGTTTGCTCAGCTTATGGTAGAAGCCGAGCGCCAGGCTACGGGCTTCAGGGTTAGCAAAGTAGTGACGACCAATGCGCGTATATAACCCTTTCATCCCATTCAGGATCAGCCCGTAAACCGGATTGCCGGAGGCAAACGCCAGACCGCGGAACACGTTGTAGTCCAGAGTTGCAAAGGCATCCGCATGGTCCTCCACCTCATTGGCGGTGGCGAGCACCTTCAGCGCATCTTCAGGGTGCTGACGAAACGCGGTGCGGATGAAAATAGTAGCGATGTTGGTGCGCACCGAAAGCAGATTATCAATCAGCTGCGGTACGCTTTCGTGGTCGAGACGCGCCAGCGTTTCCAGAATATTCAGCCCGGACGTTTCCCAGAAGTTGTTCACTTTAGTGGGTTTGCCATGCTGTATCGTCAACCAGCCATCGCGCGCCAGACGCTGGAGCACTTCTCGCAGCGTGGTACGGGTGACGCCAATCAGTTCAGAGAGTTCGCGTTCAGCAGGTAGAATTGATCCCGCAGGGAAACGATTATTCCAGATGCTTTCAATGATGTACTCTTCCGCGAAACCCGCCGGGCTCTGCGCCTTAATGACCATAGTGAGATTTCCATTACACAGCTTTAGCAAATTACACTCATCATACCAGAGGCGGACAGAGGCAGATAGCGCAGCCGAGACAGAAAAGAGGGATCGCCGTTTCATTTTTATGAAATTTACAAAATGGCGTTAACGCCCTCACCGACGCCATTTTTGCGTATACTGATGTCTTGTCTTATTTGACGGGGAAAGGACGTCTGTCGTGGAAATTTCGTTTGGGCGCGCGCTGTGGCGCAACTTTTTAGGTCAGTCACCTGACTGGTACAAACTCACTTTACTGGTATTCCTGGTCGTTAATCCCGTTATCTTCTTGCTGAATCCCTTTGTTGCCGGATGGCTGTTGGTCGCCGAGTTTATCTTTACCCTGGCGATGGCGCTGAAGTGCTATCCGCTATTGCCCGGCGGGCTGCTGGCACTGGAGGCCGTGGCCACGGGAATGACCAGCGCGGAGCATGTTAAAAACGAGATTGCGTCGAACCTTGAAGTCCTGCTACTGCTGATCTTCATGGTGGCCGGGATCTACTTTATGAAGCAGCTCCTGCTGTTTATCTTTACCCGCTTGCTGCTGAGCATTCCGTCGAAAACGCTTCTCTCGCTGGCGTTTTGCCTCGCCGCGGCTTTCCTTTCAGCCTTCCTGGACGCGCTGACGGTGGTGGCGGTAGTGATCAGCGTCGCCGTCGGTTTTTACGGAATTTACCACCGGGTGGCTTCGTCTCGTCCCGGCGATAACTTGCAGGACGACAGCCACGTTGAGGCGCACAACCGCGACGTGCTGGAACAGTTCCGCGCGTTTCTGCGCTGCCTGATGATGCACGCGGGCGTGGGTACGGCGCTGGGCGGCGTGATGACCATGGTCGGGGAGCCGCAAAACCTGATCATCGCTAAAGCCGCCGGGTGGCATTTTGGCGAATTTTTCCTGCGCATGGCGCCGGTCAGCGTGCCCGTGCTGGTCTGTGGATTAGCGACCTGCGTGCTAGTCGAGAAATTTAACCTCTTTGGCTATGGCGCGACGTTGCCCGATCAGGTCCGCCATGAGCTGCAAAAGTTTGACGAGCAGAGCCGCAAACAGCGTACGCGTCAGGAGACGCTGCGCCTGATTGCACAGGGTCTTATTGGCGTGTGGCTTATCGCTGCGCTGGCCTTGCACCTTGCCGAAGTGGGGCTCATTGGCCTGTCGGTGATTATTCTGGCAACCAGCCTGAGCGGCGTAACGGACGAACATGCTATCGGTAAAGCCTTTACCGAAGCGCTGCCGTTTACCGCCCTGCTGGCGGTGTTTTTTGCCGTCGTGGCGGTGATTATTGACCAACATCTGTTCGCGCCCATTATCGCTTTTGTGCTTCAGGCTACGCCAGATTCTCAGCTTACGCTGTTCTATTTGTTTAACGGCCTGTTGTCTTCCATCTCCGATAACGTCTTCGTCGGGACGGTATACATTAATGAGGCCAAAGCCGCGATGGAGCAAGGGATCGTCAGCAGTGAACAGTTTGAGCTGCTGGCGGTGGCGATCAACACCGGAACCAACCTGCCCTCGGTGGCAACCCCGAACGGTCAGGCGGCATTCCTCTTCCTGCTGACCTCGGCGCTGGCGCCGCTCATACGGCTTTCTTATGGAAGAATGGTCTGGATGGCGCTGCCGTATACGCTGGTGCTTACCCTGGTTGGTTTGCTGTGCATCAAAATTACTCTCGTTCCCTGTACGCAATGGTTGTTACAAGCAGGTATACTTGCGGCGCATTAAAATTCGTTTACACTGCGCTGTCTAAGCATGTTCCAGGGAAATGATTATGTTGCGATTTTTGAACCAGTGCTCACGCGGTCGCGGAGCGTGGTTGTTGATGGCCCTGACCGCCTTTGCGCTGGAAATGGTCGCGCTGTGGTTTCAGCATGTGATGGGGCTGAAACCTTGCGTACTGTGTATTTATGAGCGTTGTGCGCTGTTCGGCATTATGGGCGCGGGTCTGGTCGGTGCAATTGCACCCAAAACACCGTTACGCTATGCGGCGATTGCCATCTGGCTGTACAGCGCCTGGAAAGGGATTGCGCTTTCCTGGGAGCACACCCAGATGCAGCTTCACCCGTCACCGTTTATGACCTGCGATTTTGCGGCCCGCTTCCCGGGCTGGCTGCCGCTGGATAAGTGGCTGCCGCAGGTGTTCGTTGCCTCCGGTGACTGCTCCGTACGCCAGTGGGAGTTTCTGACGCTGGAGATGCCGCAATGGCTGGTGGGCATTTTTGTCGCCTACTTCGTGGTGGCGCTGCTGGTGCTGATTGCCCAGCCGTTCAGACCGAAAAAACGCGATCTTTTTGGGCGTTAATGTGCCCGGCGGCGCTTCGCTTGCGCGGGCCTACGGTTTTGTAGGTCGGGTAAGCGCAGCGCCACCCGCCACAACAGCGCATAATAAAAAACCCGCCTCGGCGGGTTTTTTATTATCAGCGGTTGGGATGATTCATGATGTGGTCTTCCCAGTCCCGCACCTCTGACTCTTTCACCGCGATATGGCGCACGGAAATGCGTTCGCCGTGCATCGCCGCTTTCGACCCCGTCAGCAGGGGATGCCACGCAGGCAAATCCTTTCCTTCCGCCAGCAGGCGATACGCACAGGTATGCGGTAGCCACTCAAAGGTCGGCAGGTTTTCACGGGTTAACTTGATGCAGTCCGGCTCATATTCGAAACGGCGCTCGTAGTTGCGGCACTGGCAGGTTTTGATGTTTAACTGCTTGCACGCTACGTTGGTGAAATAGATTTCGTCCGAATCTTCATCCATCAGCTTATGCAGGCAGCACTGTCCGCAGCCGTCACACAACGATTCCCACTCCGCGTCAGTCATGTCGTCGAGCGTTTTGCTTTGCCAGAAAGGAATATCGTTCATCAGGATGTCCACACGTCAAAATAGAGCGCACCTTATAACGAGTCTGGCACGTTGATGCAAGTTTTGCCGCCCTTTTCAGGCGGCAAGGTGCTTTTACAGCACGCGGGTTTTTAGCGACAGGCCGTTAAAACTGACGTCCAGCTCGTCGCCAGCGTGCAGCGGGCCCACGCCTTCCGGGGTGCCGGTCAGGATCACATCGCCGGGTTTCAGGGTGAAGAAGCGGCTCATGTAGGCAATCAGCGGAACGATCTTATGGATCATATCGGCGGTCGAGCCCTGCTGGCGGATCTCGCCGTTGACCTTCAGGCTGAGCGGCGTATTCTGCGGGTCGTCGGTAAATTCACTCACCGGAACGAAACCGGAAATCGGGCATGAATTATCAAAACCCTTGGCTTTTTCCCACGGCTGCCCCGCTTTCTTCATTTTGCCCTGAACGTCGCGTAGCGTCAGGTCAAGCGCAACACCGTAACCCGCAATCGCTTTCTCTACGTGCTCTTCGGTGGCCCGACGCAGCGTGGCGCCGATCAGCACCGCCAGCTCCACTTCATGATGCACCGAGCCCAGTCCCTGCGGCAGAGCCAGCGGCTGGCGAATATCGCACAGTGCAGTTTCTGGCTTAATAAACAGAACCGGCTCTTCCGGCACGGCGCTCCCCATCTCCTGAATGTGTTTTGCATAGTTGCTGCCTACGCAGACCACTTTGCTGACGGGATAATCCAGTAATGCACCTTGCCAGTTATGATGTTGATACATGCTCGACCCCTAATCGGTTGATGGGTTGTTCCCGGCGTGACCCGGGCTTATTTCTTTCCGCTCATCTCAAGATGCTGTTTTAATAAATTCTCCGGCGGTGGCGGAAGCTGTAAATAATAGCCTTGTTCGGTCAACGCCTTTTTGACTTTTTCCAGATCGGCGTTCACCAGCTTCTTGCGGCCGTCCAGCGGCAGCAGCATCGCCAGCTGGGGTCGGCCAAAACTTTTCATTAATTCCTCAGGCACGCGGGAAAAATCGTCTTTCTTTTCGACATAAAGGTAGGTCTGGTCGCGGCTCGTACTTCTGTAGATCACACAAAACATGTTTTTACTCTGAATTAACGGGTGGTTGCTTGCCTCAATATACTCCTGACTATAACATGCCTGATACTCTTCGGAATATCGCGGCGATGTGTTGCGGTTAATAGCAAATTGAGTAAGGCCAGGATGTCAAATACGCCCATCGAGCTTAAAGGCAGTAGCTTCACCTTATCAGTGGTTCATTTGCATGATGCAAAACCCGAGGTTATTCGTCAGGCGTTAGAAGACAAAATCGCGCAGGCTCCCGCTTTTCTTAAGCATGCTCCTGTCGTCGTCAACGTAAGCGACCTTGAGGGTCCGGTTAACTGGAAGCGACTCCAGCAGGCCGTCACCTCTACGGGCTTACGCATCGTGGGTATTAGCGGCTGCAAAGACGCTGAACTGAAAGCCGAAATTGACCGCGCAGGTTTGCCTTTGCTGAACGAAGGCAAAGAAAAGGCCCCACGTGCAGCGCCTGCACCCGTTCCCGCTCCCCCGCCTCCGGCGCAAAATGTAACCCCAGTCACAAAAACGCGATTGATTGATCTGCCGGTTCGTTCCGGTCAGCGCATTTATGCGCCAAACTGTGATCTGATTGTTACAAGCCACGTCAGCGCGGGCGCGGAACTGATTGCGGATGGCAATATTCACGTTTACGGTATGATGCGAGGGCGTGCGCTTGCGGGCGCCAGCGGCGATCGAGAAGCACAAATTTTTTGTACTCACCTGACGGCAGAACTGGTGTCTATCGCAGGTGAATATTGGCTGAGCGACAAAATCCCAGCCGAATTTTATGGCAAAGCGGCCCGTCTGCAACTGGCAGACAACGCTTTGACCGTTCAACCGTTAAATTGATCCCTTTTAACAAGGAATTTCTATGGCACGCATTATTGTTGTGACTTCGGGTAAAGGAGGCGTTGGCAAGACCACCTCCAGCGCGGCCATCGCTACTGGTTTGGCCCAGAAGGGAAAGAAAACCGTCGTAATCGACTTTGATATCGGTCTGCGTAACCTGGACCTGATCATGGGCTGCGAGCGTCGCGTGGTGTATGACTTCGTCAACGTCATTCAGGGCGATGCCACGCTTAACCAGGCGCTGATTAAAGACAAGCGCACCGAGAACCTCTACATCCTCCCGGCGTCCCAGACCCGTGACAAAGACGCGCTGACCCGTGAAGGCGTGGAAAAGGTGCTCGACGAACTGAAAAAGATGGAGTTCGACTTCGTGGTCTGCGACTCCCCTGCCGGTATCGAAACCGGCGCGCTGATGGCGCTCTACTTCGCGGATGAAGCCATCATCACCACCAACCCGGAAGTCTCGTCAGTACGCGACTCCGACCGTATTCTCGGCATTCTGGCGTCGAAATCTCGTCGTGCGGAAAATGGCCAGGAGCCGATCAAAGAGCACCTTCTGCTGACCCGCTACAACCCGGGCCGCGTAAATAAAGGTGACATGCTGAGCATGGAAGACGTGCTGGAGATCCTGCGCATCAAACTGGTTGGCGTGATCCCGGAAGATCAGTCCGTACTGCGCGCCTCTAACCAGGGCGAGCCGGTGATTCTGGATACACAGGCAGACGCGGGTAAAGCGTATGCGGATACCGTTGACCGTCTGCTGGGAGAAGAACGTCCTTTCCGCTTCATTGAAGAAGAGAAGAAAGGTTTCCTCAAACGCCTGTTCGGAGGATAAGTTATGGCATTACTGGACTTTTTTCTCTCGCGGAAAAAAAGCACCGCCAACATCGCAAAAGAACGTCTGCAAATTATCGTTGCGGAGCGTCGTCGTAGCGACGCCGAACCGCACTACCTGCCGCAGCTGCGCAAAGACATTCTGGAAGTGATCTGCAAGTACGTGCAGATTGACCCGGAAATGGTCACCGTTCAGCTGGAGCAAAAAGACGGGGATATTTCGATTCTGGAGCTGAACGTGACGCTTCCGGAAGCGGAAGAGTCGCGTTAAACCGTTTGCGGTTCGTCGTATCGTAGGCCGGGCAAGCATCGCGCCGCCCGGCAATTTCCCCGGTGGCGCTGCGCTTACCGGGGCTACACTTCTTTAGCGCGGATACCCTTCCAGCAAGGTGTTCAGGCGTTCTGCCATCAGTTCCCCCCGCCATCCTGCGACCAGTTCCGGTAAACCATTTTGCGGTTTCAACTTCCAGTGCCAGTTCAGCAGCTGGTTAATCTGACGACGTGAAGCCAGCAGCTCCGCGCTCAGCTTGCTTTCGCTCGCCACCGTCTGCACCAGCGCTTTGATATCTTTGAATGCCTTGCGGTAGCCCGGCATATCCATCAGGTTAAGCAGCGGCTCTGGCAGCGCGTCGTCCGGCACCTGCTGGGCTTTTTCCACCAGCGCCAGCAGCGTTTTACCGTGGAAGCGGATCTCGCTCCCGGAAAGGCCAATGCTGTCCAGCTCGCCAAGGCTGCCCGGCATATAGCGCGCTACCGCCCACAGGTGCTCTTCGCGCACCACAAAGTTAACCGCCAGGTCGCGCTCACGCGCTTTACGCAGGCGCCAGTCCGCCAGCAGTTGCAGGCAGGCCAGCTGACGCGTGCGCAGCTGCCAGGCGTTGGTGATATCACGCCAGGCGTCTTTCGGGTCAACCACTTCCTGGCGACGCTGCTGCGTCATGCGACACTCGTCCAGCGCGGCAGACAGCCAGCCGGACGCCTCTGCCTCTTTCATCAGCTGGCCGGCAATCGGCAGCAGGTAGAAGACGTCCGCCGCGGCATATTCAAGCTGACGCGCGGTCAGCGGACGTGCGAGCCAGTCCGTGCGCGATTCGCTCTTATCCAGCGTCAGGCCGGTGTACTCTTCCACCATCGCGGCGAAACCCCAGGAGAGCGGACGACCGCTGAACGCCGCGAGGATCTGGGTATCAATCAGCGGTTCCGGCATGATGCCAAAGGTATTGAGGAACACTTCCAGATCTTCACTGCCGGCGTGCAGATATTTGGTTACGGCGGTATCGAGCAACAGCGCGCGCATCGGCGCCCAGTCGGTGATGCCAAGGGGGTCAATCAACGACACGTGCTTGCCGTCATACATCTGGATCAGGCCCAGCTGCGGGTAGTACGTGCGGGTGCGGACAAATTCCGTATCCAGGGCGATAGCGGGAAAATCACGCGTCACCTCGCACAGCGAAGCCAGCTCGTCGTTGGTAGTGATCATCTGGTAATTCAAATCGGACTCTCTTTTGTTTGCGCCCATAAAAAACGCCGGCTTAACCGGCGTCTGGGCGATTAACGTGAAGCTCAGGCCTTATTGTCCACTTTGGCACGGGCTTCGTCACGTAATTCTCGTCGTAATATCTTCCCGACGTTGGATTTCGGCAGCTCATCGCGGAATTCCACCAGCTTCGGCACTTTATAGCCCGTCAGCTGCCGGCGACAAAACGTTATCAGCGCTTCCTCGGTAAGAGAAGGATCTTTCCTGACCACAAATATCTTCACCGCTTCCCCGCTGCTGCCGGAGGGAACGCCCACCGCGGCCACTTCCAGCACGCCGCTGTGCTGCATCACCACGTCTTCGATTTCGTTCGGATAGACGTTGAAACCGGAAACGAGGATCATGTCTTTCTTGCGATCGACGATGCGCAGGAAGCCTTCGTCGTCCATCACCGCGATGTCGCCGGTGTACAGCCAGCTGTCTTTGATGATCTCGTCCGTGGCATCCGGGCGCTGCCAGTAGCCCAGCATCACCTGCGGCCCTCTTACGCACAGCTCGCCCGGCTCGCCGTGAGGCACTTCGTTACCCTCATCGTCCACGAGTTTGGCTTCCGTTGACGGCACCGGCAGGCCGATACTGCCGCTGTGGTAGTCGATGTCATGCGGGTTAACGCTGACCAGCGGGGCGCACTCCGTCAGGCCATAGCCTTCCAGCAGATACTGCCCGGTGAGTTTGACCCAACGCTCGGCAACCGCCTGCTGAACCGGCATCCCGCCGCCCGCAGAGAGGTGCAGCGTGGAGAAATCCAGCTGCTGAAACTCTTTATTGTTGAGCAGAGCGTTAAACAGCGTGTTCACGCCGGTCATGGCGGTGAACGGGTATTTCGCCAGCTCTTTGACCAGCCCCGGAATGTCGCGCGGGTTAGTAATCAGAACGTTCTGGCCGCCCAGCTCGATGAACAGCAGGCAGTTCATGGTCAGCGCAAAAATGTGATACAGCGGAAGCGCGGTGATCACCAGTTCTTTGCCCGGGTGCAGCAGCGGCCCGTAAGTGGCGTTAACCTGTTCCAGGTTCGCCAGCATGTTACGATGGGTCAGCATCGCCCCTTTCGCCACGCCGGTGGTGCCGCCCGTGTATTGCAGGAAGGCCAGGTCCTCTGAGACCACTTCAGGCTTGACGTACTGCATGCGATAGCCCGCATGCAGCGCGCGGCGGAAGGAGATGGCATCCGGCAGATGGTATTTCGGCACCAGGCGCTTAACGTATTTAACGACAAAGTTGACCAGCGTACCTTTCGCGGTAGAGAGCTGGTCGCCCATGCGCGTCAGAATGACGTGCTTAACCTGGGTTCTTTCAACGACTTTTTCCAGCGTGTGGGCAAAGTTAGAGACAATCACAATCGCCGCCGCACCGCTGTCATTCAGCTGATGTTCCAGCTCGCGCGGGGTATAAAGCGGGTTGACGTTAACAACGATCATCCCTGCCCTGAGGATCCCGAACAGCGCCACCGGATATTGCAGCAGGTTTGGCATCATCAGCGCGACGCGATCCCCTTTCTGCAACCCCAGCCCCTCCTGTAAATAGGCCGCAAACGCCCGGCTGCGCTCCTCCAGCTTACGGAAGGTCATCACTTCGCCCATATTCACAAATGCGGGCTGGTCGGCGTAGCGCCGTACCGAGTGTTCAAATAATTCAATCAGGGATTGATAACGGTCAGGATTGATCTCCGCAGGAACATCCGCGGGATAACGGTTAAGCCAAACCTTTTTCAATGCATCACCTCTGAAATGAGTATTCGTCGTCATCACAGCCCCGATAATAAACAGTTTGTTAACATTATATTAACTCAGCGTACCAGTTTATTAATTGTTCAGATTACAGGTTGCGAAGCGCGTCACTCTTTTTTTTCGTTTTAAGCGTAAAAAAACAGAGACAGCGGCTGAGCCGCTGTCTCTTTACTATAAATAACAGGAAGTTACTCAGTTACGATGGTTTGTACCTGTGCAGGACCGGGGTTATACCAGCCCCAGCCACCGTAGCCGTAACGGTACGGATGAGGGCCCCACATCCACGGATCGATAGGCTGTGGCGGCATCACCACCTGCTGGGCGATACGCCAGCGCTTGTAGCCGTTGACCTGCATGGTCATAAATTTGTACGGCGTATTGCCGATTTTACCTGCTACCGAACCGGTAATCGGCCCGACGACGGTCACCAGCTGTCCGCGGAAATCAACCGGATCGAGGAAGCCGCTGACGTCAGCGTAGATCCGCCCGCGCGAGGCTTCACCCAGAATCGGCCGCGCGCCGTCGTCCAGCGGAACGGTGGCGATTTCCAGACGGGTTTTACCCTGCTGGTTAACGACCTCAACCACCTTGCCGCCAAATCGTGCTTCCTGCCCGACATAGAGCTCCGGGGCGTTCATCACGCGTACCAGATCCTGCTGTGGCGTCGGGCTGGTGCCCTTGATCGCATCAGGAACGGTGACGCAACCGCTCAGTGCTATGGCAACAACGCCTGCCATAAGAAGGCGTACAACTTTAGTCTGAACCGCCATGATGCGACTCCTTTTTCTCAGTTCCTGTTACTGAGATTCATTCGCGGCCTGGAAGTTTCTTCCACGCGACGGTGTTTCGTAAATAAACGGGTTCAGCGTGCTCAACTGCCACGGTTTTGCCTGCGTCAAGCAGCTGACGGGCAATCGGCAGCATATCTTCTGCGGCGGGCAGGAGCATGTTGCCGTCCACCAGCGTAATACCGGTTTCCTTCGCCATCTCAGGCCATGCCGGCCAGCCGGTTCCCACCGTCGCCCACTCGCCGGAGAGCTGCTTCAGGCGCTCAGTCACGGCTTCGGGCTTGAGCACCGCCTCGGTCTCTTCGCCGTGCCAGACGCCGTTTTCATTACGGGTATATTCCGCCCAGTACACTTCTCCCATACGGGCGTCGATGGCAGCCAGCACGCGGGTAGCGCCGGTCATACGCCAGGCGCCCTGCGCCATCGTGGCAAGCGTGGAGACGCCGATCATCGGCAGGTCAGCGCCCAGCGCCAGCCCCTGCGCAATGCCAATCCCGATACGCACGCCCGTAAAGCTGCCCGGGCCACGGCCATAGGCCAGCGCGTCGAGGTCGGTCAGGGCGGCGTTGCCCTCGGTCAAAATGGTTTTTACCAGGGGAAGAATACGCTGGGTATGCTCCCGGGGGCACTCTTCGAAATGGGCAAAGGTCTTACCGTCGTTCCACAGGGCAACGGAACACGCCTCTGTTGCGGTATCAATAGCCAGAATTCGCATTGGTCGTCGCGCTCTCGCAAGGGTCAGTCACAAAATGGCGCGCATCTTAACACACTCCGGCAAGAATTACTCCGCCGTTGGGTTCGCCAGGAAGCGGACCGCGCGTTTAATATCCCGCGTGCGCGGCGCGGGCGGCAGGCTGGCGAGGAAGGTTGCGCCGTAGGGGCGCATCACCAGGCGATTATCGCAGATCACCAGCACGCCGCGGTCGGTGACGTCGCGGATCAGTCGCCCTACTCCCTGCTTAAGCGTAATGACCGCATCCGGCAGCTGGACGTCGTCGAACGGATCGCCCCCACGCAGACGGCAATCCTCCATGCGCGCTTTCAGGAGCGGATCGTCCGGGGATGTGAACGGCAGCTTATCGATAATCACCAGCGAGAGCGTATCGCCGCGCACGTCCACCCCTTCCCAGAAGCTGCTGGTCGCCACCAGCAGGGCATTACCGGCGCTGACAAACTGCTGGAGCAGCTGGCCTTTACTGGTTTCTCCCTGTAACAGCACCGGCAGCGTCATGGTGGCGCGGAACTGCTCGGCCAAATCGCGCATCATGGCGTGGGATGTACACAGCATGAAACAACGCCCGTTGTTGGCCTCAATCATCGGCTTCAGCATGGCCGCCAGATGGCGCGCGGCCCCCGGCTGGTTAGGCAGCGGCAGATTGCGCGGCACGCACAGCAGCGCCTGTTTTTCGTAGTCAAACGGGCTCGGCAGAAGCAGAGATTCAGCCTGCTCAATGCCGAGGCGCTCGGTAAAGTGATGCAGATCGTCATTCACCGACAGCGTGGCCGAGGTAAAGACCCAGGTGCCGGGCTTTTGCGCCATCACCTCTTTGAATTTATCGGCAACGGTCAGCGGCGTCAGCGCCAGGGTGAAGTGGCGGGAGGTGCATTCGTACCAGTAGCTGTACCCCGGCTGGTTGATCTCTTTCAGCCGTTTCAGCCGCCCGCGATAGAGCGTGGCGCGTTCAAAGGCAGCGTCTAACAGGGCGGAACGGCCCAGTGACAGCTTCGCCACGTCGTAGCAGAGCTCAAGGGCATCGTCGAGCAGCAGCAGCGCGCGCTGGATATTTTTGTCTGCCAGCAGTTCACGCAGGTTGCCGCGATAGCCCGGCTCGCCAAGCTGTAAGCGGAAATCCTGCGCGCATTGTGCCAGGCGGTCCGCGCACTTCTGCAACTGCTGGGTATCTTTGAGTTCGGTGCGATAGGCAATGGTGATATCTTTCGCCAGATCCTGAAGCTGACGGCTGGAGAGCGACTGGCCAAAATACTGGCTGGCGATGTCCGGAAGCTGATGGGCTTCATCGAAGATCATCACCTCTGCCTCCGGGATCAGCTCGCCAAATCCACTGTCCTTGACCACCATATCCGCAAGAAACAGGTGATGGTTCACCACCACCACGTCGGCATCCATCGCCGTTTTACGCGCTTTCACCACAAAACAGTCTTTGTACAGCGGGCAGTCGCTGCCGAGGCAGTTGTCGTTGGTGCTGGTCACCAGCGGCCAGGCCGGGGAGTCTTCCGGCACGCTCGCGCAGGTGCTGATGTCCCCCTCCTCCGTCTGGTTGGCCCAGGCGCGCAGGACGATCACATCACTCAGGGTTTGTACCGGCAGATCTCCGCCGGCCAGCGCCTGCTGTTCAAGACGCTCCAGGCACAGGTAGTTTGAGCGCCCTTTCAGCAGGGCCAGACGCCCTTTGTATTTCAGCGCTTTCGCCACCGTGGGCAAGTCGCGGCTGTAGAGCTGGTCCTGAAGCGCTTTCGACCCCGTAGAGATGATCACCTTCTTTTTCGCCCGCAGCGCAGGGGCGAGGTAAGCGTAGGTTTTCCCCGTACCGGTTCCGGCCTCCACGACCAGCGGCTGCGCCTTGTCGATAGCGTGCGCGACGGCATGCGCCATCTGACGCTGGGGTTCACGCGGTTTAAAACCGGGAATAGCCTGTGCTAACTGACCTTCTGGGGAAAAATCGTCTGCCACGGTGTTCTCTCACTGTATTTTTGCACAGGGATTATGTCAGCCCCTTCTCTCCGGTGCCACCCCAAATAGTGACGACGGCGGAACATTATGGCAGTCTTGCCGCCTGACGACGAAAGATTACGAGGATACGTTTATGACAATTACGCGCATTGATGCCGAAGCCCGCTGGTCTGATGTGGTGATCCATAACCAGACGCTTTACTACACCGGTGTCCCTGCCAATCTGGACGCTGACGCCTTCGAGCAGACGGCGAACACCCTGGCGCAAATTGATGCTGTGCTGGAAAAACAGGGCAGCGATAAATCCCGCATTCTGGATGCGACCATTTTTCTGGCGAATAAAGACGATTTCGCGGCGATGAACAAAGCCTGGGATGCGTGGGTCGTGGCGGGTCACGCGCCTGTACGCTGCACCGTACAGGCCACGCTGATGAAACCGGAATACAAAGTTGAGATCAAGATTATCGCGGCAGTGTAAGCCGGTTATTCTTCATCTTCATCCTCAAAACGCGCCACGATACGCTCACCGGTATGGGTGGCGCGAAGTTCTTCCGCGACCTGGGAAATCGCCTGTCCGCTGCTCATCCCCTGGGACATCAGCTCCTGAATACGTTCAACGGCTTTCTGCTGTTGGTCCTGGCTGAGAGAAGGTAAACCTGCAAACATCGTTAACTCCTGCTAAATTATTCGCGCTAATTATTTCACGCTGCCCGGTAGTATGCCATACATGAACATGCGCTTCCCCACTGTTATTACCTTGCCCTGGCGTACGGACGCCGCCGAGTTCTGGTTTGCCCGTCTGAGCCATCTTCCTTTTGCCATGCTGCTGCACTCAGGCCATGCGGATCACCCTTACAGCCGTTTTGATATTCTGGTGGCCGATCCGGTGAAAACGCTGACGACCGATGAGCTGTCGCCAACGGACGATCCGCTGCTGCGGCTTCAGCAGGAGATTAACGCGCTGGGCTTATCCGCCACGCCGAACCCGGACCTTCCTTTCCAGGGAGGCGCGCTGGGGCTGTTTGGTTACGATCTGGGTCGTCGATTCGAAAAGCTGCCCGAGTTAGCGCAGGCGGATATTGCCCTGCCGGATATGGCGGTGGGGCTGTATGACTGGGCGCTGATCGTGGATCACCGTAAGCAGACGGTCTCCCTGCTGAGCCATCGTGACGTGCAGGCGCGTCGGGCCTGGCTTGAGGCGCAACGGCCCGCCGTAACGGAGCAGTTTATGCTGACCTCCGGCTGGCGCTCAAACATGAGCGCGATGGAATACGCGGAAAAATTCTCCCGCGTGCAGGCGTATCTGCAAAGCGGCGACTGCTATCAGGTGAACCTGGCCCAGCGCTTCCAGGCAGCATACCGGGGGGATGAATGGCAGGCGTTTATCCGCCTCAATGCCAGCAACAAGGCGCCGTTCAGCGCGTTTATACGCCTGGAGCGCGGCGCGATCCTCAGCCTTTCGCCCGAGCGTTTTATCCATCTGGCGGAAGGGACGATTCAGACCCGCCCGATCAAGGGCACCCTGCCGCGCCTTGACGATCCGGATGCAGACCGTCAGCAGGCGCAGAAGCTGGCTGCCTCGCCCAAAGACCGTGCCGAAAACCTGATGATTGTCGATCTGATGCGCAATGACATTGGCCGCGTCGCCGAGCCGGGCAGCTTGCGCGTACCGGAGCTGTTTATCGTGGAGCCTTTCCCGGCGGTGCATCATCTTGTCAGCACCATTACCGCCCGTCTGCCGTCCTCGCGCACCGCCTGCGATCTGCTCCGCGCCGCGTTTCCGGGAGGCTCCATCACCGGCGCGCCAAAGGTGCGCGCGATGGAGATTATCGACGAACTGGAACCCCATCGCCGCAACGCCTGGTGCGGCAGCATCGGCTATGTGAGCCTGTGCGGAACCATGGACACCAGCATCACCATTCGCACGCTCACCGCCTGCGGCGGGAATCTGTACTGCTCCGCAGGCGGTGGCATTGTGGCCGACAGCCAGGCCGGAGCGGAATATCAGGAAACGTTTGATAAAGTGAATCGTATCCTGAAACAACTGGAGAACTCACGGTGAAGAAAGAAAACCTGACGCTGGATGATTTTTTGTCGCGCTTTCAGCTTCTGCGGCCCCAGGTCAACCGCGCCACGTTGAATCAACGTCAGGCGGCGGTGCTGATCCCGGTTGTGCGTCGTGAACAGCCGGGTCTGTTGCTTACCCAGCGCGCACCGCATATGCGAAAACACGCCGGTCAGGTTGCGTTTCCCGGCGGCGCGGTGGACAGCACCGATGCTTCCCTGATTGCCGCCGCGCTGCGCGAGGCGCATGAGGAAGTGGCGATCCCCCCGGAAGCGGTGGAGGTGATCGGCGTGCTGCCGCCGGTCGACAGCGTCACCGGTTTTCAGGTCACGCCGGTGGTCGGCATTATTCCGCCCGATCTTCAATATCACGCCAGCGTCGATGAAGTTTCAGCTGTGTTCGAAATGCCGCTTGAAGAGGCCCTTCGTCTGGGTCGCTATCACCCGCTGGATATTCACCGTCGCGGGCACGATCATCGGGTCTGGCTGTCGTGGTATCAGCATTATTTTGTCTGGGGCATGACGGCAGGCATTATTCGTGAACTGGCGCTGCAAATCGGCCTGAAGCCTTGACTATACTTTACATTCCACCCTTTTCTGGCAGGTTTGCGATCGGCGTCGCGCTATTAGCAAAACCATCGTTAACCATTAGTTTAATTCATGTGAATAGTTAAGCCGAGGTTGGTGTTCCCTCTTACACTATGCGCAGTTATAACATCGTTACTGGAACCCCAGTAACCCTGTCAGGAGTGTGAAAGTGATTAGTATATTCGACATGTTCAAAGTGGGGATTGGCCCGTCCTCTTCCCACACTGTAGGGCCGATGAAGGCCGGTAAACAGTTCGTCGATGATCTGGTCGAAAAAGGATTACTGGAAAGCGTTACCCGTGTTGCCGTAGACGTTTACGGTTCACTGTCATTAACGGGTAAAGGCCACCACACCGATATCGCCATTATTATGGGTCTGGCGGGCAACATGCCGGACACTGTTGATATTGATGCCATTCCGGCATTTATCCGCGACGTGGAAACGCGCGGACGCCTGCTGCTGGCTAACGGTCAGCATGAAGTGGACTTCCCGCAGGATGACGGGATGCGTTTTCGCAGCGACAACCTGCCGCTGCACGAAAACGGCATGACCATCCACGCCTGGAGCGGCGAAAAAGAGATCTACAGCAAAACCTACTACTCCATCGGCGGTGGCTTCATCGTTGACGAAGAACACTTTGGTAAAGAGAGCGCGGGCGACGTCAATGTGCCCTATCCGTTCAAATCCGCCACCGAAATGCTGGGCTACTGCAAAGAGACCGGTCTGTCCCTCTCCGGCATGGTGATGAAGAACGAGCTGGCGCTGCACAGCAAAAAAGAGATCGAAGACTATTTTGCTAACGTATGGCAAACCATGCGCGCCTGTATCGATCGCGGTATGAACACCGAAGGCGTTCTGCCGGGCCCGTTGCGCGTGCCGCGTCGTGCATCCGCGCTGCGCCGTATGCTGGTCACCACGGACAAATTCTCCAACGACCCGATGAACGTGGTTGACTGGGTGAACATGTTTGCTCTGGCGGTGAACGAAGAGAACGCCGCAGGGGGCCGCGTGGTGACCGCGCCGACCAACGGCGCGTGCGGTATCGTTCCGGCGGTGCTGGCCTACTACGATCACTTTATCGAGCCCGTCACGCCGGACATTTACATCCGTTATTTCCTCGCGGCAGGCGCCATCGGCGCACTGTACAAAATGAACGCCTCTATCTCCGGTGCGGAAGTGGGCTGTCAGGGTGAAGTGGGCGTTGCCTGCTCCATGGCGGCAGCGGGACTGGCGGAGCTGCTGGGCGCAAGCCCTGAGCAGGTTTGCGTGGCGGCGGAAATCGGCATGGAGCATAACCTCGGTCTGACCTGTGACCCGGTTGCCGGCCAGGTGCAGGTGCCGTGCATTGAGCGTAACGCCATCGCCTCCGTTAAGGCCATCAACGCCTCGCGCATGGCGATGCGTCGCACCAGCGAGCCACGCGTGTCGCTGGATAAGGTTATCGAAACCATGTACGAAACCGGCAAGGACATGAATGCGAAGTACCGCGAGACCTCCCGCGGTGGTCTGGCCATTAAGGTGCAGTGCGACTAAGCCTTCCTTTCGCCCATCCACAACGGATGGGCGAATTTTCTTCTCTCGTCTCGTCGCTTCACGTAATCCCCACTACACTGTCACTGTTGCGTCTGGCTCTTCCGGCCGGTGCTTAACAGGCGACCGTTCATGCAAACTGCACAAACGATCATTAAAGACTATCGCCGAAAACGCGTTATCGTCTGCGTCACGGTTGCGCTCATGACGCTCGTCCTGACGTTGGGCATTCGCTTTATTTCACAGCGCAACATAAATCAGGATCGGATCCAGGACTTTGCTCAGAGCACCGTCCGCGCGCTGGACAAGGTGCTGATGTCCCTGGAAACCCACCGTGAAACCCTCATCGCGCTGGTGGGTGAACCCTGTTCCGGGGTGAATCTTGTCCTGCGAAAACAGGCGGCGATTCTGCAAACCGTACGCTCAATCGCCCTTGTAAAAGACGGCACGCTGTATTGCTCAAGCGTGTTCGGCATTCGTAATGTGCCCGTCAGCGAATTTCACCCGATCCTGCCGGCGAGCGATCCCAGGCTGCTGTTATTGACCGACCGGTGGCTGTTAAAGGGCAGCCCGGTGCTGATCCAGTGGTCCCCCGTGGCGGGCCGGAGCAAGGATGGGGTGATGGAGGTGGTGAATATCGATCTCATAACCAAAATGATCCTTGAGCCGCAGCGGCCGCTGATTACCGACGTTGTCCTCAAGGTGGGCGATAATTTTCTCCGCGACGGGCAACAGGTCACGAATACGCTGACCTTCGATGAACACGCCTCCCTGCTGGAACAGTCGTCACAGCGGTACCCCTTCAGCGTCACTGTCAGCGGCCCGGGGCCAGGCGAAATGGCGTTGAGGAATCTGCCCACTCAGCTTCCGCTGGCGCTGATGCTCAGCTTACTGATGGGCTATATCGTCTGGCTCGCCACGGCGCGGCGCATCAGTTTCACCTGGGAAATCAATATGGGGATTGCCGCCCGGGAGTTTGAACTCTTCTGCCAGCCGCTGATGAATGCCCGCACGCGGGAGTGCGTCGGCGTCGAGATCCTTCTGCGCTGGAATAACCCGCGTCAGGGATGGATCTCACCCGATGTCTTTATCCCTCTGGCCGAAGAACATAACCTGATTGTTCCGCTTACCCGCTACGTCATCAGCGAAACGGTGCGGCAGATAGGCTATTTCCCGGCCTCGCGCGATTTCCATATCGGCATTAACGTGGCCGCCAGCCATTTTCGCCGCGCTGCGCTGATCCGGGATCTCAACCGCATCTGGTTTAACGCCAATCCGGTTCAGCAGCTGATTGTGGAGTTAACTGAACGCGATGCGTTGCTTGATGTGGATTACCGCATCGTGCGCGAGCTGCACCGTAAAGGGGTGAAACTTGCGATTGATGATTTTGGTACCGGCAATAGCTCACTTTCGTGGCTTGAAAAGCTGCGTCCGGACGTGCTGAAAATTGATAAATCCTTCACCACCGCGATCGGCACCGACGCCGTGAACTCAACGGTCACGGATATCATTATTGCGTTGGGCCAGCGGCTGAATATAGAACTGGTTGCGGAAGGGGTTGAAACCGAGGAGCAGTCGCGCTATTTGCGCCGTCACAGCGTACACATTTTGCAGGGGTTCTTGTATGCGCGACCAATGCCGCTGCGGGAGTTTCCGACATGGCTGGCGGAAAGTGCCTCTCCGCCAGCCCGTCACAATGGACACATCGTGCCGTTATTGCCGTTACGCTAGCAAGCGTTACTCTTCTTCGTCGTGTGCGGACTGCTCTTTAACAATACGCACCATATCAACGCGATAGTCGTTGGCTTCAACGATGGTAATTTGCAGCGGCGGCAGCTCCAGCACATCACCGACACGCGGGATCTGTCCGTTAACGGCAATCACCAGCCCTGCCACGGTGGCGATGTCTTCATCGTCATTGACTACGTTTTCAACGCCCAGCGTGTGCGAGAGCGCGTGCAGATCGGTGGTACCTTTCACCAGCCAGCCGTCACCGTCGGCAACGATTTCCGGCGTTTCATCCGCATCGGGGAATTCACCCGCGATCGCTTCCAGCACGTCAAGCGGCGTGACCAGCCCCTGTACCACACCAAATTCGTTGGTGACGATAACAAAACTGCCGCGGGCACGACGCAGCACGCCCAGCAGGTTAATCGGATCCAGCGTCTCCGGCACCACGATGGCAGGCGACGCGGCTGCAACGGCCTCGACGTTGACGCCCTCTTCCAGCGCCACGAGCATCTCTTTCGCGCGCACCACGCCGATGATCTCATCCAGCTCGCCCCGACAGACCGGGAACAGGCTGTGCGGCGAGGAGAGCAGCTGCTGACGAATTTCGTCGACGCTCAGGTTGGCATCCACCCAGCTGATTTCTCCGCGCGGCGTCATAATGCCGCGCAGAGAGCGGGAGGCCAGCGAAAGCACGCCGTTGATCATATAGCGTTCTTCTTCCACAAACGCGCCTTCCGGCACCGGAACCGGGTTGCGGTTCTCGCTGTCCGCCTGCACGTTCACCTGGCGACGGCCGCCCATCAGGCGCAGGATCGCATCGGCGGTACGGGCGCGCAGCGGCTGATTCGACTGCTGCTTAATAAAGTTACGGCGCGCAATCTGGTTAAACAGCTCGATTAAGATCGAGAAGCCAATCGCGGCGTACAGGTAGCCTTTCGGAATATGGAAGCCAAAACCTTCTGCCACCAGGCTCAGACCAATCATCAGCAGGAAGCTCAGACACAGCACCACTACCGTCGGGTGCTGGTTGACGAAACGCGTCAGCGGCTTCGAGGCCAGCAGCATTACCGCCATCGCAATCACAACCGCCGCCATCATCACCGGCAGATGGTTCACCATGCCGACCGCCGTAATCACCGCATCCAGCGAGAAGACCGCATCAAGCACCACGATCTGAAGAACAACGACCCAGAAGCTGGCATAGCCTTTACCGTGTCCACCGTCGTGCTGCCGGTTTTCCAGCCGTTCATGCAGCTCCGTTGTGGCTTTGAACAGCAGGAAAAGCCCCCCCACCAGCATGATCAAATCGCGACCGGAGAAGGTGAAATCCATCACGGTGAACAGCGGCTTCGTCAGCGTAACCATCCACGAGATCACGGACAGCAGGCCCAGTCGCATGATCAGCGCCAGCGAGAGGCCGATCAGACGGGCTTTGTCACGCTGTTTCGGCGGCAGCTTGTCCGCCAGGATGGCGATAAACACCAGGTTATCAATACCGAGAACGATCTCCAGCACGACCAGCGTAAGCAGTCCTACCCAGATTGACGGGTCCATTAAGAATTCCATGACACGCTCCTGCTAAAGGAATGACAAAACGGTGCCCCGCTGATTTCGGGCAGTTCAAAGGAAATGAGAGTCGATGCGTGGCGAAGATCGCCGGTGAATAAGGCGCGGGATGGCCTGGAAGATGACTGACGTCGGTGACGGTCCATATAGTGGGCTGTAGCCCTATACTCCTGAATAATTAAACGGACGCTAAACATATCAGAGACAATTGGTATTTAGCAAAGATTTACGTTCCTTTGCAAACTTCTGTAACACACGCGGTTTATCTTTTAGAAAAATCTGTAATGCGTAGCTAAATTACGGATCTTCATCACATAAATTATTTTTTCACTATCTAAAATAATTCGCGGAAGTCTTGGTTTTTTAGAACTCTAACCCTTATCTGAATCGATTCGGTTCGCCAATACGATTCTCAGTACGCCTGCCTGGCAGACGTATAAATGATAATAATAGGAGGTAGCAAGTGACCATTGCTATTGTCATAGGCACACATGGTTGGGCTGCGGAGCAGTTACTCAAAACGGCAGAGATGCTGTTGGGCGAGCAGGAAAACGTCGGCTGGATCGATTTCGTTCCCGGTGAAAACGCCGAGACGCTGATTGAAAAATATACTGCTCAGCTTGAGAAGCTGGATACCAGCAAAGGCGTGCTGTTTCTCGTGGATACATGGGGCGGCAGCCCGTTCAACGCTGCCAGCCGCATTGTCGTCGATAAAGAGCATTATGAAGTCGTCGCCGGGGTGAATATCCCGATGCTGGTGGAAACCTTGATGGCGCGTGACGACAACCCAGGCTTTGACGAGCTGGTGGCGCTGGCGGTGGAAACCGGTCGCGAAGGCGTTAAGGCGCTGAAAGCACAGCCGGTTGAAAAAGCCGCCCCTGCCCCTGCTGCACCAAAGGCCGCTGCACCGGCGAAGCCAATGGGTCCGAACGATTACATGGTTATCGGCCTTGCGCGTATTGATGACCGTCTGATCCACGGCCAGGTGGCGACACGCTGGACCAAAGAGACAAACGTACAACGCATTATCGTGGTCAGTGACGAAGTGGCCGCTGACACTGTCCGCAAAACACTTCTTACCCAGGTTGCACCGCCGGGCGTTACCGCGCACGTCGTGGATGTCGCCAAAATGATCCGCGTTTACAACAACCCGAAATATGCGGGCGAACGCGTGATGCTTCTCTTCACCAACCCGACAGACGTCGAACGCCTTGTTGAAGGCGGCGTGAAAATCACCTCCGTTAACATTGGCGGTATGGCATTCCGTCAGGGCAAAACGCAGGTCAATAACGCGATTTCAGTGGATGCGAAAGATATCGAGGCCTTCAATAAGCTGAATGCCCGCGGTATCGAACTGGAAGCCCGTAAGGTTTCCACGGATCAGAAACTGAAAATGATGGATTTGATCGGCAAAGTGGGGAAATAAGCCCGGGCCGGTTTTTCATATAAAGCTTATGTAATAGGAGAAGTGCAATGGAGATTACTACTCTTCAAATTGTACTGGTGTTCATCGTCGCATGTATTGCGGGTATGGAATCCGTACTTGATGAATTTCAGTTCCACCGTCCTCTGGTGGCCTGTACGCTGATTGGCGCCGTTCTCGGTGACATGAAAACCGGTATCATTATCGGTGGTACGCTGGAAATGATCGCCCTCGGCTGGATGAACATCGGTGCAGCCGTTGCGCCAGATGCCGCCCTGGCGTCCATTATCTCAACCGTTCTGGTTATCGCCGGTCACCAGAGTATTGGTGCCGGTATCGCGCTGGCTATTCCACTGGCCGCTGCGGGCCAGGTACTGACCATCATCGTTCGTACTATCACCGTGGCCTTCCAGCACGCGGCGGATAAGGCAGCCGAAAACGGCAACCTTACGGCGCTCTCCTGGATCCACGTTTCCTCCCTGTTCCTGCAAGCGATGCGTATCGCGATCCCGGCGGTTATCGTGGCGATCTCCGTGGGGACCAGCGAAGTTCAGAGCATGCTGAACGCCATCCCTGAAGTGGTCACCAGCGGTCTGAACATCGCCGGCGGCATGATTGTGGTGGTCGGTTATGCGATGGTCATCAACATGATGCGTGCGGGCTACCTGATGCCATTCTTCTACCTCGGCTTCGTTACCGCTGCGTTCACCAACTTCAACCTGGTTGCGCTCGGCGTGATTGGCGCGGTGATGGCAATTCTTTATATCCAGCTCAGCCCGAAATACAACCGCGTCGCGGGTGCCCCTGCGCAGGCCGCTGGTAACAACGATCTCGATAACGAACTGGACTAACAGGTGAGCGAAATGGTTGATATGACAAAAACTACCACTGAGAAAAAACTCACTCCGGGTGATATTCGTGGCGTGTTCATCCGTTCTAACCTGTTTCAGGGTTCATGGAACTTCGAACGTATGCAGGCGCTCGGCTTCTGCTTCTCCATGGTGCCGGCAATCAAACGCCTGTATCCGGAAAACAACGAAGCGCGCCGTCAGGCAATTAAGCGTCACCTGGAATTCTTCAACACCCATCCCTACGTCGCGGCGCCTGTTCTGGGCGTAACGCTGGCGATGGAAGAGCAGCGTGCGAACGGGGCTGAGATTGACGATGGTGCCATCAACGGGATCAAAGTCGGTCTGATGGGGCCGCTGGCAGGCGTGGGCGACCCTATCTTCTGGGGAACCGTGCGTCCGGTGTTTGCGGCGCTGGGTGCCGGTATTGCCATGAGCGGCAGCCTGCTTGGTCCTCTGCTGTTCTTCATCCTGTTTAACGCGGTGCGTCTGCTGACCCGTTACTACGGCGTGGCGTACGGCTACCGTAAAGGGGTGGATATCGTTAAGGATATGGGCGGCGGCTTCCTGCAAAAACTGACTGAGGGGGCGTCAATCCTCGGCCTGTTTGTGATGGGGGCGCTGGTTAACAAGTGGACGCACGTGAACATCCCGCTGGTGGTATCGACCATCACCGGTCAGGATGGTCAGACGCGCGTTACCACCGTGCAGACCATTCTGGACCAGCTGATGCCGGGCCTGGTACCGCTGCTGTTAACCTTCGCCTGCATGTGGCTGCTGCGTAAGAAAGTGAACCCGCTGTGGATCATCGTTGGCTTCTTCGTCATCGGTATCGCGGGCTACGCCGTCGGCCTGCTGGGTCTGTAATAAAATGCGTTACCGACCGGGGGCTTGCCCCCGGTCTTTTTATCTGGAGGATGAATGACTGTCACGGACACCGTACTGGTTTTGTTTATTGTTGCCCTTCTGGCTTACGCGATCTATGACGAGTTCATTATGCCTCGCCGCCACGGCGAGACGCTGCTGACCCTTCCCCTCTTACGCCGTGGACGCATTGATGCATTCATCTTCGCCGGGCTGGTGGTCATTCTGATTTACAATAACGTGACCAGCCACGGTGCAATATTAACCACATGGTTATTATGTGCGCTGGCATTAATGGCGATTTACCTGTTCTGGATCCGCTCGCCAAAACTCATTTTTAAAAAACAGGGATTCTTCTTCGCCAATGTCTGGATAGAATATAACCGTATTAAAGAGATGAATTTATCCGAGGACGGGGTGCTGGTGATGCAATTAGAACAACGCCGCCTGCTCATTCGGGTTAAAAATATTGATGACCTGGAAAAGATCTACAGATTACTCGTTAAAACTCAATGAGTTACTATTATAGCTTCGGCTATATATTGCGTAATTTTCTTGTTCGTAATATAGCCGATGCTATATCCTCCCCGTTAAATAGCTTATATTTCTTAACGATATTTTCACCCATAAATCTAAATGAAAATCGTTATCAACGCAGTCCCTGAATTAAGCCTTTCTGACTGTTGTTTTATATTCTCAAAATATGTTAAGGTTGCGCCCGTCGTTGGGGAGTAGCCGATTTCCTGCCTTCAGGAAATGTACGTGTCAACATACTCGTTGAAAAACGTGGCGCGTACGGATCGCTTTCAGCACTTACTGTGCCAAAGGGATCAGGCGAGACCATAGATACATCAACTGCTGTTTACTGGGGGCAGTGATGTGTCATATGGATATCCCCGGTCTGGACGCGCTTATGAATATCTCCGCTACGATCCTCCTGGCCTTTGGCATGTCAATGGACGCATTTGCCGCCTCTATCGGTAAAGGTGCTACCCTCCATAAACCTAAATTTTCCGAAGCCCTGCGTACCGGTCTTATCTTTGGCGCTATCGAAACGCTGACGCCGCTTATCGGATGGGGTCTGGGGATGCTCGCCAGCCAGTTTGTGCTGGAGTGGAACCACTGGATTGCCTTCGTGCTGCTGGTCTTTCTCGGCGGCCGGATGTTGATTGAAGGTTTGCGGGGCAACAGCGATGAAGATGACGCGCCGCTGCACCGCCACGGCTTCTGGCTTCTGGTGACCACCGCTATCGCAACCAGCCTGGACGCCATGGCCGTCGGTGTCGGTCTGGCGTTTTTGCAGGTCAATATTATCGCCACCGCGCTGGCGATTGGCTGCGCGACGCTTATCATGTCAACGCTGGGGATGATGGTTGGCCGGTTCATTGGCCCGCTGCTGGGTAAACGAGCCGAAATTTTGGGCGGTATCGTGTTGATCGGGATTGGTGCCCAAATCCTCTGGGCACACTTCGCGGGTTAACCTTCGCGCTGCCAGCAATGGATGCTGAAATCCGTCTGGCAGCGAAATTCTGTCTGCGCTGCCAGCGTTTCCCACACCGCGGGTTTTGCCCGCCACGCAAACGGCGTCATTTGCAGTAACGCCACAGCTTCGCTTCCCTGTAACGTCATTTCATACGCCACCGACAGCTCCTGCTTTAACGCAAAGCCCGCCAGCTGTTCTGAGTGAGGCGCATGCAGGTGCACTTCATCATAGATCAGCCCTTTCAGCTCCAGCAGATGACGGGGCCCTGGCGTAACGGTGATAACCCACCCGCCGGGCTTAACCACGCGCGCCAGCTCCTCTGCCTTGCACGGCGCGTAGATACGCACCACGGCGTCCATGCTCGCCTCCTCAAACGGCAGACGGTGGCTGGAGGCCACGCAGAACGTCACCGCGGAATAGCGTTTTGCTGCCGCACGGATTGCCACTTTCGATACGTCCAGGCCGTACGTTTCGGCGCCCTTCTCAGCCGCCACGTCTGCAAACGTTGCGGTGTAGTAGCCTTCGCCACAGCCGATATCCAGCATGGCGGATGCGCCTTCTGTCAGACAGTTACCGAGTAAGTCGACGACAGAATCCCTGAGCGGTTGATAGTGCCCGGCATCGAGAAACGCCCGGCGGGCCTGCATCATCTCCGCGCTGTCACCCGGGTCCCGGGAGCGCTTGTGCTGTACAGGCAGAAGATTCACATAGCCCTCTTTCGCCCTGTCAAACTGATGTCCCTGTGGACAGATAAACGTTTTCTCCGCGCGCGTCAGCGGCGCGTGGCAAAGGGGACAGCAGAAAGACATGACAACTCCAGGGCGTAAACCAAAAGGCGAAGTGTACCGCTATTCGCCAGGGTTATAAACGGCTGGGTAACGCATCACAATCAGATGCTCAGAATCTGCCGGCAGCCCGTCTGGCTTTACGTTTTCCAGACGCAGTACGTTCCCCATAATTTCGCTGAAAACGGGCGCAGAAACCGCCCCGCCGTAGTAGGCGCCGTTTTTCGGGTCGTTGATCACCACCACCAGCGCAAAACGAGGATCGCTGGCGGGCGCAACGCCCGCTGTGTAGGCGACGTATTTATCCACATACTTACCGTGTTCATCGATTTTTTTGGCCGTCCCGGTTTTAATCGCCACGCGATAGTTACGCACCGCTGCTTTGATCCCACCACCGCCGGGTAACGCGACGCTCTCCATCATGTGTTCCACCTCATGAACAATTTCCTCGGGCATCACCCGTTTGCCAATCACCGGCGGATCGATACGGGTAATGGACAGAGGCCGTTCAATACCATAGCTGCCGATGGTGGCATACACATGCGCCAGCTGGAGGGGGGTGACCATCAGGCCATAGCCGAATGCAAAGGTCGCCCGGTCTAACTGGCTCCAGAATTTTCGCTGTGGCAGTAAGCCAGCGCTTTCCCCCGTTAAGCCAAGCCCGGTACTCTCGCCAAAACCAAAGTGCTTATAGGTATCCAGTAACCGTTGCACGGGCATCGCCAGCGAAAGACGGGATACGCCCGTGTCGCTGGACTTTTGCAGGATCCCGGTCATCGTCAGTTCCGGATAGTAGCCCACGTCGCGAATACGATGCCCATCAATAGTGTAGGGATGCGTGTCTATCACGCTGTCAGGCTGAACCAGCCCCTGCTGTAGCGCCGTCATCAACACCAGAGGCTTAACGGTCGAGCCCGGTTCAAAGGTGTCGCTGATCGCGCGATTGCGAAAATCATCCAGCGTTGCCCCTTCCCGATTGTTGGGGTTGAAGTCCGGGAAGCTGGCCATCGCCAGTATTTCGCCCGTCTGGATATTAATCAGTACCGACGCGCCTGACTCGGCTTTGTTCCACGCCACGGCATTATCCAGCGCGTCTTCGGTGATGGTTTGCAGGCGTTCATCAATACTGAGCTGGATATTGTGGGCAGGAACGGGGGCCACCTCAGTGAGGTTCTCCACCACATGTCCATAGCGATCTTTCCTGACCAGCCGCACGCCTGCCTTCCCGGTGAGCTGCGTGTTGAAACTTTTCTCGACGCCCTCAATACCCTGACCATCAATGTTCGTGAAGCCAATCAGGTTAGCCGCCACGTGTCCGGCGGGATAAAAGCGGCGGGACTCATCGCGAAGGTTAATACCGGGAAGACGCAGCTTATCGATCCACTTTGCCTGGGAGGGATCAACCTGACGGGCAAGATAAATGAATCGCCCGTGCGGGTTGCTGTTAATCCGGGATGCGAGCGTGCTCAGAGAAAGATGTAAGGCATTTGCCAGAGCCTGCCAGCGCGAATCAAACCCGACGCCCCCTTTTTCCAGCACGGTTTTGGGATCGGCCCAGACGGCCTGCACGGGTACGCTTACCGCAAGGGGACGCCCTTCACGGTCAACAATCATCCCACGCGGGGCGTCTATCGCCACTTCGCGCAGGGAGCGCATATCCTCCTGCTTCACCAGATTATCCGGTTTGATAATTTGTAGCCACGCCACGCGGCCCAGCAGAAACGCGAGGCTACAAAAGATAGCGAGACACAGAAGTGCAAAACGTGCCGGCGTAAAGTTTCCGGTGGTCGTTATTGTCTTTTTTTTCACCTTAACCCCAGGGCTGTTGATCAACGCCCTGATTTAACGGGAAAAACGGATAATAAGACGGGAAAAGAATGCTAATAACCTCATGGGTTTGCAACAAGATACTAACAGAGGTGGATTACGTAATATTTTGAAAAATAAGCGAATAAAAAAGCCCCGCATCGGCGAGGCTTATGTCTGAGAGCGAAGCGCCTGGCGCTTCAGTCAGCAGTGATTCGATCAGATAGCAGTTACGTTAACCGCAGCTGGGCCTTTCTGGCCGTCCTGAATTT
Source organism: Enterobacter cloacae complex sp. P24RS (assembly GCF_014982165.1). Taxonomy (NCBI): domain Bacteria; kingdom Pseudomonadati; phylum Pseudomonadota; class Gammaproteobacteria; order Enterobacterales; family Enterobacteriaceae; genus Enterobacter; species Enterobacter cloacae complex sp. P24RS. The sequence goes on from NZ_JADCKU010000010.1 coordinate 81,697, forward strand.
CGAACTCAACGTTCTGGCCTTCAGCCAGAGTTTTGAAGCCGTTACCCTGGATTGCAGAGAAGTGTACGAACACGTCTTTGCTGCCGTCAGCAGGAGTAATGAAACCAAAACCTTTAGATTCGTTGAACCACTTAACTTGACCTTTAATCTTTGCCATTTGCAAAATTCCTTAGAGTGTTTTCTTAGCCCGCAGGCTTTGACATAGATAAAACTGAGACATTACTGCTTGAGGCACTAATATAAGGTTCGGCAGAGAAGCGGTATTCAACGACAACGTGTTTACTCAGGACTTCTTTACTGAAAATGCCACACATAAACAGAACTGTACCTCGTTTGACCCAAAACGTGTTATCACACACAACGTTTAATATGGCAAGCCATTTTTAAACGTGTCTCGATCCGCCGCACAAATTCAGGTGTTACTCCAGAACAATCTGCACGGTTATGCGTATTGTCAAATGAAGCGCCACCTAATCTAACGGCCTACAGAGTGCCTTGACGCGCCCTGTAATCAAAGACTTTTTAAACATAGCTCAATCATTTCAAAGCGTCCATCCCAAACCCTACTTTTCTTTAAAGGAATGACTGAGTTAGAACTTTTTGTGAAAAGTTATGCTGAAAACAATGCAACGCACCAACGTGTGACAGTGAATATAAAAAGTTAATCAGCTATTGCTAACTGTATTAAAATCCACCATTTAATAAGCGTTATTCTGCACCAAAATAATGAAATTTTTATGACTCTGCCTCAAAAGAAGGCAAGCAAAACGTTTCGATAAAAATAAAACACTTTTGGCGAGTTAAAGCACACTATTTATTCGACGAAACGGTATTTGTTAAATAAGGATAAATATTCGCCAGTTTTCAGTGCGCTGAAACAAAAGTTAACTACTGCTTAATTCTTTGCGGGGATGTTGCGGGAAAAACGTGATAAGGGAGGAGATTTACGCCGTACGCTCAGGCCACCTCCCCGATCCGGGCAGACTATCGTTCGGCTACCAGGCGAATGAAGTCTTCCTCGTCTTGTTGCGGAGCAGTAGCGTCCTTCGGTATCGCTTTCGCTTCCGGTTCGTTGGCTTCGCACAAACGACGCAGCAACGCATTCTGCCTTTTCTGCTGATCCAGCAACGCTTCCAGCAGCTCAATTTGTTCGTTTGTGCGGGAACTGGCGCGGTTAACGAAGAACCACAGTACCAGGCCAACAGCCAGCACAACCAACGCCATTACCAGGGATGCAATGCTCAGCAGCCCCGAATTCAGTAACTCACCCATTTCACCACCTCAGTAAAAACCGCTATTTTACCACTGCCGCCACGTAAGAACATCGCTCAGCGTAAAAATGACGTCTACCAGGGGATAAACTTATTGATTGAACAAATGCCGCTAAAGAACTGTACATCCTGATCGCACATCACATTGATAGTCTGCGTCCACAGCACCACGCATGCTATCAACACTATAACCAGAATTACCCAGCGTATTTTTTTCACTCCACACTCCGTCTTATGACCTGATGTAGCCAGGTTATCACGGCTATCTTAAACAGGGGCTAACTGTACCTTCAACTGACTCTTTTCGGAATCGTGCACTTGTTTCACTGCGTAAACCCGTTACGCTTACTCCATGACAACAAAGAAAAAAGAGGCATCGATGCGTTTACTCGTTCGTACGGTAATTGTACTGGCACTTGTGTGGATCGGCCTGCTGTTAAGTGGGTATGGCGTATTAATGGGAAGCAAAGAAAATGCCGCGGGTTTGGGTATTCAGTGTAAATATCTCACCGCCCAGGGGGTAAGCACGGCGCAGTACATCCATTCAGACAGCGGGATCATCGGGCTAAGCAACTGTCCCGTACTGCGTAAGTCCTCTGTCGTGGTTGATAACGGCTAATCAGCGCTGAACTTAATCTGCAAAAACGCCGCAAAAGTGCGGCGTTTTTTACTGGCGGCATCGATCAGAACGGGTAGTCGTTATAGCCCATCTGCTCTGAAATTTTGCGCGCTGCGGTATGCAGAATTGCCACATACTCATGAAGACGCTCTTCGGAAAAACGCAGCGTTGGGAACGAGATGCTCAGGCCCGCAATGACAACGCCGAAGCGGTCAAACACCGGCACACCGATGCAGCGCAGCCCTTCTTCCTGCTCTTCGTTATCTTCCCCGTAGCCCTGCTCGCGTACGCTATCCAGCACGCTCAGCAGTTCATCCGTACTGGTGATAGTGCGGTCGGTGCTACGCTTGTATTCCACGCTGTCAAGGATTTGCTTCACCTCTTCGCGATCGCGCCAGGCCAGCAGCACTTTACCAATTGCGGTACTGTAGAGCGGGTTACGGCGACCGATGCGTGAATACATGCGCAGGTTGTACATGGAATCAATTTTGTGGATGTAAACAATGCTGTCTTCATCCAGTGCGCCGAGGTGAATTGTCTCTTTCGTCAGCCGTGAAAGTTCACGCATCTGAATGTCCGCGCTGCGGATCAGATCCACGTTTTGCAAGGCACGAGCGCCCAGTTCAAACAGCTTCAGGGTCAGAGAATATTTTTCTGATTCTCCTTCCTGCGCGACATAACCCAATGATTTCATCGTCTGCAAAAAGCGATAAACGGTGCTTTTCGACATCATCACACGCTGAGACAACTCTGTAATACCAATTTCACGCTCTTCTCCGAGCGCCTGCAAGATGCCAAACACCTTCAGCACGGAAGAAACAGAATCTGGCTGCTTATCCAAATCTGCGATTGCCATTTATCACCTCATGGAGAGTGTTTTATAAAAATCAGAACCGGTTTTTATTATAAATTCGTGTGATGCGTGCTGCAATCTATCTGGCTTTACTTCGTTACAAATCTGCGACATAAAACCGAAATAACGGTGCTAAAATAGTTAACCTGAAAATAATTTCACGCTGAGTCATTCTTTTCCCATGCAAAAAAACGTTTCTGATGGCCTGCCCTTACCGCAGCGGTACGGGGCAATTGCCACTGTTGTCATCGGCATTTCGATGGCTGTCCTTGACGGTGCGATTGCCAACGTTGCTCTTCCTACCATTGCAAAAGATCTAAATGCGTCTCCCGCAAGCTCCATCTGGATTGTGAACGCGTACCAGATCGCGATTGTGATTTCCCTCCTGTCACTCTCTTTCCTCGGCGATATGTTTGGCTATCGGCGGGTTTACCAGTGCGGGCTGGTGGTCTTTACCCTCACCTCGCTCTTCTGTGCCCTTTCCGATTCACTGCACACCCTCACCCTGGCGCGTATCGCTCAGGGCTTCGGCGGCGCGGCGCTGATGAGCGTGAATACGGCCCTGATTCGGCTTATCTATCCCCATCGCCACCTTGGACGCGGCATGGGCATTAACTCCTTTATTGTGGCCGTGTCGTCTGCCGCCGGGCCGACGATTGCCGCTGCCATTCTGTCTGTCGCCTCGTGGCAGTGGCTGTTTGCCATCAACGTGCCCCTTGGCATCGTGGCTATCTTCTTCGCCCTGCGCTATCTCCCGGAAAATGGGCCGAAAAGCACCACGCCACGCTTCGACCTGCCCAGCGCCGTGATGAACGCGCTGACCTTTGGCCTGCTGATTACCGCGCTGAGCGGATTTGCGCAGGGGCAGTCGCTAATGCTCATTGCCGCAGAAATCGTTGCCATGCTTGTTATCGGCTTTTTCTTTGTACGACGCCAGCTGGCGCTCCCCGTGCCGTTACTTCCGGTAGATTTGCTGCGTATACCGCTGTTCTCGCTCTCCATTTGCACCTCAATTTGCTCGTTTTGCGCCCAGATGCTGGCGCTGGTTGCGCTGCCTTTCTTTTTACAGAGCGTGATTGGTCGTTCGGAAGTGGAAACGGGCTTGCTGCTCACGCCCTGGCCTCTGGCAACCATGGTGATGGCCCCACTGGCCGGCTATCTTATTGAGCGAGTTCACGCCGGACTGCTGGGGGCTATCGGGCTGGTAGTCATGGCAGTGGGACTGTTTGCGCTGGCGCTACTGCCCTCCTCGCCGGGGGATCTGGATATTATCTGGCGCATGATCCTGTGCGGTGCGGGTTTTGGACTGTTCCAGTCACCGAATAACCACACGATTATCACCTCTGCCCCACGCCATCGCAGCGGTGGCGCCAGCGGAATGCTGGGGACGGCAAGACTATTAGGGCAAAGCACCGGGGCCGCACTGGTGGCGTTGATGTTTAACCTTGCCGGGCAAAATGCGACACACGTTGCGCTGATCACCGCTGGGACGCTGGCAACCCTCGCGGCTGTCGTCAGCGGGCTACGTATCACCCAGCCGAAGGCGCAGGCATAAAAAAACCGGGCGGAGATTTCCTGCCCGGTTTTTATTCATGCGGCTGGTATTACTTCAGGTATTCACCGCTACGCAGCGCTTCGATACGTTTATCCAGCGGCGGGTGAGACATAAACAGCTCGCTCAGCGACTTAGATTTACCGTTGATGCAGAAGGCCATCATGCTGTTCGCTTCCTGCGGCTCGTAGCTGGTTTTCAGACGTTGCAGCGCTGCAATCATCTTCTCACGACCCACCAGTTTCGCTGAACCGGCATCTGCATGGAACTCACGGTGACGGGAGAACCACATGGTAATGATGCTTGCCAGGATACCGAACACCAGTTCCAGCACCATCGAAACAGCAAAATAGATCAGCGGGTTGCCGTTGCTCTCTTCACCCTCATCACGGTTGCCGCCCATAAACCCGGCAGCGATTTGCGCCAGAATACGGGAAATAAAGATAACGAAGGTGTTCACCACGCCCTGGATCAGGGTCATGGTGACCATATCGCCGTTGGCGATGTGGCTGATCTCGTGAGCAATAACCGCTTCCGCTTCGTCACGGCTCATGTTTTGCAGCAGACCGGTACTGACGGCCACCAGGGACGCGTCACGACGCGCACCGGTAGCAAATGCGTTAATATCCGGCGCGTGGTAGATCGCCACCTGCGGCATGGCAATGCCCGCCTGCTTTGACTGCTGAGCAACCGTGCTCACCAGCCACTGTTCCATATCGTTACGCGGCTGCTCGATAACTTCACCGCCCACGGATTTCAGTGCCATCCACTTCGACATCAGCAGTGAAATGAAAGAGCCACCGAAACCAAACAGCAGCGCCATAATCAACAGACCCTGAACGCTGCTCGACTGAATTCCCGTCAGGCTTAGCACCAGCCCGAATACCACCATAACCGCAAGGTTGGTGAGCAGGAAGAGCGCGATTCGCATCATAATATTCTTTTAACCTCAGTTTAACAAAACGCACTATGCGATTACCCACATCGTATGGGTATTGCGGGTATTTTCAAGCATCCAGACGGCGTAAGTCACCAGAAAGACACAACTTTACACAATTGGAAATCTGCCTGACGGAAGGATGCAGAACAAAAAGAAACAGGCACAATCTCTTGTGCCTGTTGGGGAGTTATTTTGCCGGAGCGGGTTGCACGGCAGGTTTATCTTTTTCCAGCTTCGCGAGATCAAGCGCGATATGCACCGTCTCGTCCAGGTACGGATCGGGCTCCTGGTAATCCTTAGGCAGATCGTCCAGTTTTTTGAGCAGAGGCTTACCTTCACGCTTGAAGCGATCGTTGATACGCGCCAGACGCGTCGCGTCATCTTCATTGTTCTCTTTCTCACGCTGGGCGTAGTTCAGAGACACAATGTTCCGTTTCGCTTTCAGTGCGTTGAAACGCGCAATGTCCTTCATGATGTACTGGAATTCAGGATCCTTCCCGATGCGATCGTTGTGATTTTTCAACAGTTCCGGTCCGAACTGCTTCATATCACCCGATTTCACGAATGTCGCGGCATCGATGCTATCCCACGGCAGCGCGTTATCTTCAAACTTCTCGCCGGTTTCCGTCTCTTCAGTACCTGTCGGCATCATGATGTCCGGCGTGACGCCCTTACGCTGCGTACTGCCGCCATTGACGCGGTAAAACTTCTGAATGGTGTACTGTACTGAACCCAACGCCGGCCATTCAGGGCGCAGCATCTGGTCATAAATACGGTTCAGAGAGCGGTACTGCTGTACGGTGCCCTTGCCAAACGTCGGTTCGCCGACAATTAACGCCCGGCCATAATCCTGCATGGCGGCAGCAAAGATTTCCGATGCTGAGGCACTGAAGCGATCGACAAGGACCACCAGCGGCCCCTTATAGTAGACCACGCCATCGGTATCGGCATCTTCACGCACTTTACCGTTGTTATCGCGCACCTGCACCACCGGGCCAGACGGGATAAACAGCCCGGACAGCGAGACGGCTTCGGTCAGTGCCCCGCCGCCGTTGCTGCGCAGGTCAATGATCACGCTGCTGACATTCTGCTTCTCAAGCTTCTGTAGCTGCACTTTCACGTCATCGGTCAGGCCAACGTAGAAGCCCGGGATATCCAGTACGCCAACCTTTTCTTTCCCCACGGTTTTCACCGACATTTTCACCGCGCGATCTTCCAGACGGATACGCTCACGGGTCAGGGTAATGATGCGGGTTTTGGTGCCCTTACCGGCTGGCAGGATCTCCAGGCGCACTTTGCTGCCCTTCGGCCCTTTGATCAGCGCAACAACGTCATCAAGACGCCAGCCAATCACGTCCACCATGCTCTTTCCGGTCTGACCAACACCGACAATGCGGTCGCCTACGCTGATCGCTTTGCTTTTAGAAGCAGGGCCGCCGGCCACCATGGAGTTGATAACGGTGTAGTCATCGTCCATCTGAAGCACTGCACCAATACCTTCCAGAGACAGGCTCATTTCGGTATTGAACTGTTCGGTGTTACGTGGAGAGAGATAGTTGGTGTGCGGGTCAATTTCATGCGCAAACGCGGTCATCGCCAGTGAAAAAACGTCTTCACTGTTGGTCTGCGCCAGACGACGAATAGCGAACTTGTAGCGACGGTTTAACGTCTCACGGATCTCTTTCTCGTCTTTGCCGGTGAGCTTGAGGCTCAGTTCATCATATTTGACTTTTCCGTCCCACAGCGCATTCAGCTCAGCCTCGTCTTTCGGCCATGGCGCTTTGCTGCGGTCCAGATTAAAGGTGTCGTTGCCGGTGAAGTCCATTGGACGTTCCAGCACTTTGAGCGCGTATTGATAACGTTCAAAACGGCGCTTTTGCGATAAGTTGTAGAGATCGTAAAACAGATCCAGCTTTCCGGAGCGCAGCTCATCACCCACTTCGGATTTGCGTTTCGCGAACTGTTCGACATCGCTGGCCAGCAGTACGTTATGGCTGTAATCCAGCAAGTTCAGATAACGGTCAAAGATTTTGGCCGAAAAGGCCTGATCGAGATCGAACTGACGATAGTGCGAACGAGTAAAGCGCGACGTCACGCGCTCACTCACCGTCGCGTGCTGAGTCTCTTCCTTGAGAACCGGAATTTGATCGACACGCGTAATATCGTCCACAGCGAAAGCGTGGCCTGTTATAGCAAACAGGCCAGCCAGCGCGGTGAGCTTAAAAAAAGTGTTCATGCCAGGCTCGGCCTCCGTTTCAGAACAACAAGTGTTCTGCGCGTACAATCATTGACATACCAGAAGTCAGCTGTACACGAACGCCATCTTTGGTGATTTCCAGTACGGTGGCGTCCATCGCGTTGTTACCCGCTTTCACCTTCAGAGACTGACCCACGCTCAGCGCATTGATGTCAGAAACCGGGGTGTGGCGCGGCTCTTCGCGCGGCGCACGTGGGGCTTTAGCTGCTGGTTTGTCAGCACGCGGTTTGCGATCGTTATTTTCTGCACGACGCGGTGCCGGGCGCGGTTTACGCTCGCGACGAGGGGCGTCTTCCTGACCGTTTGCCGCTGCGGCTTCGCGTTTTTTCGCCTGCTGTTCCGCACGCTGTGCCTGCACGCGAGCTTTGGCTTCTTCAAGCTGCTTACGCGCATGTTCTACGTGCTGTTCGTCCAGCTCACCGCACGGGTTGCCGTCAAGGTCGACACGGGTCGCACCCGGCTTGATACCGTACAGGTAACGCCAGCTCGAGGTATAAAGGCGTAATGCAGAGCGAAGCTGCGTTTTGCTGAGGTTCATCTCCCCCTCAACGCGCGCGACCAGATCCTGAAAGATACCGACTTTCAGAGGACGCGCTTCACCTTCAGCGCTGAAGCACTGCGGGAAACGCTCGGCCAGAAATGCGATAACTTCTTTACTGCTATTCAACTTAGGTTGATTTTCCATGAAATTTCCTGATTACAACGGACGTTGCCAACAAGCGCAGGCATGAACAGGCGACATTATAATGACGCTATCAGTAAATGCTACGTTATCCGTTGATTATCCTGCGACGCTCGCAAAGAATTTATGATAATCGGTCTCTGCAAGAACATTTTCCAGGTTCGCCGCAAGCGTGCGCAGCCCCTGTTCGTCCTCGGCAGTGAAGCGGCTGAAGACCGTGCTGTCGATATCCAGAACGCCAATAATCTGGTTTTTTACCACCAGCGGCAGTACGATTTCAGCGTTGCTTGCGGCATCACAGGCAATATGGCCGTCAAACGCGTGGACGTCTTCAACGCGCTGAACCTCACGCGTTGCCACGGCGGTACCGCACACGCCGCGCCCTACCGGAATGCGAACGCAGGCCAGCTTGCCCTGAAACGGCCCAAGCACCAGCGTGTCGTCTTCCAGCAGATAAAAGCCGGCCCAGTTCACGTCAGAGAGGCGCTCGAAGAGTAACGCGCTGGTATTTGCCAGAGTGGCTAAGAAACTGGTTTCCCCTGCCATTAATGCTTTAAAATCGCGGTTCAGATCCGCGTAGAATTCTGTTTTGTTCATTCTTCAATCACTTAGTTAACTTACAAATTTACCGCATAGCCTATTAAAATAAGCATTAAATGCGCTCATGCTCAAGATGAATCCGTACATGAGTTATTATAACTTTCAACAATACTAAACCGTGCGCGACTCATGGCCATAAAAACACCCAAAATTACGCCGACAGGAAAGATCGTTATCCATACGGTAAGCGAAGCTTTGCCTCGTGCACATTATCAGCGTTGCCCCCAGTGCGATACGCTTTTTATGTTGCCGAAGATGAAATCGCACCAAAGCGCCTTTTGTCCTCGCTGCGATGCCAAAATTCGCGATGGACGAGACTGGTCGCTAACGCGTCTGGCCGCAATGGCGGTCACCATGCTGCTGCTGATGCCGTTTGCCTGGACCGAACCGCTGCTGAAGCTCTATCTTCTGGGCGTGCGCATCGACGCCAACGTATTTCAGGGGATCTGGCAGATGACGCGCGAGGGCGATCCGCTCACCGGCGCGATGGTGCTCTTCTGCGTGGTCGGCGCGCCGCTGGTGCTGGTCGCGGCGATTGCCTACCTGTGGTTTGGCAATATTCTGGGGATGAACCTGCGCCCGGTGCTGCTGATGCTGGATAAGCTCAAAGAGTGGGTCATGCTGGATATCTATCTGGTGGGCGTCGGCGTGGCCTCCATCAAGGTGCAGGACTACGCGTTTTTACAGCCCGGCATTGGCCTTTTTGCGTTCATATCGCTGGTCCTGCTGAGCATTTTGACCATGATCCATCTGAACGTTGAACAGCTCTGGGAGCGCTTTTACCCTCAGCGCCCCGCGACACGGCCTGATGAAAACCTGCGCGTCTGCCTGGGATGTCATTACACCGGTTTTCCGGATAAACGCGGCAGGTGCCCGCGCTGCCATATTCCGCTAAGATTGCGGCGCAACAATAGCCTGCAAAAATGCTGGGCGGCGCTGATCGCCTCTCTGGTATTTTTGTTCCCGGCCAACATGCTGCCCATCTCGGTGATTTACGTGAACGGCGCCCGCCAGGAAGATACGATCCTCTCCGGAATTATTTCTCTGGCGCACAGTAACGTGGGGGTCGCCGCGATTGTTTTTATCGCCAGTATTCTGGTGCCCTTTACCAAAGTGGTGGTGATGTTTACGCTACTTATCAGCATTCACTTTAAATGCGAACAAGGACTCCGCACCCGCATCCTGCTTCTGCGATTCGTGACCTGGATCGGTCGCTGGTCGATGTTGGATCTGTTCGTGATTTCGCTGATGATGTCGCTCATCAATCGCGATCAGTTGCTTGCTTTTACCATGGGACCCGCAGCTTTTTATTTCGGCTCTGCGGTGATATTGACTATTCTTGCAGTGGAATGGCTGGACAGCCGCTTACTTTGGGACGCACATGAGTCAGGAAACGCCCGCTTCGCCGACTGAAGCGAGAATTAAAACAAAACGTCGTATTTCGCCATTCTGGCTGCTGCCTGTCATCGCGCTGATGATCGCAGGCTGGCTTATCTGGACGAGCTATGAAGATCGCGGAAGTACCATCACGATTGATTTCCAGTCTGCGGACGGCATTGTCGCCGGACGTACCCCCGTTCGCTTCCAGGGGGTGGAAGTGGGTACCGTGCAGGATATCTCCCTCGGCAAAGGGCTGAACAAAATCCAGGTGCGGGCGAGCATTAAGTCCGATATGCAGGACGCGCTGCGCGCCGAAACGCAGTTCTGGCTGGTAACGCCAAAAGCCTCGCTGGCCGGCGTTTCCGGGCTGGATGCGCTTGTGGGCGGTAACTATATCGGCATGATGCCCGGTAAAGGTGAGCCGCAGGATCACTTCGTTGCGCTGGATACGCAGCCGAAATACCGGCTGAATAACGGCGATTTGATGATCCATCTCCGCGCGCCGGATTTAGGATCGCTGAACAGCGGTTCTCTGGTCTATTTCCGCAAAATTCCGGTTGGCCGCGTGTACGATTACGCCATTAACCCGAACAAAGACGGCGTGACCATCGACGTGCTGATCGAACGGCGCTTTACCAACCTGGTGAAAAAAGGCAGCCGCTTCTGGAACGTCTCCGGCGTCGATGCCGATCTGAGCTTAAGCGGTGCGAAAGTGAAGCTTGAGAGCCTGGCGGCGCTGGTGAATGGCGCTATCGCCTTCGATTCCCCGGAAGGCTCAAGCCCTGCCGCCGCTGAAGATACGTTTGGCCTGTATGCTGACCTGGCGCACAGCCAGCGCGGCGTCATCGTCAAGCTGACCCTGCCGGATGCAAAAGGGCTGAAAGCCGGCTCGACCCCGCTGATGTACCAGGGATTAGAGGTCGGTCAGCTGACGAAATTAACCCTCAATGCGGGCGGCTCCGTCACCGGCGAGATGACCGTGGATCCAAGCGTGGTCGATCTCCTGCGGGAGAAGACGCGTATTGAGCTGCGTAATCCGAAGCTGTCGCTCAGCGACGCCAGCATCAGCTCGCTGCTGACCGGCAGTACTTTCGAGCTGATCCCGGGAGAAGGCCAGCCGAATAAAACCTTTGTTATCGCCCCGGCGGATAAAGCGCTGCTGCAAAAGCCGGGCGTGCAGACGATTACCCTGAACGCACCGGAGAGCTATGGCATCGAAGCCGGACAGCCGCTGATCCTGCACGGTGTGCAGGTAGGCCAGGTTCTCGAGCGTAAGCTGACAGAAAAAGGGGTCTCCTTCTCCGCCGCCATCGATCCGCAGTACAGCAATCTGGTGCACGGCGACAGTAAATTTGTGGTCAACAGCCGGGTCGACGTGAAGGTGGGCCTGGACGGCGTTGAGTTCCTCGGCGCCAGCGCCAGCGAGTGGGTCAACGGCGGGATCCGCATTCTGCCGGGCAGCAAAGGTGCGCTGCGCGAGAGCTATCCGTTGTTTGCCAATCTGGACAAAGCCATTGAAAACAGCATGGGCGATCTGCCGACCACCACGCTGACCTTAAGTGCTGAAACGCTGCCGGATGTCCAGGCGGGCTCCGTGGTGCTCTACCGCAAGTTTGAGGTCGGGGAAGTGATCACCGTTCGCCCTCGCGCGGACGCGTTTGATATCGAACTGCACATCAAGCCGGAGTACCGCAAGCTGCTCACGCCAAACAGCGTGTTCTGGGCGGAAGGCGGCGCGAAGGTGCAGCTTAACGGCAGCGGCCTGACCGTACAGGCGTCTCCCCTCTCCCGTGCCCTGCGCGGTGCGATCAGCTTTGACAACCTGAGCGGCGCGGGCGGCAACATGCGTAAAGGTGACAAGCGGATCCTCTTCCCGTCTGAAACCGCAGCGCGCGCCGTCGGGGGGCAGATTACGCTACATACCTTTGATGCCGGTAAACTGGCGGAGGGGATGCCTATCCGCTATCTCGGCATTGATATCGGGCAGGTCCAGAAGCTGAAGCTCATCACCGCGCGCAATGAAGTCCAGGCCACCGCCGTGCTTTATCCGGAATATGTGCAGACGTTTGCCCGCGCTGGCTCGCGCTTCTCGGTGGTTACGCCGCAAATTTCTGCCGCAGGGGTTGAGCACCTCGACACTATACTTCAGCCGTACATTAACGTTGAACCGGGTCGCGGCAACGCACGTCGTGAGTTTGAGTTGCAGGAGGCGACCATCACCGATTCCCGCTATCTGGACGGTCTGAGCATCGTGGTTGAAGTGCCGGAAGCCGGTTCGCTGGGCATCGGCACGCCGGTGCTGTTCCGCGGCATTGAGGTAGGGACGGTAACCAGCCTGACGCTGGGTAATCTGTCCGATCGCGTGATGGTCGGCCTGCGCATCAGCCAGCGTTATCAGCATCTGGTCCGCAATAACTCGGTGTTCTGGCTGGCTTCAGGTTACTCCCTCGACTTCGGCCTGACCGGCGGTGTGGTGAAAACGGGGACCTTTAACCAGTTCATTCGCGGCGGCATTGCCTTCGCAACGCCGCCTGGCACGCCTCTGGCACCTAAAGCGCAGGCAGGTAAACACTTCCTGCTGCTGGAAAGTGAACCGAAAGAGTGGCGCGAATGGGGAACGGCGCTGCCGCGTTAATCTCGCAGGCTCCGGTGTCAACGCGCCGGAGCCTTTATGTTACACTGCGCGCCTGAATGTTTCCCTGTGGTGTGCCCGTGGCTCAAAACTCCGTATTTCTTCCCAAACAATTCCTCGCGCAGATGCGCGAGGCGCTTCCTGCTCATCTCTCATTCGACGATTTCATCGCCGCCTGCCAGCGCCCTTTGCGCCGGAGTATTCGCGTCAATACGCTAAAAATCAGCGTCGGGGCATTCCTGGATCTCGTCTCCCCCTACGGCTGGCAGCTGACGCCGGTGCCGTGGTGTGAAGAAGGGTTCTGGATCGAGCGGGATGACGAGGAAAGCTTGCCCCTCGGCAGCACCGCCGAGCACCTGAGCGGGCTGTTTTATATTCAGGAAGCCAGCTCCATGCTGCCGGTTGCCGCGCTGTTTGCCGATGATAACCAGCCTGAACGGGTGATGGATGTCGCCGCGGCGCCGGGCTCTAAAACCACGCAGATTGCCGCCCGGATGAACAACCGCGGCGCGATCCTCGCCAATGAATTTTCCGCCAGCCGCGTGAAGGTTCTCCACGCCAATATCAGCCGCTGCGGGATCCACAACGTCGCGTTGACGCACTTTGACGGTCGCGTTTTTGGGGCCGCCCTGCCGGAAGCCTTTGATGCCATCCTGCTTGATGCGCCCTGCTCCGGCGAAGGCGTGGTGCGAAAAGATCCTGATGCATTAAAAAACTGGTCCGTTGAAAGCAACCTTGAGATCGCCGCCACGCAGCGTGAACTGATCGACAGCGCGTTCCATGCCCTGCGCCCCGGCGGCACGCTGGTTTACTCCACCTGCACGCTGAACCGCGATGAAAACGAGGATGTCTGCCTGTGGCTGAAGGCGCGCTATCCGGACGCCGTCGAGTTTTTACCGCTGGATACGCTGTTTGACTCGGCCAGTGAAGCCGCCACGCCTGAAGGCTTCCTCCATGTCTTCCCGCAGATTTACGATTGCGAAGGTTTCTTCGTCGCGCGCCTGCGTAAAACCGGCGCCGTAGAGCCCCTGCCCGCGCCGACGTTTAAGGTCGGTAAATTCCCCTTCACGCCGGTTAAAGGCCGTGAAGCGGCACAGGTGGAGGCGGCTGCAAACAAAGTGGGACTGCGCTGGGATGAGAGCCTGCACCTCTGGATGCGTGACAAAGAGCTGTGGCTGTTCCCGACCCATATCGAACCGCTAATGGGTAAAGTGCGTTTCTCCCGCCTTGGTATTCGCCTGGCGGAGATCCACAACAAAGGCTATCGCTGGCAGCATGAAGCGGTCATTGCGCTGGCTGGTCATGAAAACACGTTCGCCCTGACGCATCAGGAAGCGGAGGAGTGGTATCGCGGTCGTGACGTTTATCCGGAAAACGGTCCGGCGCAGGATGAAACGATCGTGACGTATCAGGGTTTTCCGCTGGGTCTGGCGAAAAAAGTCGGCTCGCGGCTGAAAAACAGTTATCCACGTGAACTGGTTCGCGATGGCCGTCTGTTTACCGGTAACAGCCGCACCGCCTGAAAAAAACGCATTTTTTTACTGGCGATTTCGCTCTCCTTGTCTAGGATCAAAAATGGATGACTTCACTGGTCATACCAGATTTTGGGCAACAAACCGGAGAGCATTATGACGAAAACCAGCGTACGCATTGGCGCTTTTGAAATCGACGACGCTGAATTGCGCGGCGAAGCACAAGGCGATCGAACGTTAAGTATTCCCTGCAAATCCGATCCGGATTTGTGCATGCAACTGGACGCCTGGGATGCAGACACCAGCGTCCCGGCGATCCTTGATGGGGAACATTCCGTTCTGTACCGTGAGCATTACGACAGTAAAACCGATGCCTGGGTCCTGCGTCTTGCCTGACCCAAAGAGAACCCGCCCGAAGGCGGGTTATTTATTACTGAAGCTGCACCAGCGTCAGGAAGCCCCCAAACACCGCCCCCGTATCGATATAGTGCAGATTGTTAAAGTCATACCGCTTGTCTACGGGCGTGTGTCCAAACCAGAAGTGATCCGCCCCGCTAACGCCCTGGCCTTTACCCACCATAAAGCCCATTAAACGATCGCGGTCCCACAGCACGCGCCTGACATCAACCGGCTTTTGCCAGACATATTCGGCTGAGGGATAATCCGCATGAGCCACAACGTTCAGGCCATTTATGCAGGTTATTTCAATGACGTGCGGTAAGGTCCGGCAGGCGTTGAGTAACGTCAGCGCCTGTTTTTGTTGTTCACCCTTAAGCGCGCTAAACCAAATACCGCCATTTACCGACCACAGGCTAAAATCATTATTTTCCAGCGCATCTAACGCCATTTGCTCGTGATTGCCGCGCACCGCATAAAACCAGTTTTCCTGCATCAGCTGTAAACATTTTACGCTGTCAGGCCCGCGATCGATAATATCTCCCACGGAGATCAGCAGATCCGTATCAGGATTAAAATGCCGACGTTTCAGCGCATCTAAAAGCTGCTGATAGCAACCATGAATATCGCTGACAACCCAGACATGACGCCAGTCTTTACCCTCTATTTTCTGATACATAAGCCCTCCATTCTGAAGTATAGCCGCAGCAGAAAATGTCCAGTCAGATATTACAAACCCCAACAAACCCTCAACCAGCCGGAAATAAACCCTGCCGCGCTATTAATCCTTTATTACCGGCCCCCTAAAATAGAGCGCAATAAAACGAGGGATTTTTACGTGTCGAACTTACACCTGCAAAATGATGTTTTTTATCCGCATCGCACAAATATTATTTCGGAACTGATTAAGGGAAAACGCGTTCCAGGGCCTATCTGGCAAAAACGTGAATACCGTCTGAAGTTTCTTTTGCGCTCGCTTTTATTCTGGTCTTCCACCCATCGTATGCTGGAGGCGCTATCCGGACGCGATGATTTTGACAGATTACTGGCGGCACAAATTACGCTGCCGAGCAAAACCCACCGTCAGTACCTGATGCGCGGCCTGAACGCCAATGACAGAGCCGACGCCATCGTCAGCCACTACCACTGGATTGACAGCCTGAAAGATCGGATGCTCGCTCAGGCCCTCGCGAGCCCCAATGAGCTGCCCGTGGCGCAGTTTGAGGCGAAAAACGGGGTGATCTATACCGTTACAGCCTCCTCCGCGGGCAAGGCCGAACGCGAGGGCGAAAGTACGCTGTGGCTGCACGACCATGAAGATACCCTTCTCGCCAGCCTGACGTTTTGCGTTGCGCGCAGCAACGGGCGCTCTGTGCTGGTGATTGGCGGCCTTCAGGGCCCGCGCCGCAGCGTCTCGCGGGACGTTATCAAGCAGGCCACACGTGCCTGCCACGGGCTGTTCCCGAAGCGCGTGCTGATGGAGGTGATCTTCCAGCTCGCCTCACACTCGAACATCAGCGCTATCTTTGCCGTCAGCGATGAGGGGCACGTATTTCGCGCCCTGCGCTACCGGCTGAGCAAAGGCCGACATTTCCACGCCAGCTACGACGAGTTCTGGGAAAGCCTGAACGGAAAACAGCTCTCACCTCTTTGCTGGCAGCTGCCGCTGCGGATAGCGCGCAAATCGCTGGATGAGATCGCCAGCAAGAAACGCGCAGAATACCGCCGCCGCTTTGCGCTTCTCGATAATATTGCGGCTTCCGTCAATGCCCGGATTGAGCCCTTGGCGACATCAGGCGAAAAACAAACAAAAATTTAACAAAACAGCCAAAAAGGACTGGACTTACGCCTGCCGGGTTGTGGTATGTTTTAAGCAGGCGCACAGGAAGTGAACCTTCTGCTGAGACGAAAACCGGATTTTATCGTTTACTATGAAGCAGATAAAAAGAGACCGAATACGATTCCTGTATTCGGTCCAGGGAAATGGCTCTTGGGAGAGAGCCGTGCGCTAAAAGTTGGCATTAATGCAGGCTCAATCGCCTTGCCCTTTAAGAATAGATGACGACGTCAGGTTTTCCAGTCCACAGTAAAAGTGGCCTGAAAAAAAGCGTTAAAACATCACTAAATGTGAAAAACCGCAGAGCTTTTACAAGCACCTGCGGTTTTTTTTATTGGAAACCTGACTGCTAGCAGAGTTTTTCAGCGCGCTCAATAAACGGCGCCAGGCTCTTCTTCTGACCGGGGTTTGCCGGATCGTCGACCTGGATCACGCTGACAGGCTGTCCGTTACTTTTGCCGCTGGCAACCTGCTGCTCCGCAACGTCATTTAACGGATACTGCACGAGCGTACTGGGATTAATGACGTACAGCGCGTGGCCGGGACGGCAGGTGAGCATGACCTCTTCACGGTTGAAAGCCCAGTTGTCCTTGCCCACCTCGAACCGGCTGACGGTGATGACCTGCGGCGCGGCCAGCGCACTGCTGGCACAGGTGAGAAGTAAAAGAGAAAGCAGCGTCTTTTTCATATGTTATTTAACCTTGTCAGAAGGGTTCCCAGGTCGCGAACAGGCTGACGGCCGCCAGTACCAGCGCCCCCAGCACCACTTCTGCCTGTGTCATCCTGATAAAAATCTGTTGTTCCCGCCCGGCATCAGGGCGAAAGCGTGGCACAAGAAAATACCGATTCGCCAGCGCAATTGCCACCATCATGATGACCAGCGCACATTTGAACAACAACAGCCGTACATAAGGCGCCTGCCACGGCACGTCTATGCCCACAATAAAGAGCGTGTTGATGATCCCGGTCAGCAGCACGCCGCCAACGGCGTAATGCCCCACGCGGGAGAAGCGCATCATGGTGAAGATAGCGGCTGGCTGCCAGCGGCCTTTCGCCAGACGCATACAGAACAGCAGCGGCAGTAACCCGCCCACCCAGGTCGCGGCGCACAGCAGATGAAGCGCATGGTTCAGACGATGCAACGCTCCCGGTGCGCCGCCGTTCATTGCGGCATGTCCGACGCCCGCCAGCAGCACAAGTTGCCCCATGGCCAGGAGTAACAGCCGCGAGCCTTTCTGCGGA
Source organism: Enterobacter cloacae complex sp. P24RS (assembly GCF_014982165.1). NCBI lineage: Bacteria > Pseudomonadati > Pseudomonadota > Gammaproteobacteria > Enterobacterales > Enterobacteriaceae > Enterobacter > Enterobacter cloacae complex sp. P24RS. The sequence continues at coordinate 99,430 of NZ_JADCKU010000010.1, forward strand.
GTTAGCCATGCCGCGCCCGCGGTCACAGCGGCCAAAACCATTTGCCACAGCCAGACGCCACCAAACTGCGTTCCCAGCACGCCGTGCCAGACCGCCGGGCTAATGACATCGCCCCAGCCGTTACCCATTAACCCACTTTGCAGGCCGAACATCAGCAGAGCAGCCATCAGGCTGATTAAAGCCGCGTTTTTCTGCTGGCGCTGGAAACGCTGCGTCATGAGGCGCTGCAACGAAGACGGTGCAAACCAGACGCTGTAAAGCGCGTTGCCGAAGAGCAGCATCAGCGCAGCAAAATGGATAAAGCGTAACGCTACGTAGCTCAGGGCCAGCATACTATTTCACGCTAAAGTGATAGCTGCCCTTGGTTTTGTGGCCGTCCACGGAGACCACGTGCCAGTCCACCGTGTAGGTGCCGGTCGGCAACGGTTTCTCAAGGGGAACAATCAGCTTTGCGTTATCCTTCTCGTCACGCTTCACCGCACCGGTCTGGATCGTGTGCTTCTGCGCGTCCGTCACCACAACGCCGCTAAAGGCTGGCTCAATGCCTTCCGAGAAATTCAGGGTAATGACGTCGGGTGCCGTCGCGACGGTATTTTCCTGCGGGGATTGTTGCTTAAGGTGCGCATGGGCCAGAGCTGAGGGCGCGGTTGCTGAAGAGAGCAGAAAAACCAGCGCGCACGCGACGCGGGAAGGGGTAAAGTGCATCACAATCATTCCTTTTCGTTATGCCTGAATGCTAAAGAATAACTCTGTATAATTAACGAGTCGAGGAACATCCTTTGCTCCCTTGTCATCGTTGAACAATCGCGGTAACGTTGCCGCCGCAGAAAAAGGAGAAGGAAATGAACGTTAACCTGGCCGCCCTTCCTCAGGACGAGATGGACAAAGTGAATGTCGATCTCGCCGCCGCGGGTGTCGCATTCAAAGAGCGTTACAATATGCCCGTCGTGGCTGAAGTGGTAGAGCGTGAACAGCCTGCACATCTGCGCGACTGGTTTCGCGAACGTCTGATCGCGCATCGCCTCGCTTCCGTCAACCTCTCACGCCTGCCGTACGAACCTAAAGTTAAATAAGCTTAACGTCTCGTTACACTTCCTTACGCGTTATGTGGCAGGATAAGAAAACCCTGATAAATTTAGGTGTAATCTTAAAATCCCAGCGACTTAGTGTATAAGGAAGTCACGATGTCACGATGGAATATAGCCGCGGCCCAGTATGCTCCGCGGCACAACTGTGTTGATGAGCACGTAAAACATCACCTGCACTTCATTGACGAGGCGGCCTGCCAGGGGTGCGATTTAGTGGTCTTTCCCGAGCTTTCCCTTACCGGCCCTGGCGGGGCAACTTTACCCCCACCGCCTGACGATTTGCAGCTCGCTCCCCTCCTTCACGCCGCGCAGTCACGTTTCATCACGGTGATTGCCGGTATTACGCTCCAGCAACACGGCCAGCGTCAGAAAGGACTCGCGCTTTTCACGCCCAGCCTGTCGACCATCCGCCGTTATCCGCAGGGCAACGGTGCAGGTGTGATACCCGGCGATAAACGGCTATTCATCGTTGATAACCAGGCTGACGCCCCGGAACTGGACCTGGAGGCAACCCTGTTCACCAGCAGCCTGGCGGTGGGCGAGCACCGCTGGCGGCAGTCCATCGGTTCGTTACAACGCTTCGCGCATAAATACGCCATCGCGGTGTTGATGGCGAACGCGCACAGCGGCAGCGCGTTATGGGATGAAAAAGGTCAGCTTATCGTCCGTGCCGACAAGGGCGAACTGCTGTTAACCGGTTCTTTGGGCCGACAGGGTTGGCAAGGCGATATCATTCCATTAGGCTAAGCCTTTTAGGATCAGGAGCGATCAATGCTACGCGTTATTGATACCGAAACTTGCGATTTGCAGGGCGGAATTGTGGAAGTCGCTTCTGTCGACGTGATTGACGGAAAGATAGTCAACCCAATGAGCCACCTGGTGCGTCCGGATCGTCCCATCAGTGCGCAGGCGATGGCCATTCATCGCATTACGGAATCGATGGTGGCGGACAAGCCGTGGATTGAAGAGATCATCCCCCTCTACCACGGCAGCCAGTGGTACGTCGCGCATAACGCCAGTTTTGACCGCCGTGTGCTGCCGGAGATGCCCGGCGAATGGATTTGCACCATGAAGCTGGCGCGCCGCCTGTGGCCGGGGATCAAATACAGCAATATGGCGCTGTATAAGTCGCGCAAACTCAGCGTGCGGACGCCGGAAGGACTGCATCATCACCGCGCCCTATATGACTGCTACATCACCGCGGCGCTCCTGATTGATATCATGAATACATCCGGCTGGACGCCAGACGATATGGCGACCATTACCGGCCGCCCCGCACTACTGACCACCTTCACGTTCGGTAAATACCGGGGGAAACCGGTAGCGGAGGTGGCGGACAACGATCCGGGCTACCTGCGCTGGCTGTACAACAACCTCGACAGAATGAGCCCGGAACTGCGCCTGACGCTGAAGCATTATTTAGGCGAAGCCTGAGTTCCCGCACGGCCTGGCAGCGTATCCTGCGCCAGGCCAATCAAAAAGGCATACTCCAGCGCCACCCCTTCATAGGATTTAAATCGCCCTGATTTCCCCCCGTGCCCCGAGTCCATATCGGTACACAGCAGCAGCAGATTATCGTCTGTTTTCAGCTCGCGCAGCTTCGCCACCCATTTCGCTGGCTCCCAGTACTGCACCTGGGAATCGTGCAGGCCGGTGGTCACCAGCATATGCGGATAGGCTTTCGCCTCGACGTTATCGTACGGGCTGTACTCTTTCATGTACCGGTAATAGGTTTCATCCTGCGGGTTCCCCCACTCTTCAAACTCACCGGTGGTCAGCGGAATAGACTCGTCCAGCATGGTCGTCACCACGTCCACAAACGGCACCTGGGCGATAACGCCTTTAAAAAGCTCAGGCCGTTGGTTAATCACAGCGCCCATTAACATGCCTCCGGCGCTGCCCCCCATGCCAAAGCAGAGCTGCGGATCGCCATACCCCTGGGCGAGCAGCGCATCGCAGACGTCCAGGTAATCATTAAAGGTATTTTTCTTTTTGAGAAATTTTCCGTCTTCATACCAGTGCTGACCCAGCTCGCCGCCGCCGCGAATATGGGCAATCGCATAAACAAAGCCACGGTCGAGCAGGCTCAGCCTGCTGCTGCTGAAATCGGCGTCCATGCTGGATCCGTAGGAGCCGTAACCGTAGACGAGGATGGGGTTTTTACCTTTGTTGAAGTGGTCCTTATGGTAGACGAGAGACACGGGGACTTCGACGCCGTCGCGCGCGGTCACCCACAGGTGCTCACTGCGATAATTCTCCGACTCAAATCCCCGGACCTCCGCCTGTTTAATCACCTGACGCTGCCCGGTGTCCATATCCAGTTCAAACAACGTGTCCGGTGTGGTCATCGACGAATAGCCATACCGCAGGCGGGACGATTCCGGTTCCGGGTTAAAGCCAATCCACGTGACGTAAGCCGGGTCATCAAACGCGATACCCACCACCTCGCGGGTTTTGCGGTTGATTTGGCGGATACTGGTCAGCCCGCGCTGACGCTCCTCCACCACCAGCCAGTCTGTAAACAGGGTGAACCCCTCCAGCATCACCTGATCGCGGGCGGGAATTAACACTTCCCACTTCCGTTCATCGCGCACTTTGGTTTTATAAAGGCCAAAGTTTTTGCCCTCGCGATTTGAACGCAGGTAAAAGCTGTGCTGGAAGTGATCCAGGCTGTACTCATGATCTTTACGGCGCGGCAGGAAGCACAGCGGCTGCGCATCCGGCAGTTCGGCATCCAGCAGCAGCACCTCAGAGGTGGTGGCGCTGGAAAGGAAGATAATCACGTAGTGGCGAGACGAGGTTTTATGCAGGCTGACGTAGAACGTCTCGTCTTTTTCCTCGTACACCAGCTCGTCGTCGGCGGAATCGGTCCCCACCGTATGGCGCCAGACCTGATAAGGCAGCAGCGTTGAGGCATGCTTTTTAACGTAGTAGACCGTTTCTGAATCGTTGCCCCAGACAAAATCGGGGGAAACATTATCCAGCATTTCGGGATACCAGTTCCCCGTCTCAAGATTGCGGAAGCGCAAACCGTACTGCCGGCGGGAAAGATAATCCTCCGCCAGCGCCATAATGGCGTTATCAGGGGAAATCGACATGCCGCCCAGCGTGTAAAACTCACTGTGGGCCGCACGTTTGTTGGCATCAAGCAGGATATCCCATTCGTCCCACTCGGCACTCAGCACCGACTGGCGCTGATAGATGGGATATTCGTTTCCCGGCTCGTAAATATGGCGATAGCGATAGCCATTTTTGCACCATGGGGCTGAGACATCGCGCTGGGGAATACGCTGCACCATTTCGCTCAGGAGCCTGTCCTGAAGCGCCTGCTGGCTGGCCATGACCTTTCGGCCATAGTCGTTTTCCTCGTGCAGATAGTCGAGCACCTCTGGCCGGGAACGAGAATCGTCCCGCAGCCAGTAGTAGTTATCTATACGCGTATCGCCATGCGTGACGATCGCATAAGGAGTACGTCGGGCTTTTGGAGGCATGGCATTCTTACTTTTTCGTTTTACATCCTATAAGGTTGGCAAAACGCGCGTATGATGCAAGCGAAACATGCCCTTCTAGCCCGCGAGGGTCTGTTTCTGCTGCTGAATATCCTGCTCGATCCCCTCACGAACGTCCTGCGGGATCTTCAGCGCATCGCCGAGGGCGTTCAGGTAGCTGCGCTCCATAAAGTGATCGACATCAATAGCGGCACAGCTCAGAAAATAGAGTTCCAGCGCCTCTTCTTCGTTTTTCACGCTTTGCGCCAGGCGCTGCGGATCGAGCGGCTGTTCAATGGCCTGCGCCACCAGCGCTCTGCCCTGCTCCTCGACGCCCGCTTCCCGCATTTGCTGTTCGATCGCGGCGCGTTCACTGGCATCGATATGCCCGTCGCTTTTGGCCGCGAACACCAGCGCGAGGATCAGACGCTCGGTGCGTACGTCTAGCGACGTCGCCTGCTTCCCGTACTGCGGTTCATCCTGATGCGCGTTGCGCACTTTGTCCTTGTATTTATTCCATAAAACGCTGCCCGCAATGGCTCCTCCGCCCGCCAGCAGCGCGCCGGTGCCATATTTCGTCAGCAGCTTCCGCGATGATTTATTGGCAACCAGCAAACCGGCCAGCCCGCCGAGCGCTCCCGGCACCAGCAGCTTGCTTAGACCCTGCTCGCCGGACGACGAGCCTTTTTGTCCCAACAGGGATTGCAGTTGATTCATCCAGCCTGACATATTTTTCCTCACGTTACGGTGCGTACTTTCACAGCCTAAGCGAGCAGGTGTCAGGAAATGTCTGTCAGTGCTAAAGAAGCGCAAATTTCTCCCCTGCCCTGGCTATCCCCATACAAGACAGACGCAAACGTTTTCGTTTATACTGCCCGCAACTTTTTCAGGGGGATTTTATGACTCGTTTAGGAACCGCGCTGCGCCCTGCCGCGACGCGCGTAATGCTGTTGGGATCGGGTGAACTGGGTAAAGAAGTGGCCATTGAATGCCAGCGTTTGGGCGTGGAGGTGATTGCGGTGGACCGTTACGCGAACGCCCCAGCGATGCACGTCGCGCATCGCTCGCACGTCATCGATATGCTTGACGGCAATGCCCTGCGGGCGTTGATTGCCGAGGAAAAACCGGATTTCGTGGTGCCTGAAATTGAGGCCATTGCCACTGAGGTGTTGGTGGCCCTTGAGCAGGAAGGCCAGCGCGTAGTGCCTTGCGCCACAGCGGCAAAACTGACCATGAACCGGGAAGGCATTCGTCGCCTGGCCGCAGAAGAATTACAGCTCCCGACGTCAAGCTACCGTTTTGCCGGGGATAAAGCTGCGTTTCTCCAGGCCGTCGAAGAGATTGGCTACCCGTGCATCATTAAGCCGGTAATGAGCTCCTCCGGCAAAGGGCAGAGCTTTATCCGCGACAGCAGTACGCTGGACCAGGCCTGGGACTATGCCCAGCAGGGCGGTCGTGCCGGTGCCGGGCGCGTCATCGTGGAAGGCGTGGTGAAGTTTGATTTCGAAATTACCCTGCTTACCGTCAGCGCCGTGGACGGCGTTTATTTCTGCGACCCGATTGGTCATCGTCAGGAAGACGGCGATTATCGCGAATCCTGGCAGCCGCAGCAGATGAGCGCGCTGGCGCTGGCGCGCGCGCAGGAGATCGCCCGCAAGACGGTGCTGGCGCTGGGCGGCTACGGCCTGTTCGGGGTGGAACTGTTTGTTTGCGGCGACGAGGTGATTTTCAGCGAAGTCTCCCCTCGCCCGCACGATACCGGGATGGTCACGCTGATTTCACAGGATCTCTCCGAGTTTGCGCTGCACGTGCGCGCTTTCCTCGGCCTGCCGGTTGGCGGCATTCGTCAGTACGGCCCGGCTGCCTCCGCGGTGATCCTGCCGCAGCTGACCAGCCAGAATGTCACCTTTGATAACGTCGAAGGTGCGGTTGGCGCAGGCTTGCAGGTCCGACTGTTCGGCAAACCGGAGATCGACGGCACCCGTCGTCTGGGCGTGGCGTTAGCAACCGGGGATAACGTGGACGAAGCCGTTGCAAGAGCGAAAAGAGCGGCTGCGAACGTCAGCGTTGCAGGATAAAAAAAACGGGCCACGTGGCCCGTTTTTCTTACTGCGAATCGCTTACTGTTTCGCGCCTTCTACCGCTTCGCGAGCCAGTTTAGTGATGCGATCCCAGTCGCCCGCTTCCAGCGCATCCGCAGGAACCAGCCAGGAGCCGCCGATGCACAGCACGCTTTTCAGCGCCAGGTAGTCGCGGTAGTTGGCCGGAGAGATACCGCCCGTTGGGCAGAAACGCACCTGCGAGAATGGACCCGCAATCGCCTGCAACGCTTTGGTGCCGCCGTTCGCTTCAGCCGGGAAGAATTTAAACTCTTTCAGGCCGTAATCCATGCCCAGCATCAGTTCAGAAACGGTGCTGATACCCGGGATCAGAGGAATAGTGCCTTCGGTTGCGGCTTTCAGCAGCGGCTCGGTCAGACCCGGGCTGATGGCAAACTGTGCGCCCGCTTCGGTCACTTCCGCCAGCTGCTGCGCATTCAGAACCGTACCTGCACCAACGATCGCGTCCGGCACTTCTTTGGCGATAGCGCGGATCGCATCCATCGCACAGGCAGTACGCAGGGTCACTTCCAGAACGCGAACGCCACCCGCAACCAGCGCCTTCGCCATCGGAACAGCGTGCTCCAGTTTATTTACCACAATAACCGGCACGACAGGGCCAGTGGTCAGGATTGCTTCTGCACTTGTTTTCCAGTTTTTCATCAGAGTTTTCTCTCGCCAGATCGTTAAAATCAAGTCGTATTAAAACGTAATACAGGTTGCGCCCTGCTCCGCACCGGAGAGTTTCTCGCGCAACGCACCAAACATTTCACGTCCGGTACCCACGCGCGACGCGCTCAGGTCAGGAATATGTGGCTGACGTGCCGCCAGCTCTGCTTCATCCACCAGCAGGGTTAACTCGCCTGTCTGACCGTTAACGCGGATCATGTCACCATCACGGACTTTCGCCAGCAGACCACCGTCGTAGGCTTCCGGGGTGACGTGGATAGCTGAAGGCACTTTACCGGATGCCCCGGAGAGGCGTCCATCGGTGACCAGCGCAATTTTGAAACGGCGGTCCAATAATACACCAAGCGGCGGCATAAGTTTATGTAATTCTGGCATCCCGTTCGCTTTTGGTCCCTGATGACGCACAACGACCACGCAGTCTTTATCCAGCAGACCCGCGTCAAAGGCAGGTAAAACGTCGTGCTGGCTTTCAAACACCACGGCCGGGGCTTCAATCACCTGATTCTCTTCCGGCACGGCAGAGGTTTTCATCACCGCACGCCCAAGGTTACCGCTCAGCACTTTGGTGCCGCCGTGAGGAGAGAACGGTTTCTCGAAGGTGGCAATGACCTGCGGATCGAGCGAGTCGCTTGCCCCTTCACGCCAGTCCAGCTCACCGTTGTTCAGCCATGGCTCAAGGGTATAGCGATGCAGGCCAAAGCCCGCCACCGTGTTGACATCCTCATGCAGCAGGCCGCCTTTCAGCAGCTCGCGCATCAGCACCGGCACGCCGCCCGCCGCCTGGAAGTGGTTAATGTCCGCCGGACCGTTCGGGTACAGACGCGCCATCAGCGGCACCACGGAGGAGATATCGGAGAAGTCATCCCAGTTGATCAGAATGCCCGCCGCGCGCGCCATTGCGACCAGGTGCATGGTGTGGTTGGTTGAACCGCCGGTTGCCAGCAGGGCAACGATACCGTTGACGATGACTTTTTCATCCACCATTTTGCCCATCGGCATCCATTCGTTGCCGTTACCGGTCAGGCGGGTGACCTGACGGGCTGCGGCTTCGGTCAGCGCCTTACGCAGCGGCGCGTCCGGCTGAATGAACGAGGAGCCCGGCAGCTGCATTCCCATAAACTCCACCACCATCTGGTTGGTGTTGGCCGTACCGTAGAACGTACAGGTGCCCGGCGCGTGGTAAGACGCAGCTTCCGCTTCCAGCAGCGCCTTACGATCCGCTTTTCCTTCGGCATACAGCTGGCGAATACGTACTTTTTCTTTATTCGGCAGACCGCTTGCCATCGGACCTGACGGCACAAAAATCGCTGGCAGATGGCCAAACGACAGCGCGGCCATCACCAGCCCCGGGACGATTTTGTCGCACACGCCCAGATAGAGCGCACCATCAAACATATTGTGCGAGAGGCCAACCGCCGCAGACATGGCGATCACTTCGCGGCTCAGCAGCGACAGCTCCATGCCGTCCTGCCCCTGGGTGACGCCGTCGCACATGGCCGGCACGCCGCCCGCAACCTGGCCCACCGCGTTTACGCTATGCAGTGCGTTGCGAATGATGTTCGGGTAAACCTCGTACGGCTGGTGGGCAGAGAGCATGTCGTTATAGGAGGTAATAATGGCGATGTTGTTACGCAACATGCTTTTCAGCGCCTCTTTATCGCCAGGCTGACAGGCGGCGAAGCCGTGGGCCAGATTCCCGCAGGCCAGCTGCGAGCGGTGGACCGTTTCGCTCTTCGCCTGTTCGATGCGGGCGAGGTAGGCAGAACGGGTCTCTTTCGAGCGCTCAATTATGCGTTGTGTTACGCGTAACAATGTCGGATTCATAAAAGCTCCTCTAATTTATCTGTCCGGGCTCGGGAGTTTACACAGGTTCTGACGGTTGTTAACAACGCTGAAACGCCTGTTATCCGGAGCGCAGGGGCAAAATGTCTAAGAGGAGTGTAATAAAAAAAGCTCCGCGGGTGAATCCACGCGGAGCTTAAAAAGTAAAAATGATGCCACTTGCTGTGTTAGATCATGTTACCGGTAAAATAACACCTATGGGCTAGAGAGCTTTACTCAAACTCGTTCCAGGAGCGGCCATCGCGGGTGATCATCGCAACGGAGGCAACTGGTCCCCATGTTCCCGCCTGATACGGTTTTGGCGCATCCTGATCGGCAGCCCACGCTTCGGTAATGGAGTCGACCCATTTCCACGCCTCTTCCACTTCATCGCGACGGACGAACAGCGCCTGGATACCGCGCATGGTTTCCAGCAGCAGACGCTCGTAAGCATCGGCCAGATGCGTCTGGTTGAAGGTTTCAGAGTAGCTCAGGTCCAGCTTGGTGGTTTGCAGGTTGTGCTTGTGATCAAGACCCGGCACTTTGTTCAGGATCTGAATATCCACACCCTCGTCCGGTTGCAGACGGATGGTCAGTTTGTTCTGCGGCAGCTCCTGCCAGGATTCTTTGAACAGGTTCAGTTCCGGGTTTTTGAAGTAGACCACCACTTCGGAGCATTTTGCCGGCAGTCGCTTACCGGTACGCAGGTAGAACGGCACGCCGGCCCAGCGCCAGTCGTCGATATCCACGCGGATCGCCACAAACGTCTCGGTATTGCTGGACTTGTTCGCGCCCTCTTCTTCCAGATAGCCAGGGACTTTTTTCCCCTGGGCAAAACCTGCGGTGTACTGACCGCGAACGGTTTTCTCACGCACGTTGGAGCGGTCGATACGGCGCAGTGATTTCAGCACTTTCACTTTGGCGTCACGAATGCTGTCGGCCGTCAGATCCGACGGTGGAGACATGGCAATCATGCACAGAATTTGCAGCAGGTGGTTCTGGATCATGTCGCGCATCTGGCCGGCCTGGTCAAAGTAACCCCAGCGGCCTTCGATACCCACCTCTTCCGCCACGGTAATTTCCACATGGTCAATGGTGCGGTTGTCCCAGTTGTTCACAAACAGGGAGTTAGCAAAGCGCAGCGCCAGCAGGTTCAGAACCGTCTCTTTGCCCAGGTAGTGGTCAATACGGTAAACCTGGCACTCCTCAAAGAACTCGCCCACCTGGTCGTTGATTTCACGAGAGGTTGCCAGCGACGTGCCCAGAGGCTTTTCCATCACAACGCGCGCCGGTTTGGCGTTCAGCTTCGCTTCGCCCAGACCTTTGCAGATGGCGCCGAAGGTGCTTGGCGGCATGGCGAAATAGTTAATGGTGACGCGATTTTCCTGGTCCAGCATTTCACCCAGACGGGTAAAGGCACTGACATCATTGACGTCCAGGTTACAAAAATCGAGGCGCCCGCTCAGCTTATCCCACAGGCTTTCATCGATTTTTTCTTTCATGAACGTTTCGAGCGCCTCGCGCACGACTTTGGTATAAGCTTCTTTATCCCAGTCGGCGCGCCCTACCCCAAGGATTCGGGTGTCGGGATGGATCTGGCCCGCTTTTTCCAGCTGATACAGGGAAGGCAGCAATTTTCGGCGTGCAAGATCGCCTTTCGCGCCGAAAATGACCAGGTCACATGCCTGGGCTGTTTGCGTTACCGCCATGTCATTCTCCTCAGTTAGATCGCCTGGTACTCTGCCAGGTATCGTTGTAATTTTATTACAATGCACTGTACTGCTTTTACGCATTTCCTGAAACCATTAGCGCTTAACGTCACGTGCGATACGGCGATTTTTCATCGTCCAGACCTTTCAGCCCGTCTAATGACGCAACAAACGTCGATTCTTTGCGCAACGGAGTCAGGGCAAAACCCGACGTCGATCAAGTAATGAAAAAAAACAACAACATTTCTTGTCGACGGTTACCCTTTCGGAAGTCCCGGGGGTAATATCGGCTAAATCGAATCAGGGTTTCATCTCTGTATGAAATCGTTTATGCCCTCATGAGCGTCTTGTTAACAATGAACATGCTGGAAAAAATCCAGTTTCACCTGGAACACCTTAGCAAATCCGAGCGCAAAGTGGCTGAAGTTATTCTCGCCGCCCCCGCTCAGGCGATTCATTCAAGCATCGCCGCTCTGGCACAGGAATCGGGCGTCAGCGAACCGACGGTTAATCGATTCTGTCGTAGTCTGGACACGCGCGGCTTTCCTGATTTCAAACTGCATCTGGCCCAAAGTCTGGCAAACGGCACCCCGTATGTTAATCGCAATGTGGATGAAGACGACAGCGTTGATGCTTACACCGCGAAAATATTTGAATCGGCAATGGCGACGCTCGACCACGTGCGCCAGTCTCTGGATATGAGTTCGGTGAACCGCGCGGTTGATTTGCTTACGCAGGCCAAACGGATTGCCTTCTTTGGCCTTGGCTCGTCGGCTGCCGTGGCGCATGACGCCATGAATAAATTCTTTCGCTTCAACGTGCCGGTGATTTATTCCGATGACATTGTGCTGCAACGCATGAGCTGTATGAATTGTAGCGAAGATGATGTCGTAGTCCTCATCTCCCACACGGGCCGCACAAAGAGCCAGGTCGAGCTGGCGCAGCTCGCGCGTGACAACGATGCGATGGTCATCGCCCTGACGACGGCGGGTACGCCGCTGGCCCGGGAAGCGACGCTCGCCATTACCCTGGACGTACCGGAGGACACCGACGTCTACATGCCGATGGTCTCCCGCCTGGCGCAGTTGACGGTCATTGACGTGCTGGCGACCGGTTTTACCTTACGCCGGGGCGCAAAATTCCGGGATAACTTGAAGCGGGTCAAGGAAGCCCTGAAAGAATCGCGTTTTGATAAAGAATTGCTTATAAAGAGCGATGTTCCCTAATAACGACGAAGTACGATTTACGGCATTCGGTCCCCTCGCTACTGCCTTGCAATAGATGAAGTCCGATTCAATGTTCACGCAACACCAAAGTTGTTTCAGTCAACGGAGTATTACATGTCCAGAAGGCTTCGCAGAACCAAGATCGTTACCACCTTAGGCCCGGCCACTGACCGCGATAATAACCTCGAGAAGATTATCGCCGCGGGTGCCAACGTGGTGCGTATGAACTTCTCTCACGGTACGCCAGAAGATCATAAATTACGTGCCGATAAAGTACGTGAAATCGCAGCTAAACTGGGCCGCCATGTTGCTATCCTCGGCGATCTTCAAGGTCCAAAAATTCGCGTATCGACCTTCAAAGAAGGCAAAGTTTTCCTCAACATCGGCGACAAATTCCTGCTGGATGCCAACCTGAGCAAAGGTGAAGGCGATAAAGAGAAAGTGGGTATCGACTACAAAGGTCTGCCTGCTGACGTTGTGCCAGGCGACATCCTGCTGCTGGACGACGGTCGCGTACAGCTGAAAGTGCTGGAAGTTCAGGGTATGAAGGTGTTCACGGAAGTGACCGTCGGCGGCCCGCTCTCCAACAACAAAGGCATCAACAAGCTCGGCGGTGGCCTGTCTGCCGAAGCGCTGACCGATAAAGACAAAGCGGATATCGTGACCGCAGCACAGATCGGCGTAGATTATCTGGCCGTCTCCTTCCCGCGCTGCGGCGAAGATCTGAACTATGCTCGCCGTCTGGCGCGCGACGCGGGCTGCGATGCGAAAATCGTTGCGAAAGTTGAACGCGCGGAAGCAGTCTGCGATCAGGACGCGATGGATGACGTGATCCTGGCGTCTGACGTCGTGATGGTTGCCCGTGGTGACCTGGGTGTAGAAATCGGCGATCCTGAGCTGGTCGGCATCCAGAAAGCGCTGATCCGTCGCGCGCGCCAGCTGAACCGTGCGGTGATCACCGCCACCCAGATGATGGAATCCATGATCACCAACCCAATGCCGACCCGTGCGGAAGTGATGGACGTGGCCAACGCCGTGCTGGACGGTACCGATGCGGTGATGCTGTCAGCCGAAACCGCTGCCGGTCAGTACCCGGCGGAAACCGTGGCCGCCATGGCGCGCGTCTGCCTGGGCGCAGAGAAGATCCCAAGCATTAACGTCTCCAAGCACCGCCTGGATATCCAGTTCGATAATGTGGAAGAAGCGATTGCGATGTCCGCGATGTACGCAGCAAACCACCTGAAAGGGGTCACGGCAATCATCACTATGACCGAATCTGGCCGTACCGCGCTGATGACGTCCCGCATCAGTTCCGGGCTGCCGATCTTCGCCATGTCCCGTCACGAGCGTACGCTGAACCTGACGGCGCTGTATCGCGGCGTGACGCCGGTGCACTTCGACAGCACTAACGACGGCGTGGCCGCTGCGCACGATGCGGTAAATCTGCTGCGCGACAAAGGTTACCTGGTGTCCGGCGATATCGTTATCGTGACGCAGGGTGACGTGATGAGCACCATCGGCTCAACCAACACCACCCGCGTACTGACCGTAGAGTAAGACCCGATCCCCTCTCCCCTAAGGGAGAGGGTTTCCTATTTCTTAGGGAACAGCTCTTTACGCTTGTACGGCTCCGTTTCGCCAGGCTTACGCGTTTTGAGCAGCTTAAGGATCCACGTATATTGCTCCTTATGCGGCCCCACCAGCACTTCCACCTCTTCATTCATACGGCGCGCAATGGTGCGATCGTCTGCGGTCAGCAGATCGTCCATCGGCGGACGTACCTCAATGCTCAGGCGATGCGTTTTGCCGTCATACACCGGGAACAGCGGGATCACGCGGGCGCGACAGACTTTCATCAGGCGTCCAATCGCGGGTAGAGTCGCTTTATAGGTCGCGAAGAAATCAACAAACTCGCTGTGCTCAGGGCCGTGGTCCTGATCGGGCAGATAGTAGCCCCAGTAGCCCTGACGCACGGACTGAATGAAGGGCTTGATGCCATCGTTACGCGCGTGTAAACGTCCGCCAAAGCGACGGCGTACGGTATTCCAGACGAAATCGTAGATTTTGTTTCCCTGGTTATGGAACATCGCCGCCATTTTCTGGCCCTGCGAGGCCATCAGCATCGCCGGAATGTCGACTCCCCAGCCGTGCGGCACCAGAAAAATCACCTTTTCATCATTGCGACGCATCTCGTCGATGATCTCCAGCCCTTTCCAGTCAACGCGGTCAACAATCTTCTCCGGCCCTTTCAGCGCCAGTTCCGCCATCATCGCCATCGCCTGTGGCGCGGTGGTATACATGTCATCAATAATTGCTTCGCGTTCGGCGTCGGTTTTATCCGGGAAGCAGTACAGAAGATTGATTTGCGCACGACGGCGCGCGCTTTTGCCTAAGCGGCCAGCCAGTCGCCCGACCTTGCCGAGCACCGGATCGCGGAGGGAAGCAGGTAGCAACGCCATGCCAGCAAACGCGTATACGCCAAGCCAGGCGCCCCAGTTACGCGGGTGGCGAAAAGATTTTTCAAACTCGGGAATGTACTCAATATTGTTTTTTTTGGTTTCCATGCGGGTTCCAGGGTCTGGTGACGCAAAAATATATTCAGATAGTGTAGCGAGGCAGCCGTCCGCGTACAAAAGAAAAAGCCGGCGCACACTGACGCCGGCTTATTTTTGAGGGTGTTAGCTTAGTCGAAGCGCAGCTGTGGCATCACCTCTTTCACCTGCGCCAGGTAATTTTTGCGATCTTTCCCGGTCAGCCCTTCGGTGCGCGGCAGTTTCGCCGTCAGCGGGTTAACCGCCTGCTGGTTGATCCACACTTCGTAGTGCAGGTGCGGGCCCGTCGAACGGCCGGTGTTCCCGGACAGTGCGATGCGGTCGCCGCGTTTCACTTTCTGGCCCGGTTTGACCAGCAGTTTACGCAGGTGCATGTAGCGGGTGGTGTACGTACGACCGTGACGGATAGCCACGTAATAGCCAGCAGCGCCGCTGCGTTTCGCCATCACCACTTCACCATCCCCTACCGCCAGCACTGGCGTACCCTGCGGCATGGCGAAGTCAACGCCACGGTGCGGCGCTACGCGGCCCGTTACCGGGTTCAGACGACGCGGGTTGAAGTTGGAGGAGACGCGGAACTGTTTAGCCGTTGGGAAACGCAGGAAGCCTTTTGCCAGGCCCGTACCGCTGCGGTCATAGAACTTACCGTCTTCCGCGCGAATGGCGTAGTAGTCTTTGCCATCTGAACGCAGACGCACGCCCACCAGCTGGCTCTGCTCGCGCTTGCCGTCCAGCATTTCGCGGGACATCAGGACAGAGAACTGATCGCCTTTTTTCAGTTTGCGGAAATCCATCTGCCACTGCATGGCTTTGATCACCGAGCTGATTTCAGCGCTGGTCAGGCCGGCATCGCGTGCACTGGAAACAAAGCTGCCGCCAACGGTCCCTTTCATGACGCTATTCACCCAGTCGCCCTGCTGCATTTCACTGGTCATTTTGAAACCGTTTGCCGTGCGATCGTAGGTGCGGGTTTCGCGGCGGGACATTTCCCAGGTCAGACGTTGCAGATCGCCATCGGGGGTTAAGGTCCAGGAAAGCTGCTGACCAATTTTCAGGTTACGCAGTTCTTTATCGGAGGCGGCAAGCTGGCTGATGTTGCCCATGTCGATACCGTACTGGTTCAGCACGCTGCTCAGCGTGTCGCCCGTCGAGACCACATATTCATGAATGCCGGCTTCATTCTGGATTTTGTCATCCAGCTCGTCCTGAGGAATCGCTTCATCTTCCTGAGCGGCCTGATCGATAGGCTCGCTGGCCTCGGGCAGCAGAGAGCGGATTTCGCTCTTCTCCAGTTCGATGGTTTTGATGATAGGGGCAGAACTCGGGTGGTAAACATAGGGCCGCCAGACGGCGACCGCTAAGGTGAGAACTGTAAGCGACCCCAGCATAACGCGGTGGGGTCGAGGCAGATTGTTAAATGCCAGGGCGACAGAGCGGGCTATCTGTTGCACGTATTCACTTCCTCGTTAATCTCCTTTCAGGCAGCTCGCATACTGATTCGCCAGTTGGCTGAGGAACTGCGAATAGCTCGCTTTGCTCAACTGGATGTTCGTACCTAGCGGGTCAAGGGTTCCCATGCGCACGGATGTTCCCCTGGCCACGGCTTCTACGACCGCTGGCCTGAACTGTGGCTCAGCAAAAACGCATGTCGCTTTTTGCTCAACCAACTGTGTTCTGATTTCATGTAAACGCTGCGCACCAGGCTGAATTTCAGGGTTGACGGTAAAATGCCCCAGCGGGGTCAGACCGTAATGTTTTTCGTAATAGCCGTAAGCATCATGAAAAACGAAGTACCCTTTTCCTTTAAGCGGTGCGAGCTCGTTCCCTACCTGTTTATCGGTTGCGGCTAACTGAGCCTCAAAATCCTTCAGGTTGGCGTCGAGTTGGACTCGACTTTGCGGCATAAGTTCCACTAATTTGTCGTGGATTGCAACCGCTGAAAGCCGCGCTATCTCTGGGGAAAGCCAGAGATGCATGTTGTACTCGCCGTGATGGTGATGGTCGTCACCTTTTTCGTCGTGAGCATGACCGTGGTCGTGTTCGTCACCGTCGTCCTCAGATCCTTTCATGAGCAACGGTTTCACGCCGGACAGCTCACCAATCGCCACCTGTTTCGCGGCGGGAACCTGTTTCGCCGTTTTCTGCATGAAGGCTTCCATCTCAGGACCGATCCAGACAACTAAGTCCGCGTTCTGTAAGCGTTTTACGTCGGACGGGCGTAAAGAATAATCATGTTCGGAGGCGCCGTCAGGCAGCAGAACCTGGGTCTCCGTGACCCCATCGGCGATGGCAGCGGCGATAAAGCCTAGCGGTTTAAGCGAAGCGACAACGGCAGCGTTAACATCTTGTGCAGTTGTACCCCAAAGTGCAGCGGATAAAGCAGCGAAAAGAAGCGTATTTTTCTGTAACATAATGCGACTAATCATCGTAATGAATGTGTGGAATGTGATATTATAACATTCGATAACTTCTGCAAGCTTAAATTGACATGACGACTTTAGTTTCTCTTGAAAATGTGTCGGTCTCATTCGGCCAGCGCCGCGTCCTTTCTGACGTGTCACTGGTTCTGAAGCCCGGCAAAATACTGACGCTGCTCGGCCCTAACGGGGCGGGTAAATCAACGCTGGTGCGCGTCGTGCTAGGCCTGGTCACGCCTGATGAAGGGCTGATCGCCCGCGAAGAAAAGCTGCGTATCGGCTATGTGCCGCAAAAACTGCATCTTGACGCCACGCTGCCCCTGACGGTGAGCCGCTTCCTGCGCCTGCGCCCCGGTACGCTAAAAGCGGATATCCTCCCTGCCCTGAAGCGC
The DNA here is from genome assembly GCF_014982165.1 of Enterobacter cloacae complex sp. P24RS. Classification (NCBI taxonomy): domain Bacteria; kingdom Pseudomonadati; phylum Pseudomonadota; class Gammaproteobacteria; order Enterobacterales; family Enterobacteriaceae; genus Enterobacter; species Enterobacter cloacae complex sp. P24RS. The sequence goes on from NZ_JADCKU010000010.1 coordinate 116,912, forward strand.
GTTCAGGCGGGTCACCTCGTCGATGCCCCTCTGCAAAAGCTTTCGGGCGGGGAAACCCAGCGCGTATTGCTTGCCCGCGCCCTGCTCAGCAGCCCTCAGCTGCTGGTGCTGGACGAGCCGACGCAGGGCGTTGACGTTAACGGTCAGGTTGCGCTCTACGACCTCATCGACCAGCTTCGCCGTGAACTGAACTGTGCGGTGCTGATGGTTTCCCATGACCTGCATCTGGTAATGGCGAAAACCGACGAAGTGCTGTGCCTGAACCACCACATCTGCTGTTCCGGTACGCCGGAAGTGGTGTCAATGCATCCTGAATTTATCTCCATGTTTGGCCATCGTGGCGCCGAACAGCTGGGCATTTATCGCCATAATCACAATCACCGCCATGATTTACAGGGACGAATTGTCCTGCGTCGGGGAAATGGACACTCATGATTGAACTGTTACTGCCCGGCTGGCTGGCCGGGATTATGCTTGCCTGCGCCGCGGGTCCACTCGGCTCGTTTGTCGTGTGGCGCAGAATGTCCTATTTCGGCGATACGCTGGCCCATGCTTCCCTGCTGGGCGTCGCGTTTGGTTTGCTGCTGGACGTGAACCCGTTCTATGCGGTGATAGTCGTCACGCTGCTGCTGGCCGCCGGTCTGGTCTGGCTGGAAAAACGCCCTCACCTCGCAATTGATACCCTGCTCGGCATTATGGCGCACAGCGCCCTGTCGCTGGGCCTGGTGGTGGTGAGCCTGATGTCAAACATCCGCGTTGACCTGATGGCCTATCTGTTTGGCGATCTGCTTGCCGTTACGCCAGAGGATCTGGTTTCCATTGCCATTGGCGTAGTGGTGGTGCTGGGCATATTGCTGTGGCAGTGGCGAAATTTGCTGGCGATGACCGTCAGTCCGGATCTGGCCTTTGTCGACGGCGTGAAGCTTCAGCGCGTGAAGCTGCTGCTGATGCTGGTCACGGCATTAACCATTGGCGTGGCGATGAAGTTTGTCGGGGCACTGATTATCACGTCGCTGCTGATTATCCCTGCCGCCACGGCGCGCCGTTTTGCACGTACCCCAGAGCAAATGGCCGGTATCGCGGTGGTTATCGGGATGATCGCCGTCACGGGCGGGTTAACCTTCTCGGCGTTTTATGACACGCCGGCAGGACCGTCGGTGGTATTGAGCGCGGCGGTATTGTTTGTTTTCAGTATGATGAAAAAGACCGCGCAGTAGTCAGCATGTCCCCGGTAGCGCTTCGCTTACCGGGGCTACAAAAACGTTCCGCCACCCGGCATGATTTAAGGCATCGCCGGCGGAGTTATCCCGAAATGATTCCACGCTCGCACCGTCGCCATACGACCGCGCGGGGTACGCTGTAAGAAGCCCTGCTGGATCAGATACGGCTCCAGCACGTCCTCAATGGTTTCACGCTCTTCGCCAATGGCCGCCGCCAGGTTATCCAGCCCTACCGGCCCGCCAAAGAACTTATCCAGCACCGCCAGCAGCAGCTTGCGGTCCATATAGTCAAAGCCTTCGGCATCCACGTTCAGCATGTCCAGCGCCTGGGCGGCAATCTCAGCCGATATGGTGCCGTCGTGCTTCACTTCGGCGAAGTCGCGCACGCGACGCAGCAGGCGGTTGGCAATACGCGGCGTACCGCGGGAACGCTTCGCCACTTCAAACGCCCCCTCTTCGCTCATATCCAGCCCCATGTAGCGCGCGCTGCGGCCCACAATGTGCTGAAGATCGGGCACCTGATAAAATTCCAGACGCTGGACGATGCCAAAGCGGTCGCGCAGCGGAGAGGTCAACGACCCGGCGCGCGTCGTGGCGCCAATCAGGGTAAACGGCGGCAGATCGATTTTAATGGAGCGCGCCGCCGGCCCTTCGCCAATCATGATATCCAGCTGGTAATCTTCCATTGCCGGATAGAGCACTTCCTCCACCACCGGCGACAGACGGTGGATTTCATCGATAAACAGCACGTCGTGCGGTTCGAGGTTGGTCAGCATCGCCGCCAGATCGCCCGCTTTTTCCAGCACCGGGCCGGAAGTGGTACGTAAATTTACGCCCATCTCGTTGGCGACGATGTTTGCCAGGGTGGTTTTACCTAAGCCTGGCGGACCAAAAATCAGCAGGTGATCGAGCGCATCGCCGCGCAGCTTTGCCGCCTGGATGAAAATCTCCATCTGGGAACGAACCTGTGGCTGGCCGATGTACTCATCCAGCAGTTTTGGACGGATCGCGCGATCCACCACGTCATCTGGCTGAATGGTGCCTGCCGATACCAGGCGGTCTGCTTCAATCATCCTTTACCTCACAATGCAGCGCGCAGCGCTTCACGAATCAGGGTTTCACTGCTGGCGTCCGGTTTAGCAATTTTACTCACCATCCGGCTGGCCTCCTGAGGTTTATAGCCCAGCGCTACCAGCGCGGCAACCGCTTCCTGCTCGGCATCGTCATCCGTCGCTGGCCCGCCCGGTGAAGTCAGCACCAGATCGGCGGCCGGGGTGAACAGATCGCCATGCAGGCCTTTAAAGCGGTCTTTCATCTCGACGATAAGACGCTCGGCGGTTTTCTTGCCGATGCCCGGAAGTTTAATCAACGCAGCCGGATCTTCGCGCTCAACGGCGTTCACAAACTGCGGGGCTGACATACCGGACAAAATCGCCAGCGCCAGCTTCGGCCCGACGCCGTTGGTTTTGATTAATTCGCGGAACAGGGTGCGTTCCTGTTTGTTATTGAAGCCGTACAGCAGCTGAGCGTCTTCACGCACGACAAACTGGGTAAAAACAATCGCCTCTTTGCCCGCGTCGGGCAGCTCGTAGAAGCAGGTCATCGGCATATGGACTTCATAGCCCACGCCACCCACTTCCAGCAGCACTAACGGGGGTTGTTTTTCAATGATGATGCCTCTGAGTCTGCCTATCACGTGACGCTCCTGCGTTCTGGAAAAGTGTTAACTGGCGACATAATAAAAAAAGGCTGGATAAACATCCAGCCTGATTTCTTATTATCGTAACCTGCCTCGCGCCAGATTGAGCCGCGACTCGCTCATTTGCATCGCGTTCTGGCTGACGTGGCAGTGGGTAATCGCAATCGCCAGCGCATCCGCGGCGTCGGCCTGCGGGTTCGCGGGAAGCTTCAGCAGGGTGCGCACCATATGCTGCACCTGACTTTTCTCCGCGCTACCGATGCCCACTACCGTCTGTTTAACCTGACGGGCCGCGTACTCAAATACCGGCAGATCCTGGTTCACGGCGGCAACAATCGCCACGCCGCGCGCCTGTCCGAGCTTTAACGCCGAATCCGCGTTCTTCGCCATAAAGACCTGCTCAATGGCGAAATAGTCCGGCTGGAACTGGGTGATAATCTCCGACACGCCCGCATAAATGAGCTTCAGGCGCGACGGCAAATCGTCCACTTTAGTGCGAATACAGCCGCTGCCGAGGTAGGTTAGCTGGCGTCCCACCTGACGGATAACGCCATAGCCGGTGACGCGCGAGCCGGGGTCAATCCCAAGGATAATCGACATCACGCGTCTCCCGTAAACGGTTCAGGCTGGCGCATTACAGCGTCGCAGCCACCTCATCAGAGATTTCACCGTTGTGATACACTTCCTGGACGTCGTCGCAGTCTTCGAGCATGTCGATCAGACGCAGCAGCTTAGGCGCGGTTTCCGCATCCATATCCGCTTTGGTGGACGGGATCATGGACACTTCAGCGTTATCCGCCTTCAGGCCAGCCGCTTCCAGCGCATCGCGCACGGCACCCATCTCTTCCCACGCGGTGTAAACGTCAATCGCACCGTCGTCGTAGGTCACCACGTCTTCCGCGCCCGCTTCCAGCGCCGCTTCCATGATGACGTCTTCGTCGCCTTTCTCGAAGGAGATGACGCCTTTTTTGCTGAACAGGTAAGCTACGGAGCCGTCTGTGCCCAGGTTACCGCCGGTTTTGGTGAACGCGTGGCGCACTTCCGCAACGGTACGGTTACGGTTGTCAGACAGGCATTCAACCATTACCGCCGTACCGCCAGGGCCGTAACCTTCATAAATGATGGTTTCCATGTTCGCGTCTTCGTCACCGCCCACGCCACGTGCGATGGCGCGGTTCAGGGTGTCACGCGTCATGTTGTTGGACAGGGCTTTATCCACCGCCGCACGCAGGCGCGGGTTAGAGGCCGGATCGCCGCCGCCCAGACGCGCCGCTGTTACCAGCTCACGAATGATTTTGGTAAAGATTTTACCGCGCTTGGCATCCTGTGCCGCTTTACGGTGTTTGGTGTTGGCCCACTTACTATGACCTGCCATAAAAAGTTCTCCAAAAATCGCGCCTTCTCAGGCAGCGTTAATTACAAATTCTTCAATCGCCTGCCGGTTGCTCCATGACTTGGTCAGTGCGGCGGCATCCGCCGCATCGACCCAGCGGTAGGTCAGATGTTCAGTGAACACGATCTCCCGCTCATGGGGAAGCGCAAGGCAGAACCACGATTCCGTATTGCGCTCAATGCCCGGCGCATAGCGATGACGTAAATGGCTAAAAATTTCAAACTCCACCGTGCGCTGACAGTCCTTCAGGGTCAGTTGCTCGCGAGCAACGTCAATGGCGACCTCTTCCTTTACTTCACGCGCGGCGGCCTGCGGCGCGGTCTCCCCCTCTTCCAGGCTGCCGGTAACCGACTGCCAGAAATCAGGATCGTCGCGCCGCTGCAACATCAGCACCCGCTTCGTGTCCAGGGCATAAATGACAACTAAGACAGAAACGGGAAGCTTGTATGCCATATCAGTTTTTCTCTTCCTTCTTCACCACCTCAATGCCCAGCTCGGCCAGCGCGGCCGGGTTGGCAAAGCTTGGCGCTTCGGTCATCAGACACGCCGCTGCGGTGGTTTTCGGGAAGGCGATAACATCACGGATGTTGTCGGTGCCGGTCAGCAGCATGGTCAGACGGTCAAGACCGAATGCCAGACCCGCGTGCGGAGGCGTACCGTACTTCAGGGCGTCCAGCAGGAAGCCAAACTTCTCGCGCTGCTCCTGCTCGTTAATGCCCAGAATGCCGAACACGGTCTGCTGCATTTCACCGCTGTGAATACGCACGGAACCGCCGCCCACTTCGTAGCCGTTGATAACCATATCGTAGGCATTCGCTACCGCATCTTCCGGTGCTGCCTTCAGCTCCGCCGCCGTCATGTCTTTTGGCGAGGTGAACGGGTGGTGCATCGCGGTCAGGCCGCCTTCACCGTCGTCTTCAAACATCGGGAAGTCGATAACCCACAGCGGCGCCCATTTGCTTTCGTCGGTCAGATTCAGGTCTTTACCGAGCTTCAGACGCAGCGCGCCCATCGCATCCGCAACAACTTTCTTGTTGTCTGCGCCGAAGAAGATCATGTCGCCGTCCTGGGCGGCGGTGCGCTCAAGGATCGCTTCCACGATGTCCGCGTTCAGGAATTTCGCCACCGGGCTGGTGATGCCTTCCAGACCTTTCGCGCGCTCGGTCACTTTAATATAGGCCAGACCTTTCGCGCCGTAGATCTTGATGAAGTTGCCGTAGTCGTCAATTTGCTTACGGCTTAAGGACGCGCCGCCCGGTACGCGCAGGGCAGCCACGCGGCCTTTCGGATCGTTAGCCGGGCCAGCAAAGACCGCGAACTCCACGTCTTTAACCAGGTCAGCCACGTCCACCAGCTCCATCGGGTTACGCAGATCTGGTTTGTCGGAACCGTAGCGACGCTCGGCTTCCGCGAAGGTCATGATCGGGAAATCGCCCAGCTCAACGCCCTTGACGTCGTTCCACAGGCTACGCACCAGCGCTTCCATCACTTCACGCACCTGCTCGGCGGTCATGAAGGAGGTTTCCACATCGATCTGGGTAAATTCTGGCTGACGGTCAGCGCGCAGGTCTTCATCGCGGAAGCATTTTACAATCTGGTAGTAGCGGTCGAAGCCGGACATCATCAGCAGCTGTTTGAACAGCTGCGGAGACTGCGGCAGCGCATAGAATTTGCCTTTATGGACGCGGGATGGCACCAGGTAATCGCGCGCGCCTTCCGGCGTGGCTTTGGTCAGCATCGGGGTTTCAATATCGAGGAAACCATGATCGTCCATAAAGCGACGCACCAGACTGGTGATTTTCGCACGGGTTTTCAGGCGCTGAGCCATCTCCGGACGACGCAGATCCAGGTAGCGGTATTTCAGACGCGCTTCTTCGGTGTTGACGTGGTTGGAGTCCAGCGGCAGCGCTTCCGCGCGGTTGATAATCACCAGATCGGACGCCAGCACTTCGATAGCGCCGGTCGCCATCTCGGCGTTGATGTTTTTTTCGTCACGCGCACGCACGGTGCCCGTCACCTGAATGCAGAACTCATTACGCAGCTCAGAAGCCAGCTTCAACGCATCAGCGCGATCCGGATCGAAGAACACCTGAACGATACCTTCGCGGTCACGCATATCAATAAAGATAAGGCTACCAAGATCGCGACGACGATTGACCCAACCACACAGGGTAACCTGCTGCCCGACGTGGGACTGACGCAGCTGCCCGCAATATTCTGTACGCATGAGATATCCCTTAATTAGCCGCAGGCTGATTGTTGCCTGTCTTGCAGGCTACGATGTCGCAGCTTTCTGTATGTCACAACTGGATGAAAAAAGGCGGCTATTATACTGGAAATTCTGCCGGACGATAAGAGCGAAGCACGGCCTGACGCGCGTTTGCTGTGCTCTTATTGCCTATTCTCACAAAAATTAACAAAATTATCCGACCGATAACAGGCCATACCGTCGTAAGGTGTAGAAAAGCAACTGATTTGACTGGAGTAACAATGTTGACGCTTGATGCCACCAAAACCGCCCTCGTGGTCATTGATTTACAGGAAGGGATCCTGCCTTTTGCCGGGGGTCCGCACACCGCTGACGATGTCGTAAGCCGCGCTGCGCGTCTGGCGGAAAAATGCCGCGTCAGCGGTGCGCCGGTGGTCATGGTGCGCGTCGGCTGGTCCGCTGATTTTGCCGAAGCGTTAAAACAGCCGGTTGATGCTCAGGCCCCGGCGCAGGCGCTGCCGGACAACTGGTGGACGTATCCGGTCTCGCTCGGTAAACGCGACAGCGATATTGAAGTCACCAAACGCCAGTGGGGCGCCTTCTACGGCACCGATCTGGAGCTTCAGCTGCGCCGTCGCGGAATCGACACGATCATTCTGTGCGGGATCTCCACCAACATCGGTGTGGAATCCACCGCCCGTAACGCCTGGGAGCTGGGCTTTAACCTGGTCATCGCGGAAGACGCGTGCAGCGCAGCCTCTGCGGACCAGCATCAGGGCAGCATGACCCATATCTTCCCGCGTATCGGTCGCGTGCGCAGCACGGATGAGATCCTGAGCGCGCTATGATGTACGTGGGCCTGCCCCAGTGGTCGCACCCGAAATGGGTGCGCCTGGGTATTACCAGCCTTGAAGAGTATGCCCGACACTTTAACTGCGTGGAGGGCAACACCACGCTGTACGCCCTGCCCCGCGCGGAGATCGTCGAACGCTGGCGCGAGCAAACCACCGACGACTTTCGCTTTTGCTTTAAATTCCCGGCAACCATTTCCCACAACGCCGCGCTGCGTAACTGCGATGATTTAACCCACGAGTTTTTCACCCGGATGTCGCCTCTGGCCAACCGGATTGGACAGTACTGGCTCCAGCTTCCCGCCACGTTTGGCCCGCGCGACCTGCCTGCTCTCTGGCAGTTTCTCGACGCGTTGCCGCATGACTTTACCTACGGCGTGGAAGTGAGGCATCCGGAATTCTTTGCTAAAGGCGTGGCGGAAAAAGCGTTGAATCGCGGTCTGTTAGATCGCTCTGTCAACCGGGCGATCCTTGACAGCCGGCCCGTGCACAGCGCAATCCCGCACAGCGAAGCCATTGTTGATGCCCAGCGCAAAAAACCGAAAGTGCCCGTCCACGCGATCGTGACGGCCAAAAACCCGATGGTGCGGTTTATCGGCAGCGATAACATGCAGCAAAACCAGGCGATGTTCGCCGTCTGGCTGCAAACGCTCGCGAAATGGGAGCAGACCACCACCCCGTACCTGTTTTTACATACGCCGGATATTGCCCAGGCGCCTGAACTGGTCGATGCTCTCTGGCAGGCCTTGCAGCGTGCGGTTCCGTCGGTTGGCCCCGCCCCCTCCATCCCACAACAATCTTCTCTTTTCTGACATCACCCCCTATCATAGAGACGTGCCATCTGCCAAAAACAGGGAGTTAGTATGGTCAGCGCGCTGTATGCGGTGTTAGGTGCATTACTGCTGATTAAATTTTCATTTGATGTTGTGCGCCTGAGAATGCAGTACCGTGTCTCCTACGGTGACGGGGGCTTTTCTGAGTTGCAAAGCGCAATCCGCATCCACGGCAACGCGGTCGAGTACATCCCCGTCGCGTTAATTTTACTGCTGTTAATGGAAATGGATGGCGCAGAAACCTGGATGGTGCACGTCTGTGGGCTGCTGCTGATTGCCGGACGCTTAATGCATTATTACGGTTTTCACCAACGCCTGATCCGCTGGCGTCGTTCCGGCATGAGCGCGACCTGGTGCTCGCTTTTGCTGATGGTGCTGGCTAACCTTTGGTATATGCCGTGGGAGTTGGTTTTCTCCTTCCGTTAGCGCACAATATGCCCCTTTATTTTTCCCGGATTTTTACGTTATGTCAGATCGCGACACGCTTTTTTCCGCGCCTATCGCCAGCCTGGGCGACTGGACCTTTGATGAACGGGTAGCCGAAGTCTTCCCGGATATGATCCAGCGCTCTGTTCCCGGTTATTCCAATATTATTTCCATGATCGGCATGCTGGCTGAACGCTTCGTTCAACCCGGCACGCAGGTTTATGACCTGGGCTGCTCGCTGGGTGCGGCAACGTTGTCCATCCGCCGTAACGTTCATCAGGAAGGCTGCAAGATCGTAGCCGTCGATAACTCTCCGGCTATGGTTGAACGCTGCCGTCGACACATTGACGCGTATAAAGCCCCTACGCCAGTGGAGGTAATAGAAGGCGATATTCGCGATATCGACATCCAGAACGCCTCGATGGTGGTACTGAATTTTACCTTGCAGTTCCTGGTGCCGGACGACCGTCAGCGGCTGCTGGATAAAATTTATCAAGGCCTCAACCCGGGCGGCGCGCTGGTGCTTTCCGAGAAATTCAGTTTTGAAGACGCCAGCGTGGGCGAGCTGCTGTTTAACATGCACCACGATTTCAAGCGTGCGAACGGCTACAGCGAGCTGGAGATCAGCCAGAAGCGCAGCATGCTGGAGAACGTGATGCTGACGGACTCCGTGGAAACTCACAAAGCGCGCCTGCACAAAGCCGGATTCGAACACAGCGAACTGTGGTTCCAGTGCTTTAACTTTGGCTCTCTGGTAGCGCTGAAGGCCGGAGACGCAGCATGATCGAGTTCGGTAATTTCTATCAGCTGATTGCCAAAAACCACCTCTCCCACTGGCTGGAGACCCTGCCTGCGCAAATTGCCACCTGGCAGCGCGATCAGCAGCATGGCCTGCTGAAGCAGTGGTCAAACGCCGTGGAGTTTCTGCCTGAACTGACGCCTCATCGTCTGGATTTACTGCACAGCGTGACGGCGGAAAGCGAAGCGCCGCTCCCGGCCGGGCAGATTAACCGTATCGAAACGCTGATGCGTAACCTGATGCCGTGGCGCAAAGGGCCGTTCTCGCTGTACGGCGTGAACATCAACACCGAGTGGCGTTCCGACTGGAAGTGGGATCGCGTTCTGCCTCATCTGTCCGACCTGAGCGGGCGCACCATTCTGGACGTGGGCTGCGGCAGCGGCTATCACATGTGGCGCATGATCGGCGCGGGCGCGCATCTGGCGGTGGGTATCGATCCGATGCAGCTGTTCCTGTGCCAGTTTGAAGCCGTGCGAAAGCTGCTCGGCAACGACCAGCGCGCGCACCTGCTGCCGCTGGGCATCGAGCAACTCCCGGCCCTGAAAGCCTTTGATACCGTATTCTCCATGGGCGTGCTATACCATCGTCGTTCCCCGCTGGAGCATCTGTGGCAGCTGAAAGATCAGCTGGTCAGCGGCGGCGAGCTGGTGCTGGAAACGCTGGTTATCGAAGGCGATGAGCATGCGGTTCTGGTGCCGGGCGACCGCTACGCGCAGATGCGCAACGTTTACTTCATCCCTTCCGCGCTGGCGCTGAAGAACTGGCTGGAGAAATGTGGCTTTGTCGATGTACGCATCGCCGATGTGTGCGTGACGTCGATTGAGGAGCAGCGCCGCACAGACTGGATGATCACCGAATCGCTGGAGCAGTTCCTCGACCCGGACGATCACAGTAAAACCATCGAAGGTTATCCGGCCCCGATGCGTGCGGTGCTGATTGCGACCAAGCCGTAATCTTTTAGCCGGGTGGCGGCTACGCCTTACCCGGCCTGCTCTCGCTTTTGTAGGCCCGGTAAGCGCAGCGCCACCGGGCACAGGACAAAAAAAGGCCCCTGTTGAAATTGCAGGGGCCTGGTACAAGCAAGCATCATATTGGGCGACATGATGCGCGGTAAAAATCGGTACGTTGCTACACGTGATGACGTTCAATCAGCGATTTCATTACCGCAACCGACTCTCCATCCACACCGTAGCGCGAGTACTCATCCGCTTCAGCATCCGTCGACATTGACAACCCTGTATTGCGATAACGCATGGGCGAAGGTATCCATTTACCCGCCGAGCTGTGCAGCTCTTCCACCCCTGCGTTTAAAAACAGTTCCAGATTGCTGGCGCGTACTCCCGCGCCCGCCATGATTATTGGAACACCGGAATGTGCTTTTAGTTCCGTAATTAATTTCAGTCCTTTTTCAGCCGAGGACTGCTGGCCTGACGTCAGAACGCGCGCCACGCCCAGTTCTGCCAGCGTATCAAAGGCTTGCATCGGATCTTTACACATATCGAACGCACGATGAAAAGTGACCGCCATTCCCTGGGCAACGCGCATAACCTGGCGCATGCGCGGAAGATCGACGTTGCCGTCTTCATCCAGCACGCCGGTCACCAGCCCCGGGAAACCTGAATCACGGACGAGGGCAATATCCTCAAGCATGGCGCTAAACTCCCCCGCCGTATAACAAAAATCACCCCCGCGCGGGCGAATAATCGGGTGCACGGGAATGGTGACGGCCTCACGCGCTGATTTCAGCACGCCAGAGGACGGGGTTAATCCACCTTCTTTCGGTGCCGCGCAAAGCTCGATGCGATCGGCCCCTTGCCGTTGCGCAGTGACGGCACACTCCACGCTGTAACAACAAATTTCCAGCAGCGCCATATCTCTCTCCTTAAATGTCGCTCAACGCACCATCGTGGCACGTTGCCTGATTCCTGTCTGGATCAACGCTCACGCTTCGCTGGCGACGATCTGCTCGATAGTCCAGGGATGGAATTTCACCGTCACTTTCCCGTCCGTAACGGCAAGCGTAGGGTTTGGTAAACGTTCGCGCTCGCCTTTTGGTGAGCTGCTTTTCACAAAAATACCCGGCTGGCTTAAGCCCTCGTCAGAGAGCAGCGCCAGCGCACGCGCGTTCAGCGTCTCTGGCTCCCCCGGCAGAACAATTTCGATATGCTCCCAGCCTTCGTGTGGATAGCGTTTTTCTCCCGGCCAGGGCAGTTCAACAACGGTGAATTGCCAGTGGGCCACACTTACCGGCTCGTGAAGTTTGAACAGGCAAATCGGGCGGCCGTTAATGATATTCTCTGAGAGCAGCTCGCCGCACTGCTCAAAGCCACGCCGCCAGCGTTCGGCGGTGGCGTTCTGGTGGCAGCGCAAAGCAATGTGATCGGCGTCAAGCGGCGCGATATCCAGCCCGAGACGGGTGGCAAGTTCTGTGAACGCCTGGGTGAAGCGTGGTAAATCTGCGGAAATATCATGCAGTTCGTCAAGGGTGTGCCAGTTCGCCATAGGTCAGTCTCGTCTCGTGTCGCAAAGCCGCTAATTTACTCTGTTGACCCCATTCGACCAACCGCAGAATCACGGTTTTTTCGACTGCATGTTTATGCATACCGTCTTCGCCTGGATTCTGAACAATCTTCGGCCCCGGCAGGGCTGACGCCCGAAGGCATTTGCAGTATACTCCCGCCCTAAATTCTTAAACTGGCGCGGGCGTTTTTACCCGCATCAAAAATGTAAGGTATCCAGGTGAATATTCAGGCTCTTCTCTCAGAAAAAGTCAGTCAGGCACTGATTGCCGCAGGCGCGCCTGCGGATTGCGAACCACAGGTTCGTCAGTCAGCAAAAGTACAGTTTGGCGACTATCAGGCTAATGGCGTGATGGCAGTGGCTAAAAAACTGGGCATGCCGCCGCGACAGCTCGCTGAGCAGGTACTGACGCATCTGGATCTCACCGGCATCGCCAGCAAAACCGAAATCGCCGGTCCGGGCTTTATCAACATTTTCCTTGAGCCAGCGTTCCTGGCAAGCCACGTTGACGCGGCGCTGAAGTCTGACCGTCTGGGCGTGACTCAGCCAGAGCCGCAGACCGTGGTGGTTGACTACTCTGCGCCAAACGTGGCGAAAGAGATGCACGTCGGCCACCTGCGCTCCACCATCATTGGTGATGCCGCCGTACGAACCCTGGAATTCCTGGGGCACAAGGTGATCCGCGCTAACCACGTAGGCGACTGGGGCACTCAGTTCGGCATGCTGATCGCGTATCTGGAAAAACAGCAGCAGGAAAATGCAGGCGAAATGGCGCTGGCGGACCTGGAAGGGTTCTACCGTGAAGCCAAAAAATATTATGACGAAGACGAAGCCTTCGCCGAGCGCGCGCGCAGCTACGTGGTGAAACTCCAGGGGGGCGACCCGTACTTCCTCGAGATGTGGCGCAAGCTGGTGGACATCACTATGTCCCAGAACCAGCTCACCTATAACCGTCTGAACGTGACCCTGACCCGCGACGACGTGATGGGTGAAAGCCTGTATAACCCGATGCTGCCAGGCATTGTGGCGGACCTGAAAGCCAAACATCTGGCGGTAGAAAGCGAAGGCGCAACGGTGGTATTCCTTGATGAGTACAAAAACAAGGAAGGCGAACCGATGGGCGTCATCATCCAGAAAAAGGATGGCGGCTATCTGTACACCACCACCGATATCGCCTGTGCGAAATACCGTTATGAAACCCTGCATGCGGACCGCGTGCTGTATTACATCGACTCCCGTCAGCACCAGCACCTGATGCAGGCGTGGACGATCGTGCGTAAAGCGGGCTACGTACCGGATTGCGTGCCGCTGGAACACCACATGTTCGGCATGATGCTGGGTAAAGACGGTAAGCCGTTCAAAACCCGTGCGGGCGGCACCGTGAAGCTTTCCGATCTGCTGGATGAAGCGCTGGAACGCGCGCGTCGCCTGGTGGCCGAGAAGAATCCGGATATGCCTGCTGACGAGCTGGAAAAACTGGCTAACGCCGTGGGTATCGGTGCGGTGAAATACGCGGATCTCTCCAAGAACCGTACCACCGACTATATCTTCGACTGGGACAACATGCTGGCATTTGAAGGCAACACGGCGCCTTACATGCAGTATGCCTACACCCGCGTGCTCTCCGTCTTCCGTAAAGCGAATATCGACGAAAGCGTGCTGGCGAACGCCCCGGTGACTATTACCGAAGACCGGGAAGCACAGCTGGCCGCACGTCTGCTTCAGTTCGAAGAGACGCTCTCCGTTGTCGCCCGTGACGGTACGCCGCACGTTATGTGTGCTTACCTGTACGATCTGGCCGGTCTGTTCTCTGGCTTCTACGAACACTGCCCTATCCTCTCTGCCGAGAGCGAAGCGGTGCGTAACAGTCGCCTGAAGCTGGCGCAGTTGACGGCGAAAACCCTGAAGCTGGGTCTGGAGACCCTGGGTATCGAAACCGTAGAACGTATGTAAAAAAGAAACCCGGCAAGCGCCGGGTTTTTTTATGGCTGATTGCGGTTAGTCGTGAACGAGCACCTGGAAGGTATCTAATTCATACTCTCTGCCGTTATAGCCGATGCAGCATCCTCTGCTGAGGTGGCTTCCTGCTTTACCAACAAAGAGGCCATTATCGAATTTTGCACGTGCAACGTAGAGCTTAGCACCATTGGCTTCATGCCCCGCCTCAACCACATTCGGTGGGAAATTTTTCCCCTTAACGTCTACCCATTTTAACGCGCCCACGTAAATTTCAAATTCATTACACAGGTGCTCGCTCCCTCCCCATGGGACCCAGGCCGTATTGCCGAACACCCATTTACCCGGATGAATCCCATTATTCAGTTTTGCGCGAATAATAAACAACGGTGAAGGTCCTTTGATACCTGGCACCCCAATTTCATAACCGGCTACAGGCGCGTCCAACGGAATAAATTCATCTCTTTTCGCTGATTTCCACATAATGATTTCCTTTTCAGTTTAAATAATTATCCGTAAATAAAATGATTAGAATTCTGAGATCGAATGAATAGCCAACTCATTGTTCAGGCTTTGAAAAATAATGACCTTAACCAGTGATTTTTCTTGTCCCTTTGCATGCATGAAACGGCGAAGCGCAATAAAGGTATGCAGCTGGCCAGCCACGAGCTGGCTACCAACAAACAGTAGCGGGGTATAGCCCGCGCCGTCGATATCATTGAAAACCGATTCGAACATTTGAAGATGTTCATCCGACATTTTATCGGCATGCATATTTACAGAAGGGTTAATAACAATACTGCCCATTGCATTTTCCATTGCATTACTCCTTAAATGTGTATTGGAAAAATCTTAATGCAATTAAAAAATAGGATAAATACGGCATGCATTTTGTGAAGAAAATCACATTTTAATAATAGCCTGAATTTATTTTAAGTCTATTATTCACGTCGTAAATATAAGCAGAATATCATATTGATGGCGTATTATATTTACCCGCCGTTATTATAAAAAAAGCCCCTTTAAAGAGGGGCTTTGCAGTAATGAAATTATTAAGCAGCCGTCAGAAATATTTGCGTAAATACTCCGTCAGGCACAGAATCGCCATTGCCTGGCCATACGGCATCGACGTCAGCGGTATTTGACGATAAAAATCGAGATCGCTGCCCATTCCCGTCCCGAACGAGGTTTGCAGCAGCTCCCCTTCCGGCGAGATATTTTGCACAATACCGCGAATCGCTTTCTCCGCCACCTCAGCGTACTCTGCGCCGACATAACGCTTGCGCACGGCCTTCAGGATACCGTAGGCAAACCCTGCCGTGGCCGACGCCTCCAGATAAGAATCAGGATCGTCAAGCAGCGTATGCCACAGCCCGCTCTCGTCCTGACATTTTGCCAGCGCGGCGATCTGCGCATTCAGCACCTGCACCAGATAGCGACGAACGGGGTTGTTTTCCGGCAGATCCACCAGCTCAAGGAAGTCCGGGATCACGATGGTCAGCCAGCTGTTGCCGCGCGCCCAGCGGGCCCGGGCGAAGTTGTGGTTGCCGTCGTAATTCCAGCCGTGGAACCACAGCCCCGTCTCCCGGTCCATCAGGTTCTGCACGTGGAGCAGGAACTGATAGATCGCCTCCTCTACGTACTCCGGCTTGTTCAGCAGCCTGCCGATTTTCGCCAGCGGCAGTACCGTCATCATCAGCGTGTCGTCCCACATCTGTTGATGGTTCTCTTCTGCCAGCGTGATGTGCTGCATGCCCCCATGTTCCGTGCGCGGCATCTCGTTCATCGCCCATTCCGCCCAGCTTTCCAGCCACGGTAGCCATGCCGGGTTTTTGGTCTCTTCGTAGCGGTACGCCAGCGTCAGGAACGGCGACATGGTGTTCACGTTTTTGGTGGTTGCGCCTTCTGCGAAACGGTCAGCAAACCAGCTGTCGATAATCTCGCGCATGCCTTCGTCACCGGTCTGGCAGTAATACTGCCAGATACCGTACAAACCGACGCCGTGCGTCCACTCCCATCCGGCCCAGCCTTTGGTGTCGATCACGCGCCCGTCGTCCAGCCGCAGCAAAAACTCACCCGTTTTGTCGTGGATATTGACCAGGTTATGCGTCACCTTCTGAATGAGCGATTTCAGCTCATCCCTGGCGATAAAGCGCTCAGGCTGACGCAGTAGCGGGCTATGTTTGACAGGCCAAACTTTCATCATCTTAACCTCTGTTGTATGTCGAATTCAGTACCGCACGATCCTTCAGCGAAGGGGCCGCCGGCTTATTGCGATTCAGATAACCGATATTGTTGTTGCCCCACAGGGATTCATACGGCATACCGGCCAGCATCTCCACGGTGGCGCGCGCCTGCGGGGTCGCCGCCTCCGGCATCGCATGGCCGGACTCGCGCATTTTCGCGGTCTCTTCACGAAGGGTGCTGTGGGTTTGTAAATTGAGCCTGAAGCGCAGGGAGACCAGGAAGCCGCAGAACAGCACCAGAATGGTGCCAACGCTCAGGATCATCAGAATGGTATGGCTCACTTCCGCAGGCTGTACTTTCTGACCGCTGACAAAGCCGGACATCTGCATCACGATACCCACCAGCATCACCGCGCCGGCCTGAGATGCTTTACGGGTCAACGTCATAATGCCCGCGAAGATCCCTTCGCGACGCTGACCGGTGATCACTTCGTCCACGTCAGCAATGTAGGTGTAGGTATTCCACGGTACATAGTTGATACCGCCGCGGCCAAGACCGGCAATTGCAGAGATCAGCAACAGCAGAGCGTATACGTCGCTCAGGCCCGCGTAGTAAAGCACCGCGTAAGAGAGCGAAGCCAGGCCAAACAGCACGACCACCATGCGGTAAGACGGTGCAGGTCCGAAGCGAATGCACAGCGGGATCATCCCGATCACGGCGAGGAACTGGAAGATGGCCATCGTGCCCAGCAGGTTGGACGCCATCGACGCTTCCTGCATTAGCACAAACACCACGTAATAGGTGAAGACGGCGTTGAACACGTCCTGAGCAATATAGCCGCCGAGGTACATGCCAAGGTGCTGGCGGAAAATCTTAATACGCAGCGTTGAACTTAATTCGACAAAAAGACGGTTCAGGCTCTGGCCCAGGGTCAGCTTTTTCTTCTCTTCTTCGGCGCGCAGGGCCGCTTCAGACCACTCTTCACGCGGACGTTCCCAGGTAAAGAACCAGACAAAAGTGAGCATCAGGGCGCACAGCACGGAGAAGACCAGGCTGGCATAGAAGAAGGAGATCGCGTTGTCTTTGCCAAATTGCGTGAGCAGGATCCCCGGCAGGAAGGAGGCGAGAATGGCAGACATCTGCGCCATGGAGATACGCGCCCCGGAGAATTTGGTTTTCTGTTTGAAATCGTCCGTCATCTCCGGCACCAGCGTTTCGTACGGCACCAGGATCATGGTGTAGACGATATCGAAGATCAGATAAGTCAGCAGGTAATACCAGAAGCTCATGTCCCCTACCCACATCAGCGAATAGCTGAATACGCAGGGAATACCGAGCAGAATAAAGAACTTACGACGGCCAAAACGCTTACCCAGCCAGGTGGTACCAAAGTTATCGGTTAAAAAGCCCATTAACGGGCTGACAACCGCATCCAGCACCCTTGCGGCGGCGAAGATAAAGGTTGCTTCAATCGGTGTGAGTCCACAGAAGGTGGTATAAAAATACAAAAGCCAGGCGGCCGTCAGGGCGGTAGTCCCCGCCCCGAGGAAGTCCCCTGACCCGTAAGCAAGATAATTTGCGAGTCCAATTTTTCGTGTTTTCATTGCCGTCAACCCTAATCAGTTTTGGGAGACTCCCTGTAAGCAAACCTCGTCCGGGAGTTTTTACACGGCTACAGTAAAAGTATCGACCTGGTGAAACCTTTCTGTTTCTGCCATCACCGGGTGGCAAATGGCAAAAATGCAAAGAGTGTCGTTACGCGTGTCACTGATTTATAAAACAGCGTTTCTTTTGTATCAAAAGGGAAGGTCAATTTTGCGAGCCAGCCTTCAGAAATGCCTGAAGACTGGCGAAAAGGCGGGCAGTTAGCGGTAGTTGACGAGCACCTCGTTGCGCTGAATTTTAAGCGCTGGGATCAGGCGGCCACCGCCCGGCACTTCCCATATAAAGCGTAAAGGTTCCTGAGCAGACACCCCGTTTAAGGCCTGGGTTGTGCCATTTTGCCCCTCGATTTCCGCGCAGCGGGTCAGCGAGCACAGCCGCACCCGTAATCCGGCCGGCGTAGGCCCCGTCAATGTGTAATTCCAGGCCACCAGCGTCATCTGCCCGGAAACGGGCTCAGAGGCCGACAGCGGACGGGAGGAGATCGCCTCCCCCCGATGGTTGAGCGTTAAGCCGATACTGCTGGCCTGCCATGCCCCCTCGCCTGCGGCCTGCGCCGCCAGCGGAAAAAGTAAGATCCACAGCCACTTACGCATTATTTTCCTCCGATGGTCGCCGTCATGCGGATGTTGCGGTTATCGGACAGCTCCATGTTCGACAGTACCACCAGCTGGTTCAGGCTCCGGCGCAGGAAGCGCGACAGCAGCGGACGCAGCGCATGATTCACCAGCAGCACCGGCGGCGCGCCCAGCATCTCCTGACGCGCCAGCGCCTCCTGAGTTTGCGCCAGTAATCTGTCCGCCAGGCCTGGCTCCAGTCCGCCACCGCCCTGTAGGGCCTGAAGCAGCAGACGTTCAAGCGGCGTATCGAGGCCAATTACCTGCACTTCGCCGGTTCCCGGGAACCACTGCTGGGTAATGGCGCGTCCGAGCGCTACGCGCACTACCGCCGTCAGCTCGTGCGGATCGCTTTGCAGCGGCGCATGCTCGGCCAGCGTTTCGAGGATGGTACGCATATCGCGGATAGGCACTTTCTCGTCGAGCAGGTTTTGCAGCACTTTATGCAGCGTGGTTAAGGTCAGCACGCCCGGGACTAAATCTTCGGTCAGCTTCGGCATCTCCTGCGTTACGCGGTCGAGCAGCTGCTGCGCCTCCTGACGTCCGAACAGCTCCGCAGAGAACTGACCAATCAGGTGGTTAAGGTGCGTCGCCACCACGGTACTGGCCTCAACGACCGTGTAACCCTGGATCTGCGCCTGCTCTTTCAGCGCGCTTTCGATCCAGATAGCGGCCAGACCAAAGGCCGGATCGGTCGTCGGCTCGCCCGGCAGCGTGCCTGCGGCGGTGCCGGGGTTAATCGCCAGCCAGCGGCCGGGGTACGCGTCGCCGCTGCCGATTTCCACCCCTTTCATCAGGATGCGGTAGCGTGCGGGGGGCAGATCCATGTTGTCACGGATATGAACCACCGGCGGCAGGAAGCCCATGTCCTGGGCGAATTTTTTACGAATGCTGCGGATACGGCCCAGCAGTTCACCATCCTGCTGGAAATCCACCATTGGGATCAGGCGGTAGCCCACCTCCATCCCCAGAGAATCCTCAAGCTGAACGTCGTTCCAGGTCGCTTCCACCGCCTGGGTGTTCTCAGGCATTTTGACCGGCGCCGGCTCTGCCGCTGGCTGGGTTTCACGGCCACGCATCCACCAGGCAAGCCCCAGCAGTCCAGCGGTAAACAGCAGGAACACCAGGTTTGGCATGCCCGGTACCAGCCCGAGCAGGCCCAGCACCGCCGCGGAGAGCAGCATAACGCGCGGGTTGCTGAACAGCTGTCCCACCATCTGCTCGCCTACGTCCTGGTCGGTGCTGACGCGAGTCACGATCACACCCGCCGCGGTGGAGATCACCAGCGCCGGGATCTGCGCGACCAGACCGTCACCGATGGTCAGCAGCGTATAGCTTTCCGCCGCGTGGCCCATGTCCATTCCGTGTTGCAGCACGCCGACGAGCAGGCCGCCGACGACGTTAATCACCATAATCAGAATGCCCGCGATAGCATCACCGCGCACAAACTTACTCGCACCGTCCATCGAGCCGTAGAAATCAGCCTCCTGGGTCACTTCGGCACGGCGTTTTTTCGCTTCATCTTCCGCGATCAGCCCGGCATTGAGGTCGGCGTCGATGGCCATCTGCTTGCCCGGCATCCCGTCGAGCACGAAGCGCGCGCCCACTTCTGCGATACGCCCTGCACCTTTAGTGATAACCATAAAGTTGATAATCACCAAAATGACGAACACCACGATACCGATGGCGAAGTTGCCGCCCACCAGGAAGTGACCGAAGGCTTCTACCACCTTGCCCGCCGCCGCCGCGCCGGTGTGCCCTTCCATCAGGATGATACGCGTGGAGGCAACGTTCAGCGCGAGGCGCAGCAGCGTAGTGAACAGCAGGATCGTTGGAAACGCGGCGAACTCCAGCGTGCGCTGGGTAAACATCGCCACCAGCAGCACCATGATGGACAACGCAATGTTGAAGGTGAAAAGCAGGTCGAGTATAAATGCCGGTAACGGCAGCACCATCATCGACAAAATTAGCAGGATCAGAATCGGTCCGGCAAGGATCTGCCATTGCGTTGTTTTCAGGTTGCCGGGCAGGCGCAACATTGCCACCAGATTAGCCATCAGTGTCCTTCTCGTTCAAAAAATCCAGTGCTTCAGGCACCGGAAGGTTCTCAGGTTTTACAGGTCGTTGACCGCCAGCTAAACGCCAGCGTTTCAGTTGCCACACCCAGGCCAGCACCTCTGCGACAGCGGCATAGAGCTGGCCCGGGATCTGTTGTCCAATTTCCGCGTGGCGGTACAGCGCACGGGCCAGCGGCGGTGCTTCAAGGATCGGCACGCGGTTTTCCGTGGCGATTTCACGAATGCGCAGCGCAATCAGCCCGGCCCCTTTCGCCACCACTTTCGGCGCGCTCATTTTGTTTTCGTCGTACTGTAGCGCGACGGAGTAGTGGGTCGGGTTAGTGACGATCACATCGGCTTTCGGCACATCTTCCATCATGCGACGACGCGCGGCAGCACGCTGCATCTGCCGGATACGGCCCTTGACGTGCGGGTCGCCTTCCATCTGTTTATATTCATCGCGGATGTCCTGACGCGACATTCGCAGCTTCTTGATATGGGAAAAGATCTGGAAGATAACGTCGAACGCCACCATCGGAATAATGCTGAGCACCACCAGCAGCGAGCATAATCCGACCAGATTCAGGGCATTTTTCATCGCCGTCATGGGGGATTCGCTGATCAGGCGCATCATTTCCGGCCAGTAGTGCCACAGAAAAAAACCGGCTGTCCCGCCCATAAGAAGCGATTTCAGGATGGCTTTGAGCAACTCAGCGCCCGTTTGCGCGGAGAACATTTTTGCAATACCGGGGAGCGGGTTGAGCTTAGAGAATTTCGGTTGCAGCGATTTACCGCTGAACACCAGGCCACCGAGCATGACCGGGGATACAAGCGCCACGATGACCACGCCCACGATCAGCGGCAGCAAGGCGATCATCGCGCTTTTCACTAGATTGATGATTTGAATAAGGATCAGATTGGGGTCATTGACCATGCTGTGATCGAAACGTAAGCCAGCAGAGAGCATGCCCGCCAGTCTGCGGGCGAGCATCTCCCCGCCCCACCAGATGATGCACACGCCGACCACCAGGATCAGCAGGGACGTCAGCTCTCTGGATCGGGGGATCTGCCCATCCTCACGGGCTTTTTCAAGTCGGTGGGGTGTGGGGGCTTCTGTTTTGTCGTCGTTCTCTTCTGCCACTTTCGGTCTCGCAGCCCAATGATTCAGGGGTATCATGCCATCATGTCAATGCGCCAATGGGCTGATAAAACCGCATTAGCGGGGCTTTTTATTCTCTTTGAGAGATAACAGACTGTAAGGGGGATGAAAAAATGGGCTAAAGATTGCTCACTGACATGAAGTCAATCATTTTATGAGATGATTAATAATTGAAAATATTTTAAGTAAAAATAAATTAATAAGTCTAACTGGCTAACTCTCTCTCAAACATCTTCACTTTTTGCTTTTTTTTAGACTTATTTGTTTGCAGAAATGATAACTGTATGTAAATTCAATAAACAATGAATATTGAATAACCGGCTTCCATTAATTTACAAATTAGTAAAAGGGTTTTACTCTTTATAATATTCATCTTGACCAACGCTTACCTGCGAAAAATTACCCGTTATACTTCTGCGCGGCGTCATTTGAATCACAACGTCAGATGAACAGCCCGACATACATTTTAAACTCAGGAAATTTAGCAGATGGACTTCAAAAAGAATATTATCGCAGGCCTGGCGCTTGCCACCCTTTCGATGAGCAGTTTTGCTGCCGAAATGAATGCCGGTACCATTCACTTTACGGGTGAAATTATTGAACCAAGTTGCACCATTCAGGGCGATAACGGTACGGATAGCACCATTCCGCTGGGCACCTATCCAACGTCTTACTTCACCGAAGTCGGCAAGGAAACCTCTCTCACGCCGTTTTCTATTACCCTTGCAAATTGTCCGTTAAGAAGCGACGGTCTGCCAGCTGTGCAGCTCACGTTTGTTGGCCCAACGGATCTTACGGGCACTACAACGCTACTTAATGTCAGCAAAATCACCACCTCAGGCGATACTGCGGCCGCAGGTATTGGTATTGCCGTCAGCCCGGCTGGGCGGAATGAACAACTCATCACCATGGATGGTGCTGAAGAACAGGTTTATATCGAGCTGGCGACAAAATCCTCCGACACTATTAAAGCTGATTTCAACGCTCGCTATAAATCTTTTGCAGCTAACGTTACAGCCGGGCCGGCCGATGCGGATATGACCGTAAATATTCTATATCGCTAATATTCGGCTCTCTGGTATTCAGCAAATAGATATTTACGCCTCATGACGTTTAAGGAGTCATGCTCAGAAAATAGTTCGGATCCTATTCCGGACTATTGTCATTTTATCAACCTCCTTTATTAAAGGTTTGACCATGCGCACATCTATAAAATTTTTATTATGCCTTCCCGTTATTACGAGCATGTATTGTCACGCTACAGGCGTACAAATCAGCCGTACACGCATAATTTACGATGCCGCAAAAAAGGAAGTTGCCCTGCCCTTACAGAATAATGATAAAGCGCTCCCCTGGTTAATTCAGTCATGGACAGACACGGGTGATGGTAAAACGCGCGGGCCGTTTATTGTGACGCCTCCCCTTTTTCGCCTTGATCCGCAAAAAGAGCAAAGTCTGCGTATCGCGTGGAACGGCAAATCTCTGCCCGGCGACAAAGAGACGCTTTTCTATATGAATGTGCGTACCGTTCCTGCCACTGCCGCGGATGAAGAAGATAAAAATGTACTCCGACTAATCTATAAAACTCGCCTGAAACTCTTCTGGCGCCCCACCGGGCTTGCGGGAACATCCACCGAAACGTGTAAAAATCTGCGCTTCGTTCGTCATGGTCAGCAACTCACCGTCATTAACGACGGCGCGTTTTATAGCATCTTCGACTCACTTTCACTTGGATCGCAGAAGCTGAAAGACGCGGACATGGTGGGGCCAAAATCACGCGTCGATATTACGCTTCCCGCCAACGTATCAGGTACGAGTGTTAGCTGGCGTTGTATCACCGATTACGGCAACGCCTCTGAAAAACATATTTCTACCCTGGCGCAGGATTAAAAACTCACAATGATGACAGGACCTAATTCCTTGCGATGCGAAGGTATCTTTCGACTGAATCCACTTCTTCGTTGCCTGGGTGGCCTCTTGATTATGGCGAGCTGCTCCGGACATGCCCGCGAATACCGCTTCTCCCCCTCTTCGCTGGAAGGGGACATGCTGATTCAGCAGGATATCGATCTTTCGCTATTTTCGAAATCCAACGCTCAGCTACCCGGAACCTACTCTTCAAGAGTGATGGTCAACGATCGTCGCCTTGATGACGCTGATATCACGTATGTGAGCACGCCCGACGGCGCATTAGCGCCACAAATGACGCCTGATATGCTGCGAATGTGGGGCATTAATGTCGATCGTTTTCCGAAACTATTGGAACTTCCCGCTGGCGAAACGTTGCCAAAACCCCTGGGAAACTACATTCCCATGGCATCAGCCGCGCTTGATTTCTCGACGATGACCCTAAAGCTGAGTATCCCTCAGGCAGCGATCGGCGGGACCGGCCGGGATTACATCGACCCATCACGCTGGGATGACGGAGTTCCTGTCGTGTTCAGCGACTATGCCTTTTCCGGGTCGCAAAACAAAGACAGCGACGATAATGAAACGTCCAGCCAGTACCTGAATTTGCGCACCGGCGCAAACCTTGAGGGATGGCGCGTGCGAAACTACTCCACGTGGAGCAAATCAGATACTGATAATCACTGGGAAAACATAAATACCTATCTGCAACATGACGTTGATGCGCTTAAGGCTCAGTTTACTGCTGGGGAAAGTAACACCCGCGGTGAGGTGTTTGACAGTCTCCAGTATCGTGGGGTGAACCTCGCCTCAGACGAAGAGATGCTGCCTTACAGCCAGCGCGGTTATGCGCCTGTCATTAGAGGGATAGCCAGCTCAAACGCGGAAGTCTCGGTTCGCCAGAATGGCTACCTCATCTATCAGCAGAACGTCGCGCCGGGCGCGTTTGAGATCAACGATCTTTACTCCACCACAAACAGCGGCGATCTGGAGGTAACGGTAAAAGAAGCCGACGGTACCGAGCATCACTTTACGCAACCCTACTCCAGTATCGCCGTTATGCAACGTCCGGGGCACATGAAGTATGAATTCACGGCGGGACGTTATCGCGCCGATAGCGGCAGCGATCAAAATGAACCCGACTTCGTGCAGGGAAGTTTTATCTACGGATTCAACAATATTCTCACCTGGTTTGGCGGCTTAACGCTTTCAAAAGACTATAACGCCGCCAATACGGGGGCGGGTATAGCGTTAGGCCCGCTGGGCTCACTTTCAGCAGACGTCACCGTAGCCGATACCCGGCTCGACGACGACAGCGAGCACAAAGGCCAGTCCTGGCGTTTGCTGTATACCGGTAAAATTGACAGTACCAATACGAATTTCACCCTCGGCAGCTATCGCTATTCCAGCCGGGGTTATTACAGTTTTGCAGACGCCAACCAAAAGCTTGACGGGCACGAAGATGACCTGCTGTTCCGCTATAACAAACGCAACCGTATTCAGGCCAGCATTAGCCAGACTATTTCCGGCGTGAGTCTGTACCTTAACGGCTATCAGCAGGACTACTGGGGAACCTCGAAAAAAGAACGCAGCCTCTCTGTCGGGTTTAATACCGTTCTCGCAGGCGTTAGCTATCATCTGGCGTATACCTACAGCAAAACGAATGGCGAAGAGTCAGACCGGATGGTGTCTTTTGGCTTTAGCGTTCCACTCGCCAGATGGCTACCGCGTGCGTGGAGCAGCTATAACATTAGCAACACCAAACACGGATACACCCGGCAAAACCTCGGTTTCAACGGCACCCTGCTGGATGATCAGCGTCTGAGCTACTCGCTACAGCAAAGCCATTCTAACCACGATGGAGAAGACACCAGCAGCATATATGGCAGTTACCGTTCGCAATATGCCAACCTGAATGCCGGGTACTACGCCTCTTCCGATCATTCTCAACAGCTTAATTATGGGATCAGCGGCGGTATTGTGGCACACCCGCACGGTGTCACCCTTGCTCAACCGTTGGGCAATCAGTTTGCCATTATTAATGCCAACAACGCAGCGGGTGTTCGTTTCCAGAACCAGCGTGGCATTCAGACTGACTGGCAAGGGAATGCCATCATCCCGTCGCTGACTCCGTATCAGGAGAACCGAATTCGAATCGATACCTCCAGCCTGCCGGAAAACGTAGACAGCAGCGATACCTCGGCCACGGTTATTCCGTCCCGTAATGCTGCGGTAGTGGCCAATTTTGATGCTCACGTTGGCTACCGAATGTTAATCACTCTGACGCGTCCGAACGGGCAGCGCGTTCCGTTTGGTGCCATCGCGACCAGTGCATCTCCCGTCATCAGCGGGATCGTGGATGATACCGGCACCGTTTATCTGGCAGGCATCGGGGATACCGCGCAGCTGACGGTAAAGTGGGGTAACGGCCCCGATCAGCAGTGCAGCACCTCTCTTTCACAGCAGACAGATCGTCAAAATGAAAGCCCTAACGGCATTCGCTCAGTTAGCGTGCTTTGTCAGCAGGAGCACCCGCATGTTGAATAAACTACAGAGACTTACGACAACAGCCTCACTCACAACGGTGCTGGTTATGGCCTATTATCCTTCCAGCAGCGCTGCTGGCGTAACCCTACTCCAGAACTGTTTCGGCGCACCGCAAACCTACAATGTGTCGTACGACCATGAATTTGATTCCAGTGAAAACGTGGCCAATCGCGACTACGATATTCCCGATCACCTGGTGGGTGCCGGCGTAGAGATGGAGGCTAACTGCACCTGTCCAAACAATTTATTTTCCTCCAGCATGGTGTATGAAAAAACGCTGGTGGGCAGCCCGCTCAGCCCAGGCGTAAATGGTTATGGCTATCTGACCGACAAGATTGATGCGGATATTACCGGCTACGCCGATGCAATTAACTCCCCAGACGGCACTTATCTCACGCCGGTGCCAATAAATGAATACCCCACGTCGCGGGGAAATATGCAGAGTGTCCTTGAAAATTCGCTGGCGAAACCCGAGTCCGAAGCCAGCGTTTGCAGCAGCGATACCCAACCCTCAGGAGCCGCAGCAATAAAACGTAAATTTCGCTGGAATGTTGTGGCGGTCATGCTCCACGTTAAAAAGCCGATTCTGGGTGAAGAGGTGATTCCACCCACGCTCATTGCTCAGAACTATGCCTGCCTTTATATCGGCTCCGGTACTACCTGCGACGGTACTCAGGCAGAACAGGTCTCGGATATCTGGTTTGGGGGGACCCTTTCAGCGCCGCTGAGCTGTACGATCAACGCAGGCAGCACCATTGAGGTGGAATTTGGTAGCATTGTCAGCAAGCAGTTCACCCAAAAAGGGCAGCCGCCGCAGGGCTACGCCCTTAAGGGCGTCGATATAGCTTATCACTGTGACGATAACGCCGTTGGTAACACGGATCGAATTAAGCTTACGCTGTCAGCGGACCAGGGCGTGGCGGACAGCCGTACGCCGTACATTGCAAAACTGCTTGAGCGAGATGACCTGGGTGTACGCGTCTATGACGAAAACAGCCAAAACGTTGCGCTGGACGGTACTTATGAATTTCCCGTAGCAATGGACGAACAGGGAAATGGTGTCATTAAAATTCAGGCTGTGCCGGTCAGCCTTAAGGATGCCTCTCCTGCCCCCGGCAGCTTCGAAGGTAACGTGACGGTAAAAATGGATCTACGCTAGCCAGAACACCCTCAGGCTGCTCAAACAACCTGAGGGGAAACGCATTTATCAGAAGCCCAGGCTGTCCAGCAGATCGTCCACCTGATCCTGGCTTGCCACCACGCCCGCCTTGCTGGCGTCGAGCTGTGGCCCATTGAGCAGGCTTTCGTTCTCGCGTTTC
Organism: Enterobacter cloacae complex sp. P24RS; assembly: GCF_014982165.1. Lineage (NCBI taxonomy): Bacteria > Pseudomonadati > Pseudomonadota > Gammaproteobacteria > Enterobacterales > Enterobacteriaceae > Enterobacter > Enterobacter cloacae complex sp. P24RS. The sequence continues at coordinate 144,274 of NZ_JADCKU010000010.1, forward strand.
GGACGGGCAGCCGGTTCCGGAATGTTCTCCAGCAGCACCATCAGCAACTGACGCTCAATCTCCTGAATCACATCCATCATGCGCTTGATCACCTGGCCGGTAAGATCCTGGAAATCCTGCGCCATCATAATGTCGAGCAGCTGTGCGTTAGTGAAGCTGGTGTGTCCCGGCACGTCCCCCAGGAACTGGCGGGTATCGGTGACCAGCTCGCGCGCGTCGGCCAGCTCGATTGGGTTTTCAAACCACGCGTCCCAGCGTTGGGTCAAGGCTTTTGCGCCCTTCTCCATCGCGTCCTGGTGCGGCTGCGAAGCTTCAACACTGTTCAGCGCGCGCTCGGCTGCCTGCGCGGTCATCTGCACCACGTAGTCCAGACGGTCACGGGCGTCAGGGATGGCTTCCGCCGCTTCGGCGATCGCCTGGTCCAGCCCCAGTTCACGCAGGCTGTCGCGCAGCATGCGCGTCAGGCTACCAATGCGGGCAATAATGTCGCTCGGCGAATGTTCTTCAACGGGTTTCATAGCAGGTTGCATCATCACCACCACCTCACATGCCGAGTTTCTCGAAGATCTTGCCGAGCTTCTCTTCCAGAGTCGCCGCGGTGAAAGGCTTCACCACGTAGCCGCTTGCGCCCGCCTGTGCGGCAGCAATAATGTTCTCTTTTTTCGCTTCTGCGGTCACCATCAGCACCGGCAGAGAGGCCATGCCTGCATCCGCGCGGATGGTTTTCAGCAGTTCGAGACCGTCCATGTTTGGCATGTTCCAGTCGGAAATCACAAAGCCAAACCCGCCAGCCTGAAGTTTGTTCAGCGCATCCACACCGTCTTCTGCTTCTTCAACATTGTTGAATCCCAATTCTTTCAGCAGGTTGCGCACAATGCGACGCATGGTGGAAAAGTCATCCACAACCAAAAACTTAAGCTCTTTATCCGCCATAAAATAATACTCCTGAGTCAAATACGTATTGCCTGTCCGGCACTGATTTTCGCCAGCATCTGCTGGCTTACCTGGCTAAGATCGACCACTTCGCTCACGCCACCCATATTGATGGCCTCGCGCGGCATGCCGAACACCACACAACTTGCTTCATTCTGCGCGATGGTCCAGGCGCCAGCCTGGTGCATCGCAAGCATTCCGGCGGCGCCGTCGTTGCCCATCCCCGTCAGGATCACCCCTACGGCGTTGCGCCCCGCATGTTTCGCCACCGAATGAAACAGCACATCCACCGACGGACGGTGCCGGTTAACCGGCGGCCCGTCATGAATTTTGATTTGATAGTTCGCCCCGCTTCGCGCCAGCTCCATGTGCTTGTCACCCGGAGCGATATACGCGTGTCCCGGCAGCACGCGCTCGCCGTCTTCCGCCTCTTTCACACTAATCTGGCACAGCTTATTCAGGCGCTCCGCGAACGAGCGGGTAAAGCCTGGCGGCATATGTTGCGTAATCAGGATACCCGGGCTTGAGAGCGGCAATGGCTGGAGTACATGGCGAATTGCCTCTGTTCCTCCGGTTGACGCGCCAATCACCATCAGTTTTTCCGAGCTGAGTAATGGCCCCGCCTTCAGCGTTGACGGGGCCGCCGTCGGCTTGTGCGCGGCGAGCTTCGCCCGGGATGCGGTGCGGATCTTCTCGGCGATCATCTCGCTGTACGCCAGCATCCCCTCGCGAATGCCGAGCTGCGGCTTGGTGACAAAATCCACCGCCCCCAGCTCCAGCGCGCGCAGGGTAATCTCCGAGCCTTTCCCGGTCAGGGAGGAGACCATCACCACCGGCATCGGTCGCAGGCGCATTAATTTTTCCAGAAAATCGATGCCATCCATGCGCGGCATTTCGACATCGAGCGTCAGCACGTCGGGGTTATATTTTTTGATTAAATCCCGCGCGACCAGCGGATCGGGCGCTGTCGCCACCATCTCCATATCGCTGTGGCTATTGATGATTTCAGTCATGATCTGACGCATCAGCGCCGAATCATCGACAGACAATACCCTGATTTTACTCATGCTTTTTCCTTACTCAGCGCATATACCGTTTGCCCACGCAGGCTAAACTCACGCACGAGGTTGCTAAAGTTTTCCGAGTGCCCGGCAAACAGTAAACCGTCAGACTTGAGCAACGGAACAAAGCGACGCAGAATGTCCTGTTGCGTCGTTTTATCAAAATAGATCATCACGTTACGGCAAAAAATGGCGTCGAATGGCCCCGGCACGTTGTACTGCTTGTCCAGTAAATTAACGGGGGCAAATTCCACGCAGTTCGCCAGCTCCTGGCGTACGCGCACCAGTCCTTCGTGCGGGCCAGTTCCGCGCATGAAGTAACGCTGTAGCTGCTGAGGCGACAGCGTTTTCAGCTCATCCTGGCGATAAACGCCGTTGCGGGCTTTTTCCAGCACTTCGGTGTCGATGTCGCTGGCGTACACTTTCCAGCGACCCGGCGCCATGCCCAGGGTGTCCGCCAGGGTGATGGCCAGCGAGTACGGCTCCTCACCGGTGGAGGCCGCCGCGCTCCAGACGCGATACTCTCCGCTACGGCGACGGGCGTGTTCCGCCAGCACCGGGAAGTGATGCGCCTCGCGGAAAAACGCGGTCAGGTTGGTGGTTAATGAGTTGATAAATGCCTGCCATTCGGCGCTGTTCTGGTTCGCTTCGAGCATGCTCAGATAGCGGCCAAAATCGTCCAGCCCCAGCGTGCGCAGGCGCCGCACCAGCCGGTTGTAGACCATGTCTCGCTTATGGTCAGCAAGCACGATCCCCGCACGCTGGTAGATTAACTGACATATCCGACGAAAATGCGCGTCGGACAGCGCGAGGCGCTGTGTCATCTGCAACAATAATGACGTTTGCCCTGAGGGCATGGGTGATGTCATAGCGCCTTCTTAATCACATTCAGGATACAACGGGCACGGCCTGTGACCGTCCGACTTCTGTTACTGCTTCAACGTGCTCTTTCACATTAAATACGGCGACTAACCCGGTAAGGTGATCCGCCTGGTTCGCCAGCTGATCGGCAGCCGACGCCGCCTCTTCCACCAGCGAGGCGTTCTGCTGCGTAACCTGATCCATCTGCGTGACGGCCTGCGCCACCTGCTCAATGCCGCGGCGCTGTTCATCCGACGCCGAGGCAATCTCGCCCATAATGTCGTTCACCCGCGTCACGGAGGTGACAATCTCGTGCATGGTCTGCGCGGCGGTATCCACCAGCGCGGATCCCTGCTGGACGCGGGAGACCGATTCTTCAATCAGCCCTTTGATCTCTTTCGCCGCGTTGGCGCTGCGGCTGGCGAGGTTACGGACTTCACCGGCAACCACCGCAAACCCGCGTCCCTGCTCCCCGGCACGCGCCGCTTCCACCGCAGCGTTCAGCGCCAGAATATTGGTCTGGAACGCGATACCGTCGATGACGCTAATAATGTCGCCAATTTTCTGCGAACTGGTGGCAATCTCCTGCATTGTGCTGGCGACGTGCGAGGCCTGGTCACCCCCACGTTTCGCCGTCATCGCCGCCTGTCTGGACAAGTCGGACGCCTGACGCGCGTTATCGGCGTTCTGGCTTACCGTCGCGGTCAGTTGCTCCATACTGGCCGCCGTCTGCGCCAGCGATGCCGCCTGCTGTTCGGTGCGGGACGACAGATCGTTATTGCCCGCCGCAATCTCTGAGATCCCGGTGTGCATGGCGTAACTGCCCTGACGAACGTTGCTTACCGTTTCCCGCAGCGATCCCTGCATCGCCTTCAGGCTGGCAAAAATCGCCGATATTTCATTCTTGCCATACACGGCAACCGGACGCGCCAGATCGCCTTTTGCGATACTGTCGAAGTGGCTGCTGATGATGGCCAGCGGCTGCACGATCGTTTTGCGCGACCACCACAGCGAGCCGCCGGTCAGCAGGGCCGCCAGGATCACCATGGTCAGAAAAATCATCCCTGACATGCGGTAGCTGGTACGGCTGTCCGCGCCGGCACGCGCCACAAACTGGTTAATATCCTGCTGCCACGCGTTAAAGCTGCCGTCGAACGCCGCCTGAGATGCCTGCACCGGCGCGGTCAGGAAGTCAGAAAGCTGGTTGTTCTCCAGCCACGTCGCCTGATGCTCGAGATCGCCGTACCACGCATCAAAGTTCTTCTTCATGGCGACCTTCAGCGCTTTCTCTTTCTCACTCACCGCCTCCTGCGCCGCAAACGCCTTAAACTGCGCGTCTGCCTGCTTCAGGCTGCTGCGGGCCACGACCATCAGCGTCTTAATATCATCCGGCGGATAGCTCAGCGCGGTTAAGGTCCCTGCTTTGTTCAGCGCAGTGCTTGCCTGCAACAGCACGGCACGCGTTTGTGCCAGTGCGGAGCGCTGCTGATTACTCGTCTCAACTTCCTGCAAATTCTGATAGCCATCGCGAAACGCCCAGAAAGACAACCCGTTACTGCCAACCTGCAAAACCCCACACAGGATCAGAATCAAAAACAGTGTGGTCGAGATACGAATACGATTTAACATCCACGCTCCCATCAAGCGGCAAGCAGCCGCGGTTTAATTGTCAGTCAAAATGTTTCCCAGTTTTCATCTTGTCCGGTCACCGCTGCGCGCGTACGTGCTGTCACGGGCGCCGGGGCTGCTTCGCCGTACACCTGCCGCGAGCTGACCGTATTTGTTGTTTTTGAAGTAAGACGGAACGCCGAGACGGCCATTTTCAGGCGGCTCGCCTGGTCCTCCAGCGCAGCGGCCGCCGCAGCGGACTCCTGCACCAGGGCGGCGTTTTGCTGCGTCACACGATCCATTTCCGATACCGCCAGGGCGACCTGGTCAATACCACGACTCTGCTCGTCCGATGCAGAGGCGATTTCACCCATGATGTCCGTCACGCGCGTCACGGCATTCACGATGTCATTCATGGTTTCACCCGCGCTTTCTACCAGCACCGAGCCGGTATCCACGCGTGAAACAGAGTCTTCAATCAGGGCTTTGATCTCTTTCGCCGCGTTGGCACTGCGGCTGGCAAGGTTGCGCACTTCGCCGGCGACCACGGCAAATCCGCGTCCCTGCTCGCCCGCTCGCGCCGCTTCAACGGCCGCGTTCAGCGCCAGAATGTTGGTCTGGAAGGCGATGCCGTCGATAACGCTGATGATGTCGGCGATTTTCTTCGAGCTGTCGGCAATGTCGTGCATGGTTTTCACCACGCCGTCGACCACGCGACCACCGCGCTGGGCGGTATCGGACGCGCTTTCTGCAAGCTGAGACGCCTGGCGGGCGTTGTCGGCGTTCTGCTTCACGGTTGCGGTGAGCTGCTCCATGCTGGCCGCCGTCTCTTCCAGGGCAGACGCCTGCTGTTCGGTACGGGACGAGAGATCGTTGTTACCCATCGCGATTTCACTCGTGCCGGTGTAGATGGCATCCGCCCCCTCACGCACGTTGGCGACGGTATCAATCAGCGAACGCTGCATATGGTCGACGCTGGTCGCCAGCTCGGTGATCTCGTTGCGGCCAGAAACGGTCAGCGTTTTAGTGAGATCGCCCCGGCCAATGTCACGGATATGCGCAATGACGCGGCCCAGCGGGTTCAGCAGAATATGGCGAATGCCGTACCAGACGGCCATCAGTACGATGACCAGCGCGAGGGCAAGAACCGCCATCTGCCATTTTGCAAAACGGTAGTCGCTCTGGCTTTGCGTAAACGCCGAGTGATAAAGCTCGCCGCTGGCTTTGGCGTACTCGCCGAGCGCCGCGCCGAGGGCGTTCTGCATGCCCTGGGTCGGCTGGGCGAAATAGGCTTCCATATTACCCTTCTCCAGGAACTGCACCAGCTCCGTCAGGCTGGCAAAGTAGGCCTGATATTTTTCATCTATATTCGCGCTCGCCTGCGCCATTGCGGGCTGAGGGGCGATTTTTTTGAAGGCGTCATAGTGTTTCGCCGCGTCTGCCAGCGTGGCGCGCGCGTTCTTCAGCAGTTCTGTTTTGGCGCTGCTCTGCTGGTTGTTCGGGTCCATCATCATGCGGGCGGACGAGCGGCTCAGGTTGATACGCGTCTGCAACATCAGATCCCAGGTCGTGGTCAGTTCACTTTGCTGCATCCGCAAATCGTTCGAGGCCGCGAAGCTGTCCTGGTTCTGTTTTAAAGACGAGAAAAAGAGGCCGCCAGAAATAAGCTGAAGAAGTGCGAAAATGACCAGCACCATCATTAGCATTGTGACAACGCGGATACGGTTCAACATACAACACCTTCTCATCGATTGATTAACAGTGTTATCGGCACGGGCCACGGGAACTTTACATTTGCGAAAGGGAAAAGCGCTGAGGATCAGAACGCGACGTCAACAATCAGCGTGTCGCTGTAGGTTCCGGCAGGCGGCGTGGCCTGGCTGGTCAGGACTTTAGCGGTGTAGTTGTAGGTGCGTAAAAGCCCGTCGGTACTGACCTGGGACGAGCTGGCGCTGGCCCAGCGCTCGCTGCCGCTGCCGCCCCAGCGGTTGCTGGTCGCCTCTTTATAGATGTCGTAACTCATAAAGTTGCTGCCGCTAACCATACGACGAACGTTGTTCAGGGCGTTTGCGCCATTATTAATCCCTATGGTGTAGGTGCTGCCTTTGGTACAGGTGACGGCGATCGACTGCGAAACGGTGGGGAAATTTTGCACCAGCGGCGCGCTGTTGAAGTTCACGTCAGGCGTGGTCATGGTGCTGCAATCGTTGGTGACGGTCATATTGAGGAGGATAGAGGTGGTTGCCGTGCCGGTTTGCGGGGTCAGGCACAGCCCGGCTGCGCCAACGGCGCACACGTTGTAGTTGATGCTGAACGTTAGCAATACCTGGTATGGCCCGGCCGTGACGTTCTGCCCCGGCACGGTACGGAAATAAAGGGGAATGTTGTAGCGCCTTGACCCCAGCAGCCCGAGCAGGGTGTTGCCGCTCCAGGTATAGGATTTACTGATTTGCACTTCACTGTTTCCGCCACAGCCAGTGGCACCGCACAGGCGCGTGGGGATAACGTCCGCGATAGCCGCGTTATCGGTTCGTTTCATGTTGGCGCGGCTGTTGGCGGCTATCGACGCCGAGGTGTAGGTCAGCGTCACCGAGTCGTTGGTGAGGAGGTTAAGAACCGTATCGCAGGAGACCACCAGCGTGCCGGTGGTTTGTACCTCCCCCGTACTGCTCAGGGCGAACGAGGTGACGCTGCCAAACGAGGCGTTCACCGTACTGACGGTGCAGGCCGCCCAGCCGCTGCCCGAGAACAGCAGCAGTATGGCTATTATCAGGCGTTTCATGGCGCCTCCCGGCAGGTCAGCGGACCGTAGGTTTGCAGCTTATGCTCGGGGTTTGCGCCCACGGTCAGCGTTGCGGTACAGCGTTTACCGTCCGGGGTGATGACCTCCAGTGGATTCACATCGTTGAGGTTTTCCAGCCAGGCGAGGCCGTCATAGCCGACAACCGCGCTGCTGCGGGACGCGCGTTTGACCTGGCTTCCCACCGGGATCGCATAGCCCTGCGCGTCGTGGAGGATCACGCTCGCAACCCGTTCCTGCTCCATCGGGAAATCCACCAGATAGCCGTTATGCCGACGAATCGCCACCCGACGCTCGGTCTCCTTCAGCCGGGTATCTGCCGGAAGGTTCAGGGTATCAATGCGGTAGCTTGCCGGATAGTAGGCGGAAACGCCGCTCACCAGCAGGTAGCCTTTGTTATTGGTTTTACCCACCGGCTGGTTCTCGTAGCTGACGGGTACGTCCGGGTGTCCGTCGGTGCTGATCACCACAAACGCGTCGTTGATTTTGTTCGCCGCGAACAGTTCACCGTCCATCAGCACGATGGATCCCATCGCCTCGCCCCACCAGGTCATCATGCCCTTCTCGCCGTAGCCGCCGCCCTGAAGCTCAACGTTGTTATTGCGCCAGCCGAGGGTGGCCTGCTGATAGTTACTCGACCGCGACTGGTTGGCCCAGGCCATATTCCAGCTAAAGCCGCCGTCAGACGGCATCGAATGGTTGTAGTTAATGCGTTGCGTGCTGCCTGCGTCAGGCGTGTTTTCAAAGGTGACGGCGGCGCTGTCACGTTCGCCGAGGGGAACCTGCAACGACAGCGCCACCGTCCAGTCGCCTCGCTGCTGGTCACGACTGGCAGCCAGATAAATACTGCTTGAGCCCCACAGATTGCGGCTCCAGGAGAGGTTAAGCAGCTCGGTTTTGCGGCTGTCAAAACTCTCAACGCCGATCCACGCCGCGCCGATATTGCCGTAATCACCGAGGTTAAAGGTTAAGGAGTATTGGTCGGTATTGCGGCTCAGGCTGGCAATGGGGTTATCATATTCATCATAAACGGTGGGTTGATCGTACAGGGCGAGGTTGCCGAAGCCGCGATCGCGTCGGGTATGTTGGGTCGCTACGCTAAACTCGCTGGTGCTGTACTGATAGCCCCAGTTCATCTGTCCCCCTTCGTCGCCGCGCATCCGGCTTTGGGTATAAGCGGTATTGACCACGCCAAAACGCCCGAGCTTCACCACCGTGCCCGCGCCGCCGAGCGCCAGCGACTCCGCCCCTTCCGCGTGCCCTTCCAGCGTGAGCCAGTCGGTCAACCCGTAGCGATACGATCCGCTGCCCACCGCCGGGCCATAGTCGAAATTGTCTATACCGTAGTTGCGCCGCAGGCTGCCCAGCGTCACGGCGCCGTCGCTTAACCCCTGCTTCAGCACATCGCTGCTGACGTAAAACGGCAGCGTGGTGCTCACCTGACGCCCCAGCGCGTCGGTGGTAACCAGTACCGCATCCCCCGCGCCGTTGATATACGGCAGATTAGTGAGGGTAAACGGCCCCGGCTGAAGACGGGTGGAGCCGGAACGGTAGCCGTTGATAAACAGATCGACCGAGGTCGGCACCGCCGCCTCACCGGAAAACTCCGGCAGCGGCCAGGTCACCAGATCCGGACGCAGGGAGAAGTCGCGCCCGTAGCTGATCCCGCCCATGCGCACGCTGGTGCTCCAGCTCAGCGCATCGCTGATAACGTCCCCGACGGTCCAGGTGGTGGCATCCTCTTCGTTGGTGATCAGCAGGGTCGAGTCATAACGCACGTACCCTTCCTGCTGCCCGCTGCTTCCGGCGAAATTCTGTCGGGCGTACCCTGTTGAAGAAAACGAATAGTCTTCGTTGAAATAGCGGAACTCATGCCACAGCGATGCCTGGCCGCCCGTGTGCTCGGTATGGTTGGTATAAACGTCGTAGTTGAGCAGCGCACCCCGGCCATAATGCGTTTTGCTTTGCGCGCTCTGACCGTTAAACGAGGTGATCCGCGCCGCAACCCAATCCCGGGGGACCGTCAGCATTAGCCGCTGGGCGCTGCTGTCATACTCCACGCGTACCGATGAAAGCGTTGAAAGGTTCACCTCTCCGGCAGGCACATGCTCCGGCGGCAGCCCGGCGCGAAGCAAATCTGCCCCTGAAATATACCAGGCGCCCTCGCGCTGCGTCACCGGCACCACCAGACCCGTGTCATAGTGGTTTAGCACCAGGGCGAGCTGGAATACTGCTTCACCGTTCATCGTCTGCGCGTCCGGCGGCGGCGGTAAACTGTCGTCGCCGGTTTCGCCAAAGGCGCTGGTACTGACGCAAAGCAGGATCATCATCGCCGGTTTCAGCTGTCGGGCGTCGATTGCCATTGCGTATCCCTGGCATTAATTTGCGCGCTCATCCGATTCGGCTGATAAATCCCTGCCGGAAGCGGCCAGCTTCGGGTGCTGCCTGGCAGCACGTAACCCAGTAGCCCCTCGGCAACCGTGCGTTTTTGCCCACCCTGCTCAACCGCAACCTGGCTGAGCCTGACGTGAACGTTCCCCTGATTGCGGACCTGAAGCGCGGGTTTTCCCTCCTCCTGAATGACCCGCCAGCTGAGTTGCTGGGTGTTCGCCAGCGCGTGATGCGCTCCTTCATTGAGAGTGGGGATCCCCTGGCCGTAGACGAATAAAGGAATGGAGTAGCGCATTTGCAGTTTCAGGCCCAGGGACGGTTCCGCTTTAGCATCCGGCTGGGGAATTTCATCCACGATAATGCGGTAGGCTTGCTCGACGCCCGACGGGATCGTCCCCTGCTTGATCAGGCGAATAAGCTGTTTACTGCCGTTTGCGATGGTCACAATCGGCGGGCTGGCGACCACATCCTGCTGGGCAGTGTAACGCTCATAACCGCCCTCCTGTTTCCAGCGCACAATACGTATCTGCATTGTCGTGGCGCTGTTGCCCTGGTTCTGGATCCACAATTCAGTGGCTTTGGCCTCTGCCGAAAGCCACGGATCGATGGGCCACAGAAGAATGGTTGCCGCTGCTTGCGCCTTTACCGCCGCGAGGGCCGTTACCCCCAACAGACTTATCAGGCCTGACCGCCTGAATAATGGCTTCATCGATGCTCTCCCTTTCCTACCATGACAAGGTCACGGTGAGTTGATCTGAATAAGTTCCTGACGGGCTAAACCCGGTCAGAAGCGCGACGCCAAAAAGAGGCAGCGCGATGTTATTGCTGTTGGTATAGGTAATCGGTATGGCCTGGTTAACCCCAATTTCACTGTTTGCGGCCAGAGAGCTGCTGCTGTACAGGCGGTATCCAATCACCTCCGTCCCGCCTGAACGGGTCATCCGCCGCACGGAGCTGTAGTTCTGCCCGCCGTTAATGCTCATGCTTAGCGCCACGCCCGGCGTACAGGCGATGGACAACGCGCCGTCGGCGACAAAGCTGGTGCTGACCGGCGCGCTTTCCACACCGCTGCGGGTCCCGAAATTTAGCGTACCGAAACGCCCGCCGGTGCCGGTGCTTACCGAGCATCCGGGTACCACCGTCGCGCTCACCCTGAATGACTGGGACGTCACCGCCCTGGCGTCGGGGAGCAGCACCAGCCCGACGAACAGGGCCAAAAAAGGGTGCACTAGGCCCTCTGCGCTGACGCGCAGACATAAACACAGTGCCTTCATGGCTGTATCAGTAGGTGACGCTGACGTTAATCGTGTCGGTATAGGTTCCCGGTACGACCGTCACGCTATTGCCGCCGCCCGTGATGCGTGCGTAAAGGGTGTAGCTGTCCACCCCACCCGCCGTAGAGGCAACCGGCAGCGCGGCATTGTTCGCAACCACGTTGTTGTAACCGCTATCGCTGAACAGACTGTAGGCAACGCCCTGCGCCGCATTGGCGGTGTTCACCAAATAGCGGCCCGGCGTACCTGGGGTGCCGACGACGGTTCCAGGTGCGGTAGCGTTGGTGTTGCCGGTGATCGCCACCGTATAGCTGGCGGTGGTACATTGAATGGTAAAGGTGTTTCCTCCGCTGGCACCGGTTAACTGGGTTGTCAGCGTGGAAAACGTAGCAGGATGGGTGCCGAAATCGAGCGTACCGAAGTTAATGCCGTTTTGCGTTGGCGAGCCGTTGATCAAGCAGCCGTTGGTCAGCGTCAGCGTCGCGCCGATAGTGCCGCTACTGGTGACCGCGAGAGCCTGACCGACCGTTGTCGCCGTCAGCAGCGTGCCCGCGCAGATAAAAAGAAGTTTTCTTTTCATTTACAACTCTCCAGAAGATTATAGGTTCGCTTGCTATATTTTATTCATACTGTTCAATATGTTAGCCCCGCTAAAACATTCCCCGGCGCGGTTACTGAGAATTTAGTTTATGGTTAGCACTTCAACCACTTTCATCAAAAAGCGGTCAACTTCGCCCGAATTAACAGACTATTAACAAACATTACAAAGAGTTAGCAAAAAAAAAGAGGCATTATTCTTGCTTAGCTTGAGGATATATCGCCTGTAGTGTGATCTGCGTCACAATATATCGTGACCTGCAAAACAACGAATTTCATAAAAATTAAAAACAAGTTGTAACTCACCCCGCTTTACTTCAATTTATGCCCCGAATATTTTCCTGCGCTTAAATAAAAATTTTGTATGCATTGACGCAGGAAACTCTTTTAGCGCATCGAGGATCTTTTTGTGGCAAGTGCAAACAAACTCACGCTCTTCATCGTGATTTTCATGTTGGCGGGTATTCTTTCAGGTGCGGCGATCCATGAATATGCATCGCCCGACGCGATACAGGCCTGGTCGGAGAACATTACGCTGCTGACCGATATCTTCCTGCGGCTGATTAAAATGGTGATTGCCCCGCTGGTGTTCAGCACCCTGACGGTGGGCATTATGAGGCTGGGTGAAACGTCGACGATTGGACGCGTCGGTGGTAAAGCGATGGTATGGTTTATCAGCTCGGCCGTGCTTTCCATTCTGGTGGGGCTGTTTATCGTTACCCTTGAACAACCCGGCAGCGGTCTGAACCTGAGCATTCCTACTGAGACGGTTGATACCGGCCTGGCCGTGAGCGGGATGTCGCTGAAAGCCTTCCTGTCACACACCATTCCAACCAGCATTGCCGGCGCGATGGCCAACAATGAGATCCTGCAAATTGTGGTCTTCTCGATGTTCTTCGGCATTGGCGGCGCGTCGCTGGGCCAAAAATTCAACGCCCCGCTGGTTGCGGCGCTGGATGTGGTGTCCCACATTATGCTTAAAGTGACGGGCTACGTGATGTACGTTGCGCCGCTCGCCATTTTTGCAGCGATCTCGTCGGTGATTGCCACGCAGGGGCTGGGCATTTTGCTGAACTATGCCTCGTTTATTGGTGGTTACTATGTGGCGATCCTCCTGACCTGTCTGGTATTGCTGGCGGTCGGTTACATGGTGCTGAAAAAAGAGGTTTTCCGTCTGGTGGCGATGCTGAAGGATCCGGTGCTGGTGGCGTTTACCACCAGCAGTTCAGAAGCGGCATACCCTAAAACGCTGGAGCAGCTAGCGCGCTTCGGCTGTTCACGTAATATCGCCTCTTTCGTTCTGCCGATCGGCTATTCGTTTAACCTGGTCGGCTCCATGGTGTACTGCTCGTTCGCCTCGATGTTTATCGCCCAGGCGTACAATATTCACCTGAGTTTCACCGAGGTGACGGTGCTGATGCTCACGCTGATGCTGGCCTCGAAGGGTATTGCGGGCGTACCGCGCTCGTCGCTGGTGGTGCTGGCGGCAACCATTCCGAGCTTTAACATTCCGGTCGCCGGGATCCTGCTGCTGATGGGAATTGACCATTTCCTGGATATGGGGCGATCGGCTATCAACGTGCTGGGGAACGGGATTGCGACGGCGATGCTGTCGCAAAATGAAGGGGCGCGGGAAGCGGAGGCAGAGCTGGTGGAGCAGGAGGCGTAAGGTTACAAAAGAGCCGGGTGGCGGCTTCGCCTTACCCGGCCTACAAATGGCTCGAACACGTAGGCCGGGTAGGCGTCAGCGCCACCCGGCTTTGTTTTATGCCACGTGATTCGCCGCGATATCCAGCAGCGCCATCTCTTCACTGTTCAGCAGCTTTTCAATATTGACCAGAATCAGCATACGCTCGCCGAGCGCACCCAGACCCGTCAGGTATTCTGTCGACAGCGTGACCGCAAACTCCGGCGCAGGACGGATTTGATCGGCGGTCAGCGACAGCACGTCAGACACGCCGTCCACGACGATCCCTACCACGCGCTGCCCCAGATTCAGGACAATCACCACCGTGTTGTCGTTGTACTCCACGTCGCCCTGGCTGAACTTCACGCGCAGATCCACGATAGGCACAATCACACCGCGCAGGTTGGTCACACCCTTGATAAACGCTGGCGTGTTCGCAATGCGCGTTACCTGATCGTAACCGCGAATTTCCTGCACTTTCAGAATGTCGATCCCGTACTCTTCATCCCCTAAAGTGAAAACCAGGAATTCCTGCCCAGATGGCTCGCCCGCCAGTTTCGTTACGTTACTCATACCGGTCATGTTATTACCTTTTACTTAATCAGGCGGCTGTGTTCGCCACACGTTGTTCACGATTTAATCCCTGAAGTGCCGATACATCGACGATCAGCGCGACGCTACCATCACCCAGGATGGTGGCAGCAGAGATCCCCGGCACTTTGCGGTAGTTACTTTCCAGGTTCTTAACCACCACCTGATGCTGACCAATCAGTTGATCGACCAGCAGCGCGTAGCGGCGTCCGGCGCTTTGCAGGATCACAACGATACCCTGCGTCGCCTCGGTTTTTGCCCCGTCCACTTCGAACACTTTCCACAGTTCCACCAGCGGCAGGTATTCGCCGCGCACTTCAAGCACGCGCTCGCCGCCCGCCAGCGGATGGAGATCTTCTTCACGCGGCTGGAGGGATTCCATCACCGCGTTCAGCGGCAGAATAAAGACTTCGTCCGCCACTTTAACGGACATACCGTCAAGAATGGCCAGCGTCAGCGGCAGCAGGATACGAATCGTGGTGCCCGCGCCCTGCTTAGACTGGATCTCAACGTGACCACCCATCTCCTGAATGTTACGTTTCACCACGTCCATGCCCACGCCACGGCCGGAAACATCGGTGACCTGCTCTGCGGTTGAGAAGCCCGGGGCAAAAATCAGCATGCCCACTTCTTCATCGGTCATGTTTTCGTTGACCGCCATCCCCTGCGAAATCGCCTTCGCCAGGATACGCTCGCGGTTCAGGCCCGCGCCGTCATCGGTCACTTCGATGCAGATGTTGCCGCCCTGATGTTCAGCAGACAAGATCAGGTTGCCAACCGGCGATTTTCCGGCGGCCACGCGGTTTTCCGGCAACTCGATGCCGTGGTCGAGGCTGTTACGCACCAGGTGCGTTAACGGGTCGATAATGCGTTCGATCAGGCTTTTGTCCAGCTCGGTAGAGCTGCCCATCAGCGTGAGTTCGATTTGCTTGTTGAGCTTGCCGGCCAGGTCGCGCACCAGGCGCGGGAAGCGGCTGAAGACATATTCCATCGGCATCATGCGGATGGACATCACCGATTCCTGCAAATCGCGGGCGTTACGTTGTAACTGACCCATGCTGGTGATGAGATCCCCGTGGGTCACCGGGTCCAGCTCGTTGGAGCGCTGGGCCAGCATCGACTGGGTGATCACCAGTTCACCGACCAGGTTGATCAGCTGATCCACTTTTTCTACCGCCACGCGGATGCTCGTGGACTCGCTGGAACGCGCCGCCGGTTTTTCACCGCGCGCCGGCGATGCCGTCTCTTTAGGCACGGCCTTCAGCGCAGGGGCAGCAGGGACCACCGCAGGGGCCTTTTCTTCCGCAGCGGGCGCTTCAACCGCCGCAGCGTCGGTTTCGAAAGCAATCTGATCCGCTTCAATAACGAAGCACAGCACCGCCACGATGTCGTCCTGGCCGATACCGTCGTCGAGGGTCGCGGCCAGGCTGTCTTTGCCCTTCACCACGTTGCTGAGCGTCGCCAGGTTACCCAGCTCCTCTTCCAGCAGGTTGACCTCGCTCTCTTTCAGGCGTGACAGTACCACACGCAGTTTCCCTGCGGGCGCTTCAGGAGCCGTATCTGGCTCAGCAACGGCGTCAACAACGCTCAGTTTTGCCGCAGGGACAACGGGCGCAGACGCCTCACCTTTGGCTTCCAGCGCGAGCTGACGCAGCGCGTTGCAGATGTATTCAAAGCTGGCGGCATCAGGCTCTGCCGAACTTTTATAGGCGTCGAGCTGTTCCTGCATAATATCTTTCGTTTCCAAAAACAGGTTGATAATGTCGGTATTGAGCTGCATCTCACCGCGTCGTGCTTCATCCAGCAGGTTTTCCATTAAATGGGTCGTTTCCTGCAAAATGGTAAATCCAAACGTGCCGGCTCCGCCTTTAATGGAGTGCGCCGCACGGAAGATGGCGTTGAGCTGTTCTGAGTCCGGTGCTTCAGGCACCAGATCCAGCAAATGTTGCTCCATATCGGCCAACAGTTCGTCGGCTTCATCAAAAAATGTCTGGTAAAAATCGGTAATATCCATGCTCACGCTATCACCTCGGATTGGCTGGTGGCGATGTTGGAACGGCAGCCGAAGGGACGGCCCCAGGCTGTTTTAAATCGTCCAGTGACTCATTCTGACTTTCGGCGTTTTCGTGCAGGATGGCCTGCTCCGCCTGCTGGTTCAGCACTAAAAGACTGATACGACGGTTGATGGCGTCATCCGGTCCGCGGTCGGTAAGGCGCATGGTTGCAGCCATGCCGACCACGCGCAGGACCTTGCCATCATCAAGCCCACCCGCCACCAGCTCGCGTCGCGAGGCGTTGGCGCGATCGGCAGAAAGCTCCCAGTTGCTGTATCCCTTCTCGCCCGTGGCGTACGGGAAATCATCCGTGTGACCGGACAGGCTAACGCGGTTAGGAATGCCGTTCAGCACCGGTGCAATCGCGCGCAAAATATCGCGCATATAGGGCTCCACGTCGGCGCTGCCGGTTTTGAACATCGGCCGGTTCTGGCTATCGATGATCTGAATGCGCAGCCCTTCCTGTACCAGGTCGATCTTCAGATGCGGACGCAGCGCGCGCAGTTTGGGGTCCGCTTCAATCAGCTGATCCAGGTCGCCGCGCAGTTTTTTCAGGCGCGCCTGCTCCATCCGTTTTTTTAGTTCGTCGATGTTAGGCTGTTTTTTGACTTCGCCCTGCTGCTGGGTGTAATCGTCACCGCCGCCGGGGATCGGGCTGTCGCTGTTCGAAATACGCGGTCCGCCGGTGACCGCCGTCGCCAGCGGCGTTCTGAAATATTCCGCAATCTGGATAAGCTCTTTCGGGCTGGAGATGGAGATCAGCCACATCACCAGGAAGAAGGCCATCATGGCGGTCATAAAGTCGGCGTAGGCGATTTTCCAGGAGCCGTGAGAACCGTGCCCGTGCCCCTTATGCTTGCGCTTTTTTACGATGACGATCGGGTGGGACTGGTTTTTCATGCGTCCTCGGTGGTCGTCTGTTGGTTAGGGTTTTTCACCGCACGCACGTGCTCTTCCAGTTCGATAAACGACGGACGTTCGCTGGAGTAGAGCGTTTTACGACCAAATTCGACGGCGATCGGTGGTGCATAGCCGTTGAGGTTTGAGAGCAGCGTAATTTTCACGCACTGCATCATTTTGGTGGTTTCGGCGCTCTTCTGGCGCAGCACGCTCGCCAGCGGGGAGATAAAGCCGTAGGCCAGCAAAATACCGAGGAAGGTTCCCACCATCGCGTGGGCAATCAGCGCCCCCAACTCTGCCGCCGGGCGATCCGCCGAGGCCAGGGCATGAACAACGCCCATAACCGCCGCCACGATCCCGAAGGCCGGAAGCGAGTCGCCCACCAGCGCCAGGCTGTTGGCCGGCACTTCAGATTCGCTCTCGTGGGTTTCGATCTCTTCGTCCATCAGGGCTTCAATTTCGAAGGTGTTCATGTTGCCGCTGATGATCAGGCGCAGGTAATCGACGATAAAATCGAGCATCATCGCATCGGCCAGAATACGCGGGTAGCTGGCGAAAATTTCGCTCTCTTTCGGGTTTTCGATGTCCCGCTCCAGCGAGAACATCCCCTGCTGACGTGACTTCGCCATCAGACGATAGAGCAGCGCCAGCAGATCCATATACATGCTTTTGGTGTATTTCGAACGACGAAACAGCAGCGGAATCGCCTTCAGCGTGCCCTTGATCGATTTACCGTTGTTCCCAACGATAAAAGCCCCTACCCCTGCACCGCCGATGATGACAAGTTCAGCCGGTTGATAGAGTGCTCCAAGGTGCCCGCCGGTCATCATGTAACCGCCGAAAACTGTACCGAGAACTACCAGGTAACCTAATAAGATAAGCACGACATCATCCTTCCGCTAGTGACTATGGCAGGACGTTCATTTCGAGCGCATGACCGGAACGCAGGGTAAAAAAAAGCAGCGGTAATGGCTTACCGCTGCTGGAATCTTGCCCACAGGTTCGGGTTAAACAGCGTGTTCGATCTGTTCATCCAGCAGTTGTGGAATAATATCGGCAGCATCCCGGGAAAGTTTACGTCTTTTTACGGCTCGGGATGGAGGCTGGCACAAACTACAGGCGAAGCTGCCCGCAGGCTGGTGCGCGTGGGTAATAAAATTGCCGTCACAGCAGTTGCAGCGCGACAATTCAAGCATTCCGCTTTCAACAAAACGCACCAGCGTCCAGGCGCGCGTCAGCGCCAGCAGAGGACCCTCTTCCTGCTGCGGGCATTGCTCAAGGTAAAGTTTGTAGGCTTTGATCACGGCGTCAACGCCGCTGCATAAGCCCGTTTTAAGCAGGTACTGCCAGGCGTTGCAGAACATGGAAGCGTGGATATTCTGTTCCCAGGTCATGAACCAGTCCGTTGAAAACGGCAGCATGCCTTTCGGCGGCGGGCTTCCACGTAACTCTTTGTACAGCTTGATCAAACGTCCACGGCTCAGCTGCGTCTCGCTTTCCAGCATCTGTAAACGCGCGCCCAGCGTGATCAGCTCCATCGCCAGCTGTATGTCACGGGCTTCCTGAACAATGCTTTTTTCGCTCATTGTTAAGCCCTTTTCTTCCGGGCTACGTCATCAGGCTGGCTGATTTCGTTGAGCAGGCGGGTGGAGAGAAGAATACCGGTGTGGATCTGTTGCAGATCGTCCACGCGGGATTCCTGAGTCAGACGCGTAATGGTCTGGGGGTTATCAAAACGGAACTGGCAGACAAGTTGGTTAGTTTCCGCCAGCTTGACCATCTGCGGAAGCGTTAATCCACCCAGCATGGTTGCCATCTCTTCGTTAACACCCAGACGAAACATCGCTGAAGGTTTGTCCTGACTAATCAAACGCTGCGCGAGCAATAAATACGACAAATTGATGTCGTAAATATGTTTTAGCAACTCGGATGTATGCATTTTTCCCATCCCGAATAACCAACTATTATTTTTATGCGGAAAGACCGCACCCCGTGATGTCGCCGGGAAATCACCCGGTATAAAAAAGAAAAGGCCAAATGCATAGTTGAATTTAGGTTTGTACGTCGTAAAGCGCGTGACCGGCTAACATGGCCAAAATGTCGGTTACACATTTTATCTTTTCTTACAAATAACTAAGATTTTTCCTAATTCGACGCAAACTCTACTCGTCAGTTTTGACACATACAATGCAGCCCCCCCTGGAATTTAAAAAAAATGTGATCTACGTCACATAATTTACGCGAATGTAACCCATAAATCCATCAGCGGGACTTGTAATTTGGGTGTTTTTCACCCAACCGAAGCTTGTTTATATTCTTAAGCAACGAATACTCATGCATCAGGACGGGAAAATTGGGCCTGGGATAGGCGAGAACAGGGCAAATTCGCGATAACCTGCTATGGGGAAAACGTCACGCTGAAACGACATTTAATTAATAAAGTAAAAACAGCAGGTTAACGTTGGCAACCAAAAAAACAGTTTCGTTGCGTAACGATCTTCGTCGGATTGACGTTGCGTTAAGCCGGGTGAACCGCCCGGAAGCTTAAATGTGTGATTTACGTTAAGTTGTTAATTATTTTCATTTAGCCCAACTTTTCAGTTATTCTTCTTATAAGAATAATTAATGAATAATTATGATAAGCTTCACACTAATGACGCATTCACCTCTTGCAGTAACGTCAGTTTCGCGGTAAAGCTGGGGAAACTTGTCATTCTGACATCAAAGGAGTGCGTGATGAGTTACTCCCATCTGCTTGTTTCCGTTGCTGTTTCTCCCGAAAGCCATCAGCTTGTCGCCCGAGCCGTGTCCATCGCCCGCCCCGCAAACGCCCGCATCAGCCTGATCACGCTGGCCGCCGAACCCGAAATGTATAATCAGCTGGCTGCGCCGATGCTGGAGGATATTCGTGAGGTGTTGCAGGAGGAAACGCAGCAATTTTTGCGAGAACTGGCACAGAGGGCAGATTATCCGATTCATCAGACCGTCATCGCAACGGGTGAATTAAGCGCGCATATTCTCGACATGTGCCAGAAAGAGAATATTGACCTGGTTATTTGCGGGAATCATAACCAGAGCTTTTTTTCTCGTGCGGCTTGCTCGGCAAAATCCATTGTTTCATCAAGCCATATTGATGTACTGCTGGTGCCTCTCGGGGGCAATTAATGCCCCCGGAGAAAATCAGGCGAGTTTAGGGAATGTCGCGATCTTTTTTTGCAGGTCACCTTCCTGACTCTGCGGCTGGATCGCGCGCAAATCGTCAATAAAACGCGCCTGCCAGCGGTCGATATCATTCTTAACGATGGTCTCCATCATTTCCGAATGACGTGAAATACGTTCCGCAAGCGGCATGGTTAACGCGCGGTTCAGGGCATTGGCCACGTCATCGCGATCGTAAGGGTTCACAATCAGCGCTGAGGTTAACTCGTTTGCCGCACCGGCAAATTGTGACAGCACCAGCACGCCAGGGTCAGCAGGATCTTGTGCTGCAACATACTCTTTTGCCACCAGATTCATCCCGTCGCGCAGCGGTGTGACCAGGCCGACGTCAGCATAGCGGAACACCTTCATCAGGATTTTGCGCTCAAAGTGCTGATTCAGATAGAAAAGCGGTGTCCAGCCGAGCTGGCCGTAACGTCCGTTGATGCGCCCTGCTTCGGTCTCCAGCTGGTGACGAATATCCTGATAGGCCTGAACCTCACCGCGCGAGGTTGGCGCTATCTGTGTATAGCGGATCTTGCCGTGATGCTGCGGGAATTTATCCAGCAGGGTTTCGTAAGCAAGGAATCGTTCCGGCAACCCTTTGGAGTAATCCAGGCGCTCGACCGAGAAGATGTTCTTAACGTGCTTAAGTTCGTTCTTAAGCTGCGCAAGCTTCGGCGGCAGCGGGCCGGAGGCCTGTTCGGCGATTTCGTCAGGCTCAATACCAATCGGGTAGACTTCGGTATGGAAATTTCGCCCCCACGCGGTGTGAGATTTTCCGCCGTGAGTGACAAGCCGCGTTTTACCCGACACGCTGTCGAGGAAAGCCAGCCTGTCGTTTTCCGTCTGGAACCCGAGCAGGTCGTAATCGGACAGCGCCTCCAGGATCTCTTCATGTTGCGGCAGCGCCGTAAAAATCTCCGGAGTCGGGAAAGGAATATGCAGGAAGAAGCCGATGCGGTTCTTCACGCCACGTTTACGCAGCTCCCTGGCGAAGGGCAGCAGGTGATAATCGTGGATCCATAAAATATCGTCTTCTTCGATGAGCGGCAGCAGTTTATCTGCCAGCAGCGCGTTGACGCGCATATAGCCTTCATAGGATTCACGCTGGAACTTCACCAGATCCAGACGATAGTGGAACGCAGGCCACAGCACGGCGTTCGAGAACTCGGAATAATATTCATCGTAGTCCTTTTCGCTGAGGGCGAAAGAGGCCCACGTGATATTGCCCCGCGACACCTTGTTTAGCGGTTTTTCATCATTACTGATTTCACCGCTCCAGCCAAACCAGAGACCACCCGCGGCTTTGAGGGCACCTAATACCCCGACCGCCAGTCCACCGGCACTGGCTTTTTTATCATCCGGCGGTGCGATGCGATTAGAGACGACGACTAAGCGACCCATAATGATTTCTCCCGTTGTTTTGCGCTATTTGTTGTTGTTGCTGGTTAGCGACGTCAGATATCCACTGCCAGACGCTGGCGACATTTTCCAGACGCCATCCGGCAATGGTTTCACCAGGCCCGACCTTGACAGACATGCCCTCGGCCTGGTTTACCACGCTGAACCCGGCCTCATCGGTCAGGTCATCCCCAAAAAATACAGGCGTACGCCCTTTGAACGGTGCTTCCGCCATAAACGCTGCAATGGCAGCGCCTTTATTAATGCCTGCCGGTTTAATCTCAACCACACATTTACCCGGCTGTAAGGCCAGCTCCGGATGGGCTTCCGCCACGCTTCTTGCCAGCGCAAAGATCGCCGACTCATGGTGGGGTGCCTGACGGTAGTGCAGCGCAAAGGCCATGCCTTTGGCTTCCAGTTCCGTACCAGGAAGCAGTTCCAGTGCCGAAGAGAGTTGCGCATGCAGCGCCTGAATCAGCGTATCGGGGAGTGAAACTATGTGCAGTTGATCATGGATGTCGCGGCGCTCCGCTCCGTGTACACCGGCCAGCGGAAAGTGATAAGGACTGGCGAGCACGTCCAGCTCAGCCATTGAGCGCCCTGAAATCAATGCCAGTGCCCCCTCGTTCTGTCGTGAGAGCTGCTGCAAATTCTCTAACACCGTATCCGGTACAACGACGTCATCAGGATGCGGCTCAATCCCGGCGAGCGTCCCGTCGAGGTCAAAAAAGAAAGCAAATTTTCCGGGCAGTACAGGCGGTGCGGTTAACAAGTCAGCCACCCTAATCCTCCTTACGGTTAGCAAAACAGCCATGTAAGTATAGACAGTGTGACGCTGCTCGCCATTTAGCAACCGGCCCGTCAGCAAAACTGGCGGGCCGGTCAGGGGGTCAACTATGGTTAATAGTTGAGCATATTGGTGACTAAAAATAAATCAGACGGTGCGCTTCGCTTTTTGCTTGTAACGGTCGAATATCACCGCTGCCAGCAGGATCAGGCCGCGCACGACGTACTGAGAGAACGGAGAAATATTAAGCAGGTTCATGGCGTTCTCCACGGTCCCCAGAATCAGGATCCCCGCCACCACATATGAGATTTTTCCGATGCCGCCCTTGAGGGAAACGCCCCCCAAAACGCAGGCTGAAATGACAATCAGCTCATAGCCGATAGAGGTCATTGGCTGGCCGCTGGTCATGCGCGACGCCAGAATAATCCCCGCCGCCGCCGATACCAGCCCGGAAAGCACGAAGATAATGATCTTGGTGCGCACAACCGGCACCCCCGCCAGGCGCGCCGCTTCCTCGTTACCGCCAATTGCCAGGGTATTACGGCCAAAGGTGGTGCGGTTAAGCAGGAAACCGAACAGGATCAGACAGGCGACCGTCAGCCAGATAGGCGCGGGCAGGCCCAGCCAGTTAGCATAGCCCAGCGTGAAGAAGCGCTCGTCTTCAATCCCCACCGCCTTACCGTCAGAGATGATATAGGCCAGACCGCGCACGATTTGCATGGTCGCCAGCGTCGTGATCAGGGCGTTAATCTTCAGGCGCGCAATCACGAAGCCGTTCACCAGGCCGCTCAGCACGCCGAGCATCAGCCCGGCAAATACGCCGATCCACAGGCTTTCGGTCATGTTGATGACCACGGCGGTGGTGACGCCGGCACAGGCAATCACCGAGGCGACCGACAGGTCAAAATCGCCGGAGGCCAGACAGAACAGCATTCCGCAGGCCACCATGCCGGACATGGAGATCGCCAGCCCCAGCCCCTTCATGTTGATGAAGGTCGCGAAGTTTGGCACAAAAATCGCGCACGCAACGAACAGGGCGGCAAAAACCACCAGCATGCCGTACTGGTCCCAGATGCGGCCAACGCTGAAGGCCGACTTCGGCGCTCCGGATGTAGTAACAGAGGACATCATTGACTCCTTACTCAGGCGACAGCCTGGCTAACTTTAGGCATGGCGAGACTCAACGCCTGTTGTTCATTCGCCTGTTCATGCAACAATTCACCGGCAATTTCGCCTTCGCGCATCACAACGATACGGTCGGCAACGCCGAGCACTTCAGGCAGATCGCTGGAGGCGAACAGCACCGCCACGCCGCGTTTTGCCAGCTCATAGATGACGTTATAAATTTCGTGTTTCGCCCCGACGTCGATGCCGCGCGTCGGCTCGTCGAGCAAAATGACCTTCATGTCTTCCGACAGCCAGCGACCCAGAATCGCTTTCTGCTGGTTGCCGCCGGACAGGTTCATGATCAGCTGTTCAGCGCCGGGGGTTTTGATGTTCAGCGAACGGATATGGTGATCCGCGTTGCTCGCCTCCCAGCCGTCGTTAATCAGGCATCCCGCACGGATGAACTTGCGCCGGGCAGAGATGTTGATGTTGTCGCGCACCGAGTGTACAGGAATGATGCCTTCGGCCTTTCGATCCTCCGGGCAGAGCATGATGCCCGCATTAATCGCCTGGGCAGGCTTCTGAATATCCACCTTTTTCCCGTCGACGAAGACCTGGCCCTGGGTGATGCGCGTACCGCCAAACAGCCCTTTCATCAGCTCGCTACGCCCTGCTCCCACCAGGCCAAACAGCCCGACGATTTCGCCGCTGCGCACCGAGAGTGAGATAGGCGTGCGAACGCCGGGCGCTTTAACGTTATCCAGACGCAGACGCTCCGGGCCGTATTCGCGCGGTTTCCAGTGGTAGATATCACCCAGATCGCGTCCGACCATCGCCTGCACCAGCTGGTCATGATTGACCTGCTCCATATCGGTAAAGGTGTGCACGTAGCGGCCATCCTTAAACACCGTGATGGCATCGCTTAAGGCGAAAATCTCTTCCATACGGTGAGAAACGTACAGAATGATGCGGCCCTCTTTGCGCAGCTCGCGGATCACGCGAAAGAGGTTTTCTATTTCGCGCGCGGAGAGCGAGCTGGTTGGCTCATCGAAAGCGATGATTTTGGCGTTACGCGCCAGCGCTTTGGCAATTTCCACCATCTGCCACTGGCCGATGGAGAGATACTTAAGGGGCGTTTGCGGATCGACATCCAGCCCAAGGTGCTTCAGCTGCAAGCCCGCTTCATAGTTGAGCAGCGAGCGGTTGACCACGCCGCTTTTATGCGGAAGCTGGCCCAGATAGATGTTCTCCGCCACGGTCATCTCAGGAATAAGGTGCAGCTCCTGATAGATGATGGCGACACCCGCGTTTAGCGCGGCCGTGGTGTCGGCAAAGGCCACCTCTTCGCCGCGAATGGCCAGCGTACCGGTGGTGGGCGTGTAGTTGCCGCTGAGGATTTTTAGCAGCGTGGATTTTCCCGCGCCGTTCTCCCCCATCAGGGCGTGAACCTGGCCGGCATAGCAGTCGAAGCTGATATCGGTCAGCGCGTTTACGCCGGGGAACGTTTTCCCGATGCCGCGGAAAGAGAGATACGGATCAGACTGTTGCATAACGACTCCGTGATTCCTGTAGTGTGTACGTCTGGCCCCTCACGGCGAGTGAGGGGCGCAATCACAGCGTATTACTTACCGCCCAGTCCTTTTTTCGCCAGCTCCTCTTTGAAGTTATCGCGGGTGATCAGCACCACGTCGGTCACTTCGGTGAATTTCGGCGGCTCAACCCCTTTGGTCACCCAGTTGTAGAGCATTTCACTGGATTTGTAGCCGTGGACATCCGGGCTTGGCAGCAGGGAGCCGTAGAAGCCGGTTGCCTGCGCTTTAGACAGTTCGCTCACGGCGTCAACGCCGTTAATGCCGATCCCAATCACGTCCGGTGCCTTAAAGCCCTGACCTTCCGTTGCACGCACGCCGCCCAGCACGGTGTTGTCGTTCATGCCCACCACCAGCCAGTGTTTCACCTCCGGATGCTGGACGAGCATGGAGTTCGCCGCATCAAAGGCGCCCGGGATATCGTTGGACTTGGTCGGCACTTTGTAGATCTGTTTTTCCGGGAAGCCGGCCGCCTTCAGCGCGTCCATGGAGCCCGTGGTACGACGACGGGCGGTATCCAGCTCGTCAGCGGTAATGGCCATTACGGCGGTCTCTTTCACATCCCAGCCGCGTTTTTGCATCTCTTTATAGAGCTCCTGACCCTGACGCTCACCGATTTTGGTGGCCGCCATCATCACCAGCGGAACGGTATCCATCGGTTTGCCTTTGGCATTCACGAACTGGTCGTCAACGGCAATGACTTTCATATCGTAACCGCGCGCTTTCGCGGCTATAGCCGAACCCAGTTTTGGATCCGGGGTACAGATAACGAAACCTTTTGCGCCGCTGGCCGCCAGGCTATCGATGGCGTTCAGCGTTTTCTCGCCGTCAGGCACGGCGATTTTAATCACCTCAAATCCCAAATCTTTCCCGGCTTTATCAGCAAATTTCCATTCGGTCTGGAACCACGGTTCTTCAGGCTGTTTGACCAGAAAACCGAGCTTTAAATTTTCAGCGATAGCGGATTGTGACATAACGGCAGCCAGGCCGATGGCCGCCAGCGCTTTAGTAAATTTGTGCATGGTAAACTCCAGCTTAAGTATTCTTATCTGTAGGGAATAATGGCGAACAGCTTATTTAATCGGACTTAAAACAAGGCATTAGCGCTTACCTCGTCATAAGCGTTATTGCTGGAGATAGTTTTAGCGGGAAATTAATCATCCATAAGAGAGCGCCATCACACCGCAGAATTACAGTAATTGCGTACATAAATTCAGCGAAAAATGACATAAAAAAGGCCGTAATTGTCCTACAAATGGGAAGGGATTAAGCAGAATTATCCATAAGGTCAGCTAAGACGTCCCTGTCATCCGGACGCCTGAGCGCCCGGCAGGAAATTACCAGGAGTAATAGATGTGTTCCGCATGATCGCGAACGGGGGCGTCGTCGCCCAACAGACGAGCAGAGAGCGTCAGCGCAAAGTCAAAAGCGTGTCCCAGGCCCTTACCGCTGATAAGGTTGTTATCCTCTACGACCGGCGCATCCACATAAACCCCGTCATTAACGGTTTCCCACAGATCGCCGGAACAGACGTAGCGGCGCCCCTTGAGCAACCCGTTGCCGCCGAGAACCCGCGCTGCCGCAGAGCAGATGGGACAGATGAGCTTGCCGCGCTCGTCGTGCGCGGAAATAAAGCGTATCACCTCGCGGTTAGCCGCGAGGCTGACGCTTCCCTGCGGCCCGCCGGGTAACACCACCGCGTCATAAAGCGTCTCACTGCGCTCCGTTAGCGTACTGTCGGCCACCATGGGAATATTGTGGTAACTCACTACCGCACGGGACTCCGTGCAGGCCAGCGTTTCCACCTCAATCTGCAAGCGGCGCAGAATATCAATAGTGATAATCGCTTCTGCTTCTTCAAAACCTGGTGCCAACAGCACCGCAACTTTAGTCATCATAAACCTCAACGGATGAAACGATATAAAACATTGTTTCATTTTTACACCATGTCAGATGACAATCTTGCGACGCGATCACAGAACCGTATATTGCGGTAAAATTGATTTAGCTCAAATTTCCTACAGCAGGATATATTTGCAGATATTATTTCTCATTTAACACTTTCGCAGAATTTCCCGCCAAAGAAGGTTTCCTGAAACGATAAAAATGAGCGTTATTCTTTTTTAAATCAATAAAATCATATAATTAAAAAACAATCCGACTTGTCGCCTGTTTTCTATTCTGCGCTATATTTAAATTTGTAATGTATGGTAAACACAGCCCAATTAAGAGTTTTCTTAATTCGAAGAGAAGCGTATGCTTATTTAAATCGAACACAGGAAGTGAATTTTCGAGTTTCTTTACCTTGCAGAAATCTTTTTCTGCCATTCAATCGTCAATACCTGCCAGGTCAGGTTAAGTAGCGGACATCAAGTCCCACAGTCAATAAGGATATGAGTATGACTACCCAAACGATGATGCAAAAACTGAATGCCCAGATGAACCTGGAGTTTTACGCTTCAAATCTGCATCTGCATTTGAGCGCGTGGTGTTCCAGAAAAAGCCTCAACGGCACTGCCACCTTCTTTCGTACTCAGGCGCAAAGTAACGTCACGCACATGATGCGTGTCTTTAACTTTTTAAAAGCCGTCGGGGCAAACCCCACCGTAAAAGAGCTTGAAACGATTGAAGATAATTACTCTTCTCTGGAAGAACTGTTTCAGAAAACGCTCGAAGAGTATGAGCAGCGCTGTGCGACACTGAGCAAGCTGGCTGATGAAGCCAAAGCGCAACAGGACATCACGACCTTCAGGTTTTTAAGAGATATGGACAGAGAGCAGCAGCAGGATGGCATGCTGCTGAAAACACTCGCAGATGAAATCCGCAACGCGAAGCGCGCGGGTATTTGCCTGGAGCAGACGGACCGCCATCTTCTGGACCTTGCCACCGTTCAGCACCACTAATCCCTTTCACCCGCTCCCGTCAGGGAGTGGGTACCAACTCCCTGCTTTTACTGACATTTAACAAATCAGATCTCGCTCCCAATGAATAACCACACATCGTGTAATGATTTGTTTAATTACATTCATTGACGAGGGAGCATCATGATCACCATTGAGTTTATTGTCATTATCCTCTGCCTGCTGATAGGCACACGCTTCGGCGGTATGGGACTGGGACTGATAAGCGGCATCGGCCTGTTTATTTTGAGTTTTGTCTTTGGTCTGCAACCCGGTAAACCCCCGGTTGACGTGATGCTCACGATCCTTGCGGTCATCGGCTGCGCGGCCACGCTACAGACTGCGGGAGGCCTGAACGTGATGATGCAGTTCGCGGAGCGTCTGCTGCGTAAACATCCCCAGCACATCACCCTTCTCGCGCCATTTACCACCTGGACGCTGACCTTTCTCTGCGGGACCGGCCACGTCGTTTACACCATGTTTCCCATTATCGCGGATATTGCCCTGAAAAAAGGCATACGTCCGGAACGACCAATGGCGGTGGCCTCGGTGGCATCTCAGATGGCGATCACCGCCTCCCCCGTTTCCGTGGCCGTCGTGTCGCTAGTGTCCATTCTGGGTGCGCAGCACGGTATCGGCCACGCGTGGGGGATCCTCGAAATCCTGGCCGTCTCCGTACCGGCCTCGCTGTGTGGCGTCGCTATCGCCGCGCTGTGGAGCTTACGCCGCGGGAAGAACCTGGCAGACGATCCTGAGTTTCAGGAAAAGCTGAGAGATCCGAAACAGCGGGAGTTTATCTACGGGGGAACGGAGACGCTAATGGATCAGCGCTTCCCGAAACAGGCCTATTGGTCAACGTGGATTTTCTTCGCCGGTATTGCCGTCGTGGTGCTGCTGGGGGCAGTGCCAGCGCTACGCCCAGCCTTTGAGATCAAAGGTAAAATGACGGCTCTGTCGATGAATCTTGTCATTCAAATGATGATGTTGATTGCCGGGGCCGTCATGCTGATGACCTGCAAGGTCAATGCATCGGCAATTTCAAACGGGGCAGTGTTTAAGGCGGGGATGGTCGCCATTTTCTCGGTGTTTGGCGTGGCGTGGATGAGCGATACCTTTTTTCAGGCGCATCTCGACGAGCTGAAAATGGCGCTGGAGGGGGTCGTGAAGAGCCATCCCTGGACGTATGCCATCGTGCTGTTTCTGGTCTCAAAACTGGTCAACAGCCAGGCCGCGGCCTTGACCGCCGTCGCCCCGATGGGGTTGATGCTGGGCATCGATCCGAAAATGCTGGTTGCTTTCTTCCCGGCGTCATACGGCTACTTTGTGCTGCCCACCTATCCGAGCGATCTGGCCTGTATCGGATTCGATCGCTCCGGCACCACCCGCATCGGCAAATTCATCATTAACCACAGCTTTATTCTGCCGGGGCTGATTGGCGTCAGCTGCGCCTGCGTGGTGAGCTATCTGCTGGTGCAGACGTTCTTCTGACCCTTCTGAGGGCGACAGGCTCTGTCGCCCTTCAACGCATAATCAGAAAACAGTTTCTAATTTTAAAACATCGGTTTATTTTAGTGTGACTCACCCTGCGGCGTGAAGCGGAGTTCAATCAGCGCGATCGCTTTCTGGATCGCGCGGAGCGTAACCGGATCCGCCGCGGCAGGATGGTTGGTGAAATCGATGTTTTTCAGTTGGGTCGACATCTTTTCGCGCACTTCTACCGGCGCGATAACGTCAATTACATCAAGGATTTGTTTGATAACCAGCTGGCAGGCGACGACGTCAGATACCAGTTCCTGATCGGCGCTCAGGTTTTGTGACATGGGTTTCTCCTTATTGAAAGGCCGCCATAGTAGCAAAACAGACGCCCTTCCATCTCCCTCTCGTCGTTCGCAGACATAAAAAAACCTGCCGAAGCAGGTTTTTTTTATCAGAACATCGCACCCGGTGGGACGTCTTTGAACGTCGTGCAGTAGTTCGCCCACATGCTTTTCAGGATTTTGCGCAGTTTCATTATATTGCTCCAGTAACGTGTTATGCAGGTGTTATTGTCAATACGCTTATAATATGACCACCATCACAAAAATCAACCGTTTTGTGACCTGCATCACGGTTGCTAACCCCACAGTGCTGCTGGTTTGTTAAAAAAAGCCAAGATAAATCCGCATCTTACGGACTTATAAATTCCAGTAAATTTTTATAAAATTTTTTGAACGGGCAGGAAGAGAATGAGTGAAAACCTAACCGGCAAAGAGGGCCGTAGACTCTCGCCTGCGGCGCTGCTGGTGGCCGGTGCTTTCTTTATGGAGTTTCTGGACGGGACGGTGATTGCCACCGCGCTGCCGGACATGGCCAAGAGCTTTGGCGTACAGGCCGTGGATCTGAATATTGGTATCAGCGCCTATCTGATTACCCTGGCCGTGCTGATCCCCGCCAGCGGCTGGATTGCCGACCGCTTCGGCGCACGCAAAGTGTTCGCCCTCGCGCTGGCAATCTTCACGCTGGCCTCGGTATTTTGCGGCCTGTCCACCACGCTGGAGCAGTTCGTGGCGATGCGCGTGCTCCAGGGCATAGGCGGCGCGCTGATGGTGCCCGTTGGCCGCCTGGCCGTGCTACGCACAACGCCAAAACACCAGCTCATCACGGCAATCGCCACCCTGACCTGGCCTGCGCTGGTTGCGCCAATCATCGGCCCGCCGCTGGGCGGGTTCATCAC
Source organism: Enterobacter cloacae complex sp. P24RS (assembly GCF_014982165.1). NCBI lineage: Bacteria > Pseudomonadati > Pseudomonadota > Gammaproteobacteria > Enterobacterales > Enterobacteriaceae > Enterobacter > Enterobacter cloacae complex sp. P24RS. The sequence continues at coordinate 174,729 of NZ_JADCKU010000010.1, forward strand.
AAGCTATGCCGACTGGCGTTGGATCTTCTTTATTAACGTGCCGCTGGGGTTCATCGCCATTTTGCTGGCGCTGCGCATCATTCCTGACCTGCATGAAGATACGCGACGGCCGTTTGATTTGCCGGGTTTTGTTGTCACCACCCTTGCCATGGTAAGCCTGGTGTACGCGATGGAGTTGATGGGAAGACAGCCTCTCCGGGCAGGATTAACGGCCACGCTGTTCATCGTCGGTTTTGTCGCGTTGGGCCTGGCGCTGCGTCATTTTAAACGGGCAGCCTGGCCGATGATCGGGCTCGATGCGATGCAAGTGCCGACGTTTCGCGTCACCCTGTACGGCGGATCGCTGTTTCGCGCTTCCATCAGCGCGGTCCCGTTCCTGCTACCGCTGATGTTTCAGGTCGGCTTTGGCATGGATGCGTTCCATTCGGGACTGCTGGTGCTGGCCGTTTTCGTTGGCAATCTCACCATTAAACCCGCGACGACGCCCCTGATCCGCGGCCTGGGGTTTAAGCGGCTTTTGCTGATTAACGGTGCGCTGAATGTGATGGCATTGCTGGCCTGCGCGTTTATCACTCCGCAGACCCCGGTGTGGCTCGTGATGCTGATCCTCTATCTGGGCGGCGTTTTCCGCTCGGTTCAGTTTACGGCGGTCAGTACGCTGGCCTTTGCGGATGTGCCCCCGGCGCAGATGAGCTACGCCAATACGTTATTTTCAACCGCAACGCAGCTTGCCGTGGGGCTTGGGATCTCACTCGGGGCAATTGGTATTCGTATCGGGGAAACAGTCAGCGAGGCGATGGGGCTTACCGCCATGCCGGGAATGAGCTTCCGGCTGGCATTTGTGGCGATCGCGCTAATCTGCCTGGTGGGGATGTTTGACACGCTGCGCCTGACCAAAGATGCAGGCAGCGCGGTCTCATCGAAAAAGTAAGGCTTCTTGCCGGGCAGGCAGCGGGTATGAACCGGAAACATGGGTAACACTTTAGACCGGATACATGGGTAACAGTTATAACTGGCATAGAAGAGGAGAC